>NZ_JBMPQB010000005.1:0-329594 GCF_049725185.1 Pseudactinotalea sp. Z1748 | reverse complement strand
TGTACTTCCTCGACACGTTGTGATCGGTCCGTGAGTTAGAAGGAGACCTCCGATATCGATGGGTGTACCAACCATTTCATCGAACGTTCGGAGGTCTCCGTGACTCACCGTAATGCACCCCTGACACCTGAAGGTAGAGCCCGGATGGTTGCCCTGGTCGTTGAGGCCGGCTGGTCCCAGCGCCGGGTTGGCGAACGGTTCCAGGTCTCACCGGCTACCGTGTCCCGGTGGGTGGCCCGCCACCGAAGAGGGGCCGGATTCGAAGACCGATCCAGCCGCCCGCATCGGTGCCCGTCCCGGCTGCCGCTGCGCGCCGAGCGGCGCATCATCTCCCTGCGATTCAACAAGCGGTGGGGCCCGCACCGCATCGGCTACCACCTGGGGATTGCCCGCTCGACTGTGGGTCGGGTGCTGGCCCGGTACCGAATGCCCAGGCTGGAGTGCATCGATCAAGCTACCGGCCTGCCGGTGCGCCGGCCCCAGCCTCACCGGTACGAAGTTGATCGGCCCGGCCAGTTGGTCCACGTCGACGTCAAGAAACTGGGCCGGATTCCCGACGGCGGCGGCTGGCGGGCTCACGGCCGCGGTTCATCACAGGATCGGCGCGCCGGTTCAACACGCGACAAGGCAGCCAGAGCTGGCGCGTCGCCCTCACGCGGGTACCGGTACCTGCACCACGCCGTCGATGACCACTCCCGCCTGGTCTACTCCGAAATCCTCGATGACGAGAAGAAACACACCGCCGCCGCGTTCTGGAACCGCGCCAACGCCTTCTTCGACGGGATCGGCGTGACCGTGGCGGCAGTGATGACCGACAACGGTTCCTGCTACCGGTCCGGGGACTTCAAGCACGCGCTGGGCCCGCAGGTCAAGCACAAGCGCACCAAACCCCGCCGCCCGCAGACGAACGGGAAAGCCGAGAGGTTCAATCGGACCCTGATAGTCGAGTGGGCCTACGCCAGGCCCTACTCCAGTGAGACCGAACGTGAAGCCTCCTACGAGGCATTCCTCCACGACTACAATCATCATCGAGCCCACACCGCTATCGAAGGCCTCACCCCAGCAGACCGCGTTCACAACCTAACGGGGAAGTACATCTAGCGAGCTGCCCGGCTGCAGAATCTGCTACCGGGCACCCCGTCCCTGGCCCTGGTGGACGGTGTCGGTCACCGGCTCGGGCACGGTGCAGGTTCCGTCGACGCAAACCCCGGCCCCGGGATCCCCCACGGCGATCAGTCCGGGGAGTAGGGAAGGGCCGTCGACGGCGGGGCGGGAAGCGGGGCCGGCGGTTGGCGAGGAGGCCTGATGGTCGCGCCCGGTTCCGGTCATGCCGAGGCTCCGGCACGCTCGGAGCGTACCTGCTCCAGCGCCCGGGTGAAGACCTCGGGCTTCTGTGCTCCCGAGATGCCGTAGCGTCCGTCAATGACGAAGAACGGCACTCCCTGGATGCCGTAGCCGCGAGCCTGGGCGATGTCGGCGTCCACGTCTTCGGCATGGCTGCCCGCCTCCAGGGCCGCGAGCATTCCCTTACGGTCCAGGCCGACGTCGGCGCCGAGATCGGCCAACTCGTCGGCACGGCCCAGGTGCCGGCCCTGCTCGAAGTAGGCGGCGAACAACCGCTCGACCAGGTCCAGTTGCCGGCCGTGAGCCTTGGCGTAGTGCAGGGCCTGGTGGGCGAGCAGCGTCTTGGTGTGCTTGACCGAGTCGAAGTCGTAGTCCAGGCCGACGTCGGCCGCGATGGCGGTGACCTGCCGGAGCATCTGCTCGACCTGGGTGGCGTCCATACCCTTGTGCGAGGCGAGGAAGTCGACCTCGCTGCCCTCGAAGTCCACCGGGGTATCGGGGGCGAGTTCGAAGGAGTGGTAGGTGATCTCGACCTCGGCGGCGCCGTCGAAGGCGCCCAGTCCCTCCTCGAACGTGCGCTTACCGATGTAGCACCACGGGCAGGCGATGTCGGACCAGATGTTCACAGCGATCGGAGTACTCACACGTGAGGTAACCCCCTGCCGCCAGGTTCCATTCCCCGGTTCGGCGTCAGTCGGTCGCGGCACGCAGGCGCGGGGCCAGGTCCCGTTCGAACAGTTCCAGGAACCGGCGTTGGTCGTGCCCCGGAGCATGGAAGACCAGGTGGTTGAAGCCCATCCGGTGGTACTCCAGCACCTTGCTCGCCGCCTCGTCGGGGTCGGAGGCCACGATCCAGCGCTCCGCGATCTGCTCGATCGGCAGTGCGTCGGCTGCCCGCTCCATCTCGATCGGATCGTTGATGGAGTGCTTCTGCTCCGCACTCAGCGACAACGGTGACCAGAACCGGCAGTTCTCCAGCGCGGCGTCGTGGTCGGTGTCGTAGGAGATCTTGATCTCGATCATCCGGTCGATACCCTCCGCCTCACGCCCCGCCTTGGCTGCCCCTTCGTCGACAGCGGGCAGCAACTTCTCCGTGTAGAGGTCGGCACCCTTGCCGGAGGTGCAGATGAACCCTTCCCCGGCCCGCCCCCCGTAGCGGGCCACCATCGGTCCGCCCGCGGCGATATAGACCGGCACGCCGCCCTCGGGTACGTCGTAGATGCTGGCGTCGTGGGTGGAGTAGTAGTCCCCGTCGAAACTCACTCGCTCCCCGGTCCACAACTCGCGCATCAACCGGACCGCCTCGCGCAGCCGGGCGAATCGTTCCTTGAACTCGGGCCAGTGCTGGTCCCCCGGACCGTCCCACCCGGTGGCGATCTCGTTCAGCGCCTCGCCGGTCCCCACTCCCAGGATCACCCGGCCCGGGTAGAGGCACCCCATCGTGGCGAATGACTGGGCGATCACGGCAGGGTTGTACCGGAACGTCGGGGTCATCACCGAGGTGCCGATCTGCACCGAGGAGGTCCGCTCCCCCACCGCGGCCATCCAGGCCAGCGAGGCCGGCGCGTGCCCACCCTCATGGCGCCAGGGCTGGAAGTGGTCGGAGACGAACACCGACTCCATGCCGTGTCCCTCGGCGGCGACGGCGATCTCCACCAACTCGCGCGGATCGAATTGTTCGGCAGAAGCCTTGTAACCGAGTTTCAGGGGCAGCATCACTGGGTCCTTCGGGTCGGGAGTGTGCGGGTGCGGGTAACCGGTCGGTCAGGGCCGCGCACCGGCGATGTCCTCGTGGTGGCGGATCACCTCGGCCACGATGAAATTGAGGAACTTCTCGGCGAACACCGGGTCCAGCCCGGCATCCTCGGCGAGCGCGCGCAAGCGGGCGATCTGCCGTTCCTCCCGCGCCGGATCCGAGGGCGGCAGTCCCAGCTCGGCCTTGAGCCGGCCCACGCTCTGGGTGCACTTGAACCGTTCGGCGAGCAGGTGCACCAGTGCGGCGTCGATGTTGTCGATGCTGCCCCGCAGGCTGAGGAGTTCGGACGGAATGCCGGCTCCGCCGTCAGGTGAGGAACTCATCGTCTCATCGTATGCGCACCGACCCCTCTCGGTCGCACCGGCGGACATGGCAGAGTCAGGTGTCATGACGGCGATGACGATCCACACCCACCGCACCGCGACCAGCAACCCGGCCGAGCGCGGCCTGGAGTACGGAAGCACATGGTCGAGGCAGATCCGCGCTGCGGTGGCCGAGTACCAGCAGCACTTCAGGACCGTCGGTATCGATGCCGACACGGTCCGCCGGGTCAGTGAGTCGGCGGGTGAGCGTATCCGGGCCGGCATGCCGGATCTGTCGGAGGAGATCGAGCAGATCGCCGCCGGTGCCGACCTGCCGGCCTGGCAGGTCATGATGCTCAACGCGCGCACCGAGATCCTGGCCCTGGCCCCACCTGCGCAGGAGTGCTCGGCCACCGCGTTCTGGCCCGCAGGCGGTATCCCGCACACCATGCAGACATGGGACTGGCGGCCGGGTCTGGCGACGGAATCGCTGGTGTCGGCCTTTCCCACCGCCGAGGCGAGTTCCCAGGTGGTGACCTTCGCCGAGTTCGGGCAGGTCGGCAAGATCGGAGTGAACAGTCACGGCCTGGGATTACATTTCAACATCCTGCGCCACCGCAGCGACGGGTCCCGGAGCGGGACCCCGGTGCACGTGGCGGCACGGCACATCCTGGAGGTCGCGACCACCGTCTCCGAGGCCATCGAGGTAGCCCGCTCGTTGACCTTCGGCGCCTCCAGCGTGTTCACCATCGCGTCCCGCAGCGGGCACCTGCGGACGGCCTGTGTGGAGGCGACACCGGTGGGAGTCGGGGTGATCGAGGGGCGCGAGGGTGTGGCCTTGAACCACACCAACCACTTCCTCGACCCCGAGTTGGCGTCCGGAGCGCAGCCCGCTGCACCCGCGAGCACCTCCGGGCGCCGGCTGGAGTACTTGGACGGGCAGTCGCAAGCACTCTCGATCACCGATCCGTTACAGCGGATCGCGGCACTGCACCGCGCGCCGGAGGTGGCCATCTGTGTGCGCCGCACCCCGGGGGTGCCCGAACATGAGGACAGCGTGACCAAGGCGACGATCGCCCTGGATCTGGTCACCCCAGCCCTGGGTATCCACAGCGGCGGCCCCCGCGACGTTCAGCCCGACACCTGGCAAACCATCACCGTGTGAGGCCACTGTGGACCCCGGCGCCATCCCGCGAGCCGCTGGTCGTCCCGGCGTCCCGGCTCATCGTGTAGGTCGACTGGCCAGGAGTGGAGTCATCGTCCCAACGCAGCAGGGCTGCGACGTCATCAGGCACGTCCAGGGCGGCCTCATCCACCAGGGTGATACCGGCATCGGTGGCCGCGACCAGCCGGCCCAGGGCCACCGAGGCGCTGACTTGCTGGGGTTGGTCCGCGCCGAGTCCGCGAACCTCCTCCTGACTCATCCCGGCCTGGACCGCCTCGGGCCCGATCCACGCCGTGGTGGTGCGCAGCGCCGAATCGGCGTGCAGCACCGTCTCGGCCAGCAGGACCTCCTCGACCTGGCCTCGGCGCAGCGCATCAAGCACGTCGTCCACACCGGCCACGGCGGCACCGTCTCGGCCTGCCTGTTCCTTGAAGCGCTCCAGGACCTGCTCCCGACGCCGCATCCGGTACTGGTGGAAGACTCCGGCGATCTCCTCGGTGAATGCGCCCTGGTGCACCCCGTCTGCTCTGGAACCGGATTCGAGCACGTGCGTCATTTCAGCGACCTGTTCGGTGGCGGCCTCACGCAGGAGCGCCACCATCCGGAGTTCACCGGTCAGCAGCACCAGTTCGGGCTGTTCGCTGCGCACGTAGCGTTCGATCTCCTCCGCGATCTGCGTGGCATTGCGCTCGAAGGAGTCCTCCGCGCGGGAGTGGATGCGGCGATGTGCCAGGCCGCCTTCGCGGTTCTTGGTCAACTCGTCCTGGTCCCCGGTAACGGTGCGCTCGGCGGAGCGGTCCGCAGCCGTGGAGGTGTCCAGCGTGCTCAGGTCGGCACCGGACCGGTCCACCTCCACCAGGACCGCCCGCACAGTGTCATCGGCCTGCCACGCCAGCGAGAGCACATCCACACCGCGGCCCAGTACCGCTGAGTCCGTTGCGGGCGGCTCGGAGAGCAGGCGGTCGATCTGCACGCCCTCGGCGGTGGCGACCAAGATGCGCCCATGGGTCCCGGAGGCGCCGGTGTTCTCCCGGACTCGCTCGGCCAGGACCTCCAGCAACTCCGCACTCGCACCCTGCTCGGACAACTGCGAGGACAGCGAGCGCCAGCGGGCGTCCATCTCCTCCTGCGCCTTCGGTCCGGTGCGGGTGGCGTCGAACACCACGGTCACCACGGCGGTATCGGTGGGCAGCTCCGGAAGTTGCAGTCGCATCGGTAACCTCCTGCGTCTCGGGATAGGTCCGATGCCAGTCAAACAACGGCTGCGCCGGCTCGCGACTCGAGAGGCCGCCGGTCTTCGATCAGCGTACGTGGTCGCGCCAGTCCGGCGGTACGGCACCGCGCGGACCGGGGGCGGGCTGCTCCGGTGAACACCGATGGGCCCGCACTGGGCCGCACCGCCCTGCCGAGCGGGACCGAGCCGCGAGTAGGGCCTACGGTCAGGCGCTCTTCTCGCGGGGTTCTTCCTTGGTGTCCCGGTCCCGCGGGACAAGGGTCGGGTTGACGTTCTCCAGCACCACCTCACGGGTGATCACCACCCGGGCGATGTCCTCCCGGGAGGGGATGTCGAACATCACCGGCTGGAGCACTTCCTCCATGATCGAGCGCAGCGCCCGAGCACCGGTGCCACGCAACTCGGCCTGTTCGGCCACCGCCTCGATGGCATCGTCGGTGAACTCCAGTTCCACGCCGTCGAGTTCGAAGATTCGCTTGTACTGCTTCACCAGGGCGTTGCGCGGTTCGGTGATGATCTGTTTCAGTGCCGCCACGTCGAGAGGACTCACGGTGGCCACCACCGGCAGGCGCCCGATGAACTCCGGGATCAACCCGTACTTGAGCAGGTCCTCGGGCATGACGTCCTCGATCATCCCCATGGTGTCGGCGCTCTTGAGCGGGGAGCCGAAACCGATCCCGCGCTTACCCGCCCGGGAGGAGATGATGTCGTCCAGTCCGGCGAAGGCCCCGGCCACGATGAACAGCACGTTGGTGGTGTCGATGGTCAGGAACTCCTGGTGCGGGTGCTTGCGACCACCCTGCGGCGGCACCGAAGCCTGGGTGCCCTCCAGGATCTTCAGCAGCGCCTGTTGCACGCCCTCACCGGAGACGTCCCGGGTGATGGAGGGGTTCTCGGACTTGCGGGCGATCTTGTCGATCTCGTCGATGTAGATGATTCCGGTCTCGGCCTTCTTCACATCGAAGTCGGCGGCCTGGATCAGTTTGAGAAGGATGTTCTCCACGTCCTCGCCTACGTACCCGGCCTCGGTGAGGGCGGTGGCGTCGGCGATCGCGAACGGCACGTTCAGCATCTTCGCCAGCGTGCGAGCCAGTTCGGTCTTTCCGCACCCGGTGGGGCCGACCATGAGGATGTTGGACTTGCTCAACTCCACACCGTCGTCGTCGGCGCCGCCGGGGGCCTCACCGGATTGGACGCGCTTGTAGTGGTTGTAGACCGCCACCGCCAGTGCCTTCTTGGCACTGTCCTGGCCCACGATGTACTCCTCCAGGAAGGTGTAGATCTCCTTGGGCTTGGGCAGGTCCACCAGACCGAGTTCACCGGCTTCGGCCAGTTCCTCCTCGATGATCTCGTTGCACAACTCGATGCACTCATCGCAGATGTAGACACCGGGGCCGGCGATCAGTTTGACCACCTGCTTCTGGCTCTTCCCACAGAAGGAGCACTTGAGCAGGTCAGCGCCCTCTCCGACTCGTGCCATGGGTGCCACCTTCCTGACGTGGAGTTTGGGTCCGCACCAGCGGGTGCTGCGGATCGTGCTCTCGATCAATACTAAGCCGCCCCTCCCACATCGCGCTGTGTGCACGAAGGGGGAAGCGCCTCTTGCACTCTACGGCGCGGTCGGGATGGGCGGGCGCAGGCTCAGCGCGTGTCTGGTGCGTCCATGGCCCCCGCCGACTCCGCTGGCCGGCGCCCGGAACGGCAGCGGAGGAGGGCGCGGGACGCCGACGCGCAGCGCCCCGCCGGCGGCAGTCGCGGGCGGGGCGCTCGGCGGTCGGACGGGACCGGAAGGAGACGGTGGGAACAGACCCGGTCAGGCGTCGTCGCCGGGGCCCAGTTCCGGCAACGGGGCCTTGCGGCTCTCCAGCACCTGGTCGACCAGACCGTAATCCAACGCCTCGGCGGCGGAGAGGATCTTGTCCCGCTCGATGTCCTGGGTGATCTGGTCCTGGGGCGTGCTGGAGTGCTTGGCCAGGGTCGCCTCGAGCCACTCGCGCATACGCAGCATCTCGTTCGCATGGATCTCGATGTCGGAAGCCTGGGCGTAGCCACCTTCCATCGCAGGCTGGTGGATGAGCACGCGAGCGTTCGGCAACGCCAGCCGCTTACCCGGCGTCCCGGCAGCCAGCAGCACCGCGGCGGCGGAGGCGGCCTGGCCCAGCACCACCGTCTGCACCTGCGGCTTGATGTACTGCATAGTGTCGTAGATCGCCGTCATCGCGGTGAAGGAACCACCGGGTGAGTTGATGTAGATGATGATGTCGCTGTCCGGGTCCTGGGCCTCCAGGACCAGCAACTGGGCCATCACGTCGTCGGCCGAGGCGTCATCGACCTGCACCCCGAGGAAGATGATTCGATCCTCGAACAGTTTGGTGTAGGGGTCCTGGCGCTTGAAGCCGTAGGCGGTGCGCTCCTCGAACTGGGGCAGCACATAGCGGGAAGAGGGGCTGGCGGCCCGGCCACCGAAGCCCTGGATGTGGGGGATGTTCACGTGTGCATCTCCTGGTCTTGGGTGGACTGATCAGTTGCCGACGGACTTGGCGGAGGAGACCACCTCGTCGATGAAGCCGTACTCCAGGGCCTCTGCGGCGGTGAACCAGCGGTCCCGGTCGGAGTCGCGGTTGATCTGCTCAACGCTCTTGCCGGTCTGCTCGGCGATCAACTCCGCCATGACCTTCTTCATGTGCAGGATCAATTCGGCGTGGATCTTGATGTCGGTGGCCGTGCCACCGATCCCACCGGAGGGCTGGTGCATCATCACCCGTGCGTGCGGGGTGGCGAACCGCTTCCCCGGAGTTCCCGAGGACAGCAGGAACTGACCCATCGAGGCCGCCATACCCATGGCCACGGTGGCCACGTCGGGCTTGATGAACTGCATGGTGTCGTAGATGGCCATGCCGGCGGTGATCGAACCACCGGGTGAGTTGATGTACAGCCAGATGTCCTTGTCCGGGTCCTCTGCGGCGAGCAGCATCATCTGCGCAGAGATCTGGTTGGCGTTGTCATCACGCACGTCCGAACCGAGCCAGATGATGCGCTCGGACATGAGACGGCTGTAGATGTGGTCACCAAGGGCGAAGTTCTTGGAATCGGCCGAGGCAGCCTTGGGCATCTCGCTCACGTACCTTCTCCTGATCGTCGACGGGCTGGAAAACTCCTGCTGTTGACACTAACGCCGCCGCCGGCAAAGCCATGCCGGCGGCGGGTCGGTTTCGCTGTCGGCGCAGCAGCCGACGGGCGGATCAGTCCTTGCTCGGTTCGGCTTCCTCGGCCTGGTCCCCGGCGTCGGTGCCCTCGACCGCCTCGGCGGCCGCGTCGTCGTCGCCCTCGTCCAGGTCCACGTCCACCAACTCGGTGGCCGGGCCTGCGGCGGCCTGGGCAGCCGCGGCTTGCGCCTCGGCCTCCATCTGGGCGTCCTCCTCATCGGAACCGATGTAGTCGGTCAGGTCCACCTCGGCTCCGGTGGAGTCCACCACCTTGACCTGCCGCAGCGCGGTGGCGACCGACTTGTTCCGGGTGACCTCGGCGATGAAGGAGGGCATCTGCCCATTCTCGGAGGCGTTCTTGATGAGTTCGTTGGGATCCATCTGGTACTGACGGGCGGTGTTCAGCATGAACTCCAGCACCTCGTTCTGACCGATCTTGACGTCGACCTGCTCAGCCAGGACATCCAGCAGCAACTGCCGGCGCAGCCCCTCGGTGGTCTCCCCCCGCACTTCCTCGCCGTGCTCGGCGTCGTCCTCGCGACCCTCGGCGGCCAGGTGTCGGGTGACCTCGTCCTCCACCACACCGGTGGGGATCGGGAAGTCGGCGGCCTCCTGCAGGTGCTCGATCAGTTTGTCGCGGGCCTGGATCGCTTGCTCGTTGCGCTTGGCGTCGGCGGCCTGGGTGCGCAGCGACTCCTTGAGCTCATCGACGGTGTCGTGCTCGGAAGCCATCTGAGCGAAGTCGTCATCGACCTCGGGCAGCTCCTGCTCCTTGATCACGCTGGCGGTCACGGTGACCTCGGCGTCCTCACCGGCATGGTCCCCGCCCACCAGGGCGGAGGAGAACGTGGTGGTCTCCCCGGCGGAGAGCCCGGTCAGCGCCTCGTCGAGTCCCTCGAGCATGTTGCCGGCGCCGATCTGGTAGGAGACACCGGAGACCGAGTCGATCTCCTCCTCCTCGATGGTGGCGGTCAGATCCAGCGTGACGAAGTCCCCGTCCGCAGCCGGCCGCTCCACACCGACCAGAGTGGCGTACCGCTCGCGCAGGGTGGTCAGTTCGGTCTCCACGTCCTCATCGGTGACCTCCACGTCGTCGACGGTGAGGGTGATCTCGGACAGGTCCGGCAGGGTGATCTCCGGGCGCACATCCACTTCGGCGGTGAAGACCAGGTCCTCGGACTCAGCGACCCCGGGCAGTCCGGTGACCTCTACGGAGGGCTGGCCGATCGGCTTGATCCCGGCCTCCACCACCGCGTCGCGGTAGAGCCCCGGCAGCGCCTCGTTCACCGCCTGCTCCATCACCACAGCCTTACCGACGCGCTGGTCGATGATGCGCGGGGGCACCTTGCCCTTGCGGAAGCCGGGGATGCTGACCTGCTGGGCGACCTCCTTGTACGCTCGGTCCAGGCTGGGTTGCAGGTCGGTGAGCGGGACCTCCACGGTCAGCTTCACGCGGGTCTGGTCGAGGTTCTCGACTGCGCTCTTCACTTTGATTGGCTCCATGTCTCACTTGGGGTCTTCAGGGCCGGCGTCGGTGGCCTGCACCCGCCGTGGGCCCGCTCTCGGTCCTGACGCCACCCGTGTCAAGACAGCGGGACGGCACAGAAACCTGGGCATGGCAGGGCTCACCGACACGCGCAGCGGATCCATCCTACCCGCCCACTACCAGTGCCCGCGTGGCCGGGTAGCACGTCTCACAGCAGACCGGGCCCCTTCAACTCGGCCGGGTGACGATTTGGCCGCGCGAGGCGCTGATGCAAGGCTGCCGAGCGTGTCCGCCGAAGTCCGCCGCGCCCGGGTCGCGGTCACCATCGCCTTCGCCACCAACGGCGCACTCCCGGCGACGCTGCTGGCCCGGTACGCCGAGGTCAAGGATCTGCTCGCCCTTTCCGATGCCACCTTCGGGCTGCTCGTGGCCGGATACGCCGTCGGCGCCGCGGCGGCATTGAACCTGCCCGGGATCGTGCTGCGCCGGATCGGCACGCGGGCCACCACGACCGCCGGCACCGCCTGGGTCGCCGCCGGCCTGTTCCTGGCCACCCTCGGGGTGAGTGCGGGCAACGTCTGGCTGGTGCTGGCCGGGCTGGCCCTGGCCGGGTGGGCAGATGCCATCGTGGACGTGGCCCAGAACGCCCAGGGCCTGGCCGTGCAGGCCGCTCGGGGCTCCTCGGTGCTGAACTCGATGCACGCCGGGTGGAGCGTGGGTGCGGCAGCCGGCGGCGTGGTCGGCACCCTCGCGGCCACCGCAGCGGTGCCGTTGCCGGTTCACCTTGGTGGCTGGGGGCTGGCCTGCGTGGCCGCGATGACGCTAGCCGGCCGGGCGTTCCTCCCGGATCGCAGCACCGCAGGCGGTGCCGGTACGGGTAGAGGCGAAGGATCAGGTGACGCACCGGCGCGGGCGTCGCGGCGTCCGAACTGGTTCTCGCTCCGGCTGCTGTTGCCCCTGGGGCTGCTGGCGCTGGCCGGGGTGTCGGTGGAGGACGTGGGCAACAACTGGTCTGCCGTACTCCTGGCCACCGAACGAGGAGTGGCGCTTGGTTCCGCCGGGATCGGGCTGAGCGCGCTGCTCATCGCCCAGTTCATCGGACGGATTCTCGGAGACAGGTTCGTGGACCGGGTCGGGGAGCACACCGCGCTGATGACCAGCCTGATCGGCATGATCGCCGGCCTGCTGCTGCTGGCCTGGGTGCCGTCGGCAACCCTGACGGTCGCCGGGCTGGCACTGGCCGGGTTGAGCAGCGCCATCACCATCCCGTTGGCGTTCGCCCGCGCCGATCAGGTTCCGGGTCTTCGCCCGCATAGCGGGGTCACCTGGATCGCCCTGTCCATTCGCGTGACCGCGATCGGCCTGAGCCCGGCGATCGGCGCGATGAGCTCGGCCAGCTCGCTCCCCCTGGCTATCACCGTCGTGACGGCCGCCTCGGTGCTGGCGCTGGTGGCGCAGATAGCCCGCAGACCCCGGCCGTAGCGCCCTGTTGGCACTCGGTGCGACTGCGCACGCAGCGCCGGATGCCCAAGAGCGAGACCGCGGTCATGGTCACCACCGTGGTGGATCACGGTGGTCACCGGGAACCTCGCCTACGGGGTGCTCGCCGGTGTCGTGGTCGCAGCCGTCATGTTCGTCAATCGGGTGGCCACCTGACCCACGTGGTCGAACTGGGCCGCCCGGATGAGAACACCCGCGTGTACGGCGTGGTCGACCCGCCTGGCGGGATACCTGAACGGTCAGGCTTGAACTCAGCGGAGGCGGCGTTGCAGGTGAACGACGACGACGTCGCCCAGGCTCTTGCCGAGCCGCTTACGCGTCGCGGCGCTGAGTGAGAGCATGTGCCCGCCACGACCGGTGACCATCAGTCCGACGTCGGGCATCGGGATATCGTCCACGGTGGCGTCTACCCGCACGCTCTTCTTGGTCCCGAAGAACTCCGCTGAGCCCGGCATCTCGACGCATGACCAGATTTCCCCTTTGACGTCGACGCCGATCGGAGCGGTGAAGGTGTGGTCGAGGTTCTGCGGGAAATCGGTCATGGCGCCCTTTCGTGGTGAGTCCTGCGACGGTGGTTCAGGCTGTGGCGCCGTCCAGGCGTGCCTGCAGGATCGGCACACCTGGCCCGTGGAGTTGGTCGAGGTACGGTGCGCGACCGGCCATGCTCATCACCAAGGCGAGGGTAGAACCGGAGACCAGCGGCCCGGAGCCAGTGGCGAACGGCCCATCGTCCGCCCGCAGGTGCAGACCGGCCGCCTGCGTGTGGCTGGCGACGGCGAAGTCCCGTCGGGCGAAGAAGTCGGCCACGGGCGTCAGCGCCTCGATGCTGGGCTTCCTGGGCAGCCCCAACGGCCAGCGGACGTCCTGGCCGTGCACGACCACCTCACCGAGGTAGGCCGCGGTGTGGCCGGACGGTGCCCTGGTGCTACCGATCACGGCACGGAACCGGTCGAGCGTTGCGGCGGGAGTGTCGCCGCGGTACTCGGCGAGCCGCCGCTGGTTGTGGACCTCGGGACGGAAGCGTGCGCCACACATGCTCCGGAGCCACTGCCACTGGTTCAGGCTTGCCGCCGCCGTGAGATGCGCGACGACCTGCTCGACGTCCCACCGCCCGCACAAGGTGTCGTGTCGCCACTGGTCCGCACTGAGGGTCGACAGGTCCTGCGCCAGCGCCGCCCGCTCGGCCCGCATCAGCGTCCACAGCACGTCGTCCTTTCTGCCCATGGTGTTCGCTCCCCCCGTCACCGGTGCGATGCCGCGCCTGCCCCCGGCGTTCCCGAGGCGGTTCCGGCGAGTTGGGATGCTCCGCTTCCCGTGAGGCACTCCCGGTCCACACGGCGCCCGGAGACTGCGAGCAGCAGATCGATGGCATCGGCCACCACGTCCTCGCCATGGCCCCATGCTGCCCCGGTTCTCCGGTCGATCAGTCGCAGGCCCGCAGCGCGCTCGCGCCCACCACCGAAGGAGACAGGGGTGCGCAGTTGGTATTGCAGGGCCCGCGCGATCGCAGCCTCCGGATACCACCCAATGATGCCCAGCGGCCGGCGAATGTCCTCGCCGTGCACGATGGCCTCGACCAGTCGGGTTGCGAGGCGCGCCGGTGGCGTCCGCGTCAGGTCAGCGGCCTCCTTGAGCGCCTCCACCGTGTCCCGCGGGTCCTGCCGCTTGTGCCGGACGATGCCGTTCGCGTTCGCGAGGTCGAAGTCCATTCGCGCCATCAGCAGGTCACGGACGAAGGCCACGCGCCCGGTGCGCGCGGTGTCCACGAGGTGCGCCAGGACGTCGTGGATATCCCAACCCGGACAGAGGGAGGAGACTCGCCACTGGTCGCCGCCCAGCCCGGAGACATCCCTCACGAGCCGCCGCCGCTCGGCGTGCACCGTCCGCCAAGTCTGCGCCGCCAATGCCCCCATGCTGGCTCCTCCTCGGGTCTGGATGCCACCTACCAGTGTCACTACGGATAGCATAGTGCACGCTACAGGATCAGTAGTAACATGTGTCAATGGCACCTCGACGGTCATACGGCTCGTACAACGACGGCTGTGCCGCCGCCCACGCGCTCGACCTCATCGGCGAACGATGGACGATGATCGTCGTTCGGGAACTCCTGCTGGGGCCCAAGCGCTTCTCCGACATCCAGCGAGACGTCATCGGCATCGGGCCCACCGTACTTACCCAGCGCCTGCATGACCTGGAGGCCAGCGGCATCCTGCAACGACGCCGCTGGCCCGGACCGGGGCGCATCGACGTCTACGAATTGACCGGATGGGGCTACCGGCTGGAAGCAGTCAACACGGCTCTGTCCCTGTGGGCCGTGACATCCCCAGGCCTGCCCCGCGAGGCGGACATGAGCCCCGACACCGTGATCCTCGCGATGCGCGCCCACGCTCGGCCGGCCTCCGGGGGCCGGGGAGAGCGATGTGTCGCGTTGGTGCTCACCGACTCCAGGCGGCCGGACGCCCGACCGGTCACCTACGTGGCGCGGATGACCGCGCGAGCCACGACCATTGAGCGGTCGCCGGAGCCGCAACGGACCGATGCGCAGGCCTCAGCCACCACCCGGGACTGGAGGGCGTGCGTGATCGGGGGTGCCCCTCTCGAGGAACTGCCGGATGTGCGCGTGTCCGGCGACGAGAGCGCGGTGCGCGAGCTCATCGTCGCGACATCGCTCAGCGGTGCTTCGGCCTCACCTCTCGATGCGAAGGGCTGAGACTTGTCCTGCTGGTCGGGATGACAGGATTTGAACCTGCGACCTTCCGCTCCCAAAGCGGACGCGCTACCAACCTGCGCCACATCCCGAGGCAACCACACGGCGCCAGTCAGGGATTCTATCCCTGCCAACCCCCTACCCGGCACCACCGAAGATGGCTGCTCGATCGGCCGCGAAGGATGTAGAGTTGCTGCCGCACGCGGGTGTAGCTCAATGGTAGAGCCTCTGCCTTCCAAGCAGATGGTGCGAGTTCGATTCTCGTCACCCGCTCCATGAGGTCGGCGCAGGCCGTGCTCACATCGACGTTGGCCGGCCCCCGACGGTCTCCGACGCTGCGCGCGTGGGGCGCGCCGTCCGCGGGCACGCTGCTGCTGCCACAGGGATGGCACAGCCCCACGTGCAAGCACCGGGACGCAGGGACGACTCAGGGCCGCCACCCGCTGGGTGACGGCCCTGGAATCCGTGCGGCGGCCGACTCAGTCGTCGGTGTCGACCAGGCCACGCTCGACGGCGCGGGCCAGGCGCCGCGGCACCTTGACCTCACGCCCGCCGGCGCGCACGGGTACGAGGTCCGCGGCCTTGGTCTTCCACTGCGAGCGGCGCGAGCGGGTGTTGCTGCGCGAGAGTTTGCGCTTGGGAACTGCCATGAGCCCTACCTCCCCTTCCGTCGAGAGTTGTCTTTGTGATGGTCGCCCCCGGCCACCAAGGGCCGACGGCGTGGGTCACCGAGCGGGAATCCCTACTTGCCCTCAGGCTTTGCGTAGCGGCGGCGGAACTTCTCCACCCGGCCCGCGGTGTCCATGATCTTCTGCTTACCCGTGTAGAACGGGTGCGAAGCGGCGGAGATGTCGACGTCGACCACCGGGTAGGTGTTGCCGTCCTCCCACTCCACGGTGTTCTCCGAGGTGATGGTGGACTTCGTCAGGATCGAGAAGTCGGCGGAGATGTCGCGGAACACCACCTGGTGGTACTCCGGGTGAATGTCCTTCTTCATGTCTGCTTCCTACGTAGTTCGACGGCGCGGGCTCTGGTTGCCAGCGGGCTGGTGGCTCCGGACAAGGCCCAGACAACGAGTCAGGCGCGTGCGCTGGTCCGTTCGGACCGGATTGCACGCCGCAGCAAGGATTGCCAGTCACGCTGCGCCCGGGACATCATACCCACATCCCAGCCCGGACAGCGATGCGTCGCCGATGTGGCACCGCGCACACCCGGACTGCCCGCGCCCCCGCCCTGCCGGCCCGCGGGCGCGCAACCGAGGCAACCCCACTATCGAGGTCACGGTGAGCCCGTCCCGGGGCGTGCGGGCCCGGAGGTGCCCGGTGATGGCGGCGGCACCGGCCAAGGAATAAACCCGTGCCCTCCCGGGCTGTAGCGGGTGGCCGCCGTCGCCCGGGGTGAGTTTCGGCTCGGACCGCAGGAACTGCGGCTCGCGTTCGTGATTCGAGACGATCCGGGCTGGCGACGACATCGGGCGCCGAGCATGGCAGGCTGGCAGCGGAATCTCGTCCGGGCGCAGAACGGTGCCCGCCGAACAGGAGGAAACCTATGGCTCGCATCTACGACAACGCCACCGACCTGGTCGGTAACACGCCGCTGGTGCGGTTGAACAAACTCACCGAGGGACTTGGTGCCACCGTGCTGGCCAAACTCGAGTTCTATAACCCCGCCTCCAGCGTGAAGGACCGGATCGGGGTGTCGATCGTCGACGCGGCCGAAGCCTCCGGTGAGCTCCCCCCGGGTGGCACCATCGTGGAGGCCACCAGTGGGAACACCGGTATCGCGCTGGCCTTCGTCGGTGCTGCCCGTGGCTACAACGTCGTGCTGACCATGCCCGAGACCATGTCCAACGAGCGCAAGATGCTGCTCAAGGCCTACGGGGCCGAACTGATCCTCACCCCCGGCTCGGAGGGCATGAAGGGGGCTGTGGCCAAGGCTGAGCAGGTGGCGGCCGAGCGTGAGGGCGCCGTTCTGGCCCGCCAGTTCGCCAACGAAGCCAATCCCGCCATCCACCGCAAGACCACCGCCGAGGAGGTCTGGAACGACACCGACGGCGAGATCGACATCTTCGTCTCCGGGATCGGCACCGGTGGCACGATCACCGGAGTCGGCCAGGTACTCAAGGAGCGCAAGCCGCAGGTCCAGATCATCGCGGTGGAGCCGGCCGAGTCCCCGATCCTCAACGGTGGAGACCCCGGGCCGCACAAGATCCAGGGCCTGGGTGCCAACTTTGTCCCGGATATCCTGGACACCTCCGTCTACGACGAGGTGATCGACATCGACGCCCAGACCGCGGTCAAGCAGGCCCGGCGCGCGGCGACCGAGGAAGGTTTGCTGGTCGGCATCTCCTCCGGTGCCGCGATCGACGCCGCGCTGCAGGTGGCTGCGCGTCCGGAGAACGAGGGCAAGACCATCGTGGTGGTCATCCCCTCCTTCGGTGAGCGGTACCTGTCCACCATCCTGTACGCCGATCTCGCCGAATGAGTCACCCCTACCTCACCCACACCGCAGCGCTGCACCCCGCAGCCTCCGGCACTACCTGGACCGGGGTGCGCGCGCGGGTGCGCGAGGACCTCGAGACGGCCAAGCAGCGCGACCCGGCCGCCCGGACTTCTGTGGAAGTTGCGCTGACTTACCCGGGCGTGCACGCCCTGTGGATCTACCGGCTGGCCCACCACCTATGGAACCTGGGCGGCCCGGCCAAGTTGCTCGCGCGCCTCATCTCCCACTTCGCCCGGATGTTCACCGGGGTGGAGATCCACCCCGGTGCGGTGATCGGACGGCGCTTCTTCATCGACCACGGTATGGGTGTCGTGGTCGGGGAGACCGCGGTTGTCGGTGATGACGTCCTCATGTTTCACACCTCCACCCTGGGTGGGCGCTCGATGTCCCAGGGCAAGCGTCACCCCACCGTCGGCGACCGGGTGATGATCGGTGCCGGAGCGAAGGTCCTCGGCCCGATCACCCTCGGTAATGACGTCCAGGTCGGCGCCAACGCAGTCGTGGTGCGGGACGTGCCGGCGAACTCGGTGGTGGTGGGGGTCCCCGGGCAGGTGCGCAACCGGCCGGCGACGTCGGCTTTCGGCGACCTGGAGGACCCGGCCCTGTACATCTGAGTCAGATCCGGGGCTGCCAGCCCGCCCCCCGTAGATCCACCCGGAGGGGATCCGCGCTGCGAACCGCGGTCCCTTCGTTGCGGTAGTGCACCGCGGCCCGCTCGCGCAAGTGCTCCGGTACCAACCCAGTGGCCGGAACCACCCGCCACCAGGGCACCTGGTGGCCATGGGTGGACATGATCCGGCCCACAGTTCGCGCCGAGCCGCGTCCGGTCAGGACCCGGGCGGCGTCGGCGATCGCGCCGTAACTGCTGGCCCGGCCCGAGGGGATCTGGGCCACCAGGTCCAACACCAGGTCGGTGTACTCCTCCCCCGCGCTGAGCGGGTCTTCCGCGGCGTCCATCCCGGCCTACCCTAGAGGGGATGAGCCACAGCACCGCCTGCGTCCACTGCGGCGACACCGATGATCACGTCCACCTGGACAGTGCCGAGCACGCTCGGTCCCGGCGTCGCGCGCTGGCGTACGCCGTCGCCGCACGCGCGGTGATGGTGGTCGCGGCGATACTGACGATCCTGTTGGCCCTGCCGACCCCCGCGGCGGCGGCCGGTCTCGCTGCCGGCATCGCCCTGTGGGCGCTGAGCACCGCCGCAGGGGTGCTCACCTCGGCGCTTCTGGCAAGCCGGCTGGGGCGGACCCGGGCGCTGATGTTCGGTGCACTCCTCGCGGCGGCGCTGACGCCCGCGTTGGCCGCGATCGCCGCGCGGATGGACCCGATGGTTTGGACGTTTGCCGCCACGATCGCGGTTGGTTACCTGACCGGTGCCTTCGCCGCCGAGGCCGTACGCCTGTGGCGGCTGCGGGCGCTGCTGGCCCAGGACACCCGGGAGGGTGAGGTGGCGCGCGATTCCGCGGCGATCACCCGTCACCAGGACCGGGACCTGGCCGACCTGGCCGCGACCGCAGCAATGGCGGTGCTGGTGGGCGGCTACGTATGGGCGACCGGGGTGCTCCCACTGCTGGTGCTCGTGCTGGTGCCCCTGCACGTGGCGATCGTGGCGCTACTGCGACGCACCGCAGTTCGCCAACCCCACCATCGCCGGGTGGAACTGGGTCAGCGCGACGACTCGTAGTCGCCGACCAGGTCGATGCGGCGCTGGTGGCGCTCGGCACCGCTGAACGGCTCGGCCAGGAACGCCTCGACGATCTCGATCGCCTCGGCCTCGGTGTGCTGGCGGGCACCGATGCCGGCGACGTTGGCGTCGTTGTGGGCGCGGGCGAGGGTGGCCGTTTCCACGCTCCAGGTCAGGGCCGCCCGCGTGCCGTCGACCTTGTTCGCCGCGATCTGTTCGCCATTGCCGCTGCCGCCGATCACCAATCCCAGCGAGCCCGGCTCCGCGACCGTGGCCTCGGCGGCAGCGAAGCAGTACGCCGGGTAGTCGTCCTCGGCGTCATAGGAATGGGCACCGTGGTCGACGACGTCGTGGCCGGCGGTGCGCAGGTGCTGCAGGAGGACGGTCTTCAGTTCGTAGCCGGCGTGATCCGCCGCGATGTGGATGCGCATGGCTTCCATTGTGCCGCGTGCTGGGCGCACCCGCGTCCAGCCCCGCGACTCACGTGCCGGCTGCTCAACCGGTGGCCAGGCCGGCTGCGCGCCACTCCTCGAAGCCCCCGGCCAGGAACGCCGGACGAGCCAGGTCCACCTCGCCAAGCGCCTGGGCGAGTGCGGCGGCCTCCACGCCGTCCGCGCTGACCAGGATCGCGCCGCCACCCCCGCGGTGGCGCACCAACCAGGTGATGAGCAGGTGCGCCTCGATCTGCACCACCTCGGGTGTGACGCCGGACCGTGCGCTGCCGGTCAACTGGCCATCACGCGCCCGGCGCCACGCCGGCCGGATGTCCACCAGAACGGCCCTGCCGTGCAACGCGTCCTGGTAGGCGGCTCTGGGCGTGATCGCCTCCGGGGCCGCCTCAGCCCCGCGGGCGGGACCGCTCCGAGCAGCGAGCAGACGGGGTGCCCGCGTGCGGAGCGTCGTGGGTGCGCGCGAGCCGGAGGAGGCGGGGATGCGGGCCCGGGCCGGGTAGGCGCTCTGGTCCAGGGCCAGATCCCAGGGGGTGCCGGTGACGACGGCCATGTGCGGTGTCCTTCTTCGATCAGGGGTGCGGGGCGCGGGGCGGGATGGGCATTCGCATCCCGCCGGTACACCTCGGTGCAGCCCATGACGACGCCCCGGGCACGGCGGCCCGGTCCGTGGCGCAGTCGATCGAAGGCATACCGGCAGTGGATCACTCTCGTAAGGCAATCGGAACTGCCGGCCCCGTCCTCTCGGATACTGAGATGGCGCCGCGGCCCCGGGTCGGGCTGCGCGGGGCCGCTGCCCGCACCGACCCGGGACTCGCCGTCGGGCCCTGCCGGCAGTCGCCGTCGGGCCCTCCCGGGAGCGGACCCGTCAGAAGGTGGTGTAGTTGGCCCGAGCCACGGAGAAGCCTCGACCGCTCATCACCGAGTAGCAGGTCACCCCGCTCTCCTCGCTGGTGCACCAGAAGTCGTTCACGACGGTGGACTCGCCGTAGTCGAGTTCGGCCAGGCCGTCCGGGGCGGAGGTGGCCGGTTCCTCGCTCAGGCACGGCAGCGTCGCCTCGTCCTCGGACACCTGCAGCACCCGGCCGTACGGGCCGTCACAGGGCTGGTCCGGCACGCTGTAGGAGTGCGAGCCGATCGTGCAACTGGCGGAGTCTGCCTCGAGTTCGCACCAGATGTTGCCCGACGGGGTGACGAACGCGGCCTCGCTGACTGCGTCGTCCGGGGGTTGCAGGGCGGGTTCGTCTTCCTCGGGTTCCTCGGGTTCCTCGGGCTCTGGCTCCTCCCGCCCGGGTTCCTCGCCGGCGGTAGCAGCCGGCTCGGTGGCGGTTAGGGTCGGCTCACCCTCCGGTCTGGGGTGGCTGATCAGCAGTGCGATCAGCACGACCACCAGGATCGAATCCACCACGATCAACGCCATCACGCCGCGGCTCAAACCACGCGCCGCCATAGTCAGCACCTCCTTCACCGGTTGGCGGGCGGCCGGGCACTTCCGGCCACCCGCCGCCGGTACTTCAGTCGAAGATCGGGCCCCGGGTACGAGTGCGTTTGAGTTCGAAGAAGCCCTCGAAGCCGGCGGCCTGCACGACCGCGTCCCAGAGCTTACCGGCTTCCTCACCCTTGGGTGCCGGCGTGACCACCGGGCCGAAGAAGGCGATGCCGTTGAACGCCACGACCGGGGTCCCCACGTCCTGACCCACCAGTCCGATCCCCCGGTCGTGCGAGGCCCGTAGGGACTCATCGTGGGCCCCTGAGTCGGCCAGGTCGATCGCTTCCGCCGGCAGCCCCACCTCCGCCACCGACTCGATCAGCACCTGACGCTGGTCGTCCCGGCGGCCCTGCGGGTGGTACCGGGTGCCGATCGCGTCGTAGAGCGGCTTGACGTACTCCTGTCCATGGACTTCCCGGACGCCGTTGATCAGGCGGACCGGTGCCATCGCGGTGGCAAGGGAGTCGCGGTAGGACTCGGAGATGTCGTCCTTGTCCTCGTTCAGCACCGTCAGGGACATCACGTGCCAGTTCACCGTGATGTTACGGACCTTGGCCACCTCGTCCATCCAGCGGGATGTCATCCAAGCCCACGGGCAAGCGGGGTCGAACCAGAAGTCGGCAACGTCGTCGGCCATGAACACGCACTCCTTCGCAGAACGGGAATCAACTCGGTCTACCCCGCCGTTCGTGACAGGATCGCTGGTGGCAGACCGCCGCCTATCCTATGCGACGTCGAGGAGACGCCCCCGTGCCTGGAGAGAACCTCACCCGAGCCGAAGCCATCACCCGCGCCGAACGGGTGCAGGTGTCCAGTTATCAGGTCGAGTTGGACCTGACCGGAACGGGTGCCACGTTCGCCTCCCACACCACCGTCACCTTCGCCGCGAAGCCAGGGGCGGATACGTTCATCGACCTGATCGCCCCGGCGGTGCACAAGGTGGTGCTGAACGGGCGCGAACTCGACCCTGCCCGGGTCTTCGCCGACTCCCGGATCGCCCTGGCGGACCTGGCCGAGCAGAACGAACTGGTGGTGCACGCCGACTGCGCCTACATGAACACCGGTGAGGGACTGCACCGGTTCGTCGACCCGGTGGACTCCGGGACCTACTTGTACTCCCAGTTCGAGGTGGCAGACACCCGCCGGGTCTTCGCCGTATTCGAACAACCCGACCTCAAGGCCACCTTCACCTTCACCGTCCGGGCCCCGAAGCACTGGCAGGTGGTGTCCAACTCCCCCACCCCCACTCCGACCACGGACGACGACGGTACGGCCACCTGGGCGTTCGAGCCCACCGAGGTCCTGCCGTGCTACGTGACGGCGATCATCGCCGGCCCCTATCACCGGGTCACCGATGAGTTCACCAGTTCCGACGGGCGCACGATCGACCTGGGTCTGTTCTGCCGCACCTCGCTGGCGCAGTATCTCGACGCCGATGACCTCATGGAACTCACCAAGGCGGGCTTCGCATTCTTCGAGGAGGCCTTCGACTACCCCTACCCCTACGCCAAGTACGACCAGTTGTTCGTACCGGAGTTCAACGCCGGGGCGATGGAGAACGCCGGCGCGGTGACGTTCCTGGAGAATTACGTGTTCCGCTCCGCGGTGCCCGAGGCGATGGTGGAGCGGCGCGCTGTGACGGTGCTGCATGAGATGGCGCACATGTGGTTCGGGGACCTGGTCACCATGCGGTGGTGGAACGATCTGTGGCTGAACGAGTCCTTCGCCGAATACGCCTCCACGCTGGCCACCGCCGAGGCTACCCAGTGGACACAGGCCTGGACCACGTTCGCTTCACTGGAGAAGTCCTGGGCCTACCGCCAGGACCAGTTACCCTCCACCCACCCGATCGTGGCCGAGATCAACGACCTGCAGGACGTGTTGGTCAACTTCGACGGGATTACCTACGCCAAGGGGGCCTCGGTACTGAAGCAACTCGTGGCCTGGGTGGGCCGGGACGCCTTCGTCGCCGGTGTGCGCGCCTACTTCCGCAAGCACGCCTGGGGCAGCACCGAGTTGCGCGATCTGCTGGCCGAGTTGGAGGCCACCTCCGGGCGGGACCTGACCGCGTGGTCGAAGGTGTGGCTGGAAGAAGCGGGTGTGACCCTGCTTCGTCCACAGGTCGAGACCGACTCCCAGGGCCGGATCACGTCCTTCGCGATCACCCAGGAGGCACCGGAGGAGCACCCGGTGCTGCGCCCGCACCGCATCGCGGTGGGCTGCTACACCCTGACCGACGCCGGCACGCTGGAGCGGGTGCACCGGGTGGAACTGGACATCGACGGTGCGGCCACCCCGGTGCCGGACCTGGTCGGGCTGGATTCACCCACCCTCATCCTGATCAACGATGACGACCTGGCCTACGCCAAGGTGCGCCTGGATGAGCGGTCGCTGGCCAACGCGGTGGAGCATCTGAAGGACTTCCGCCTCTCACTTCCCCGCACCCTGGTGTGGAACGCGGCCTGGGACATGACCCGCGACGGGGAGTGGCCGGCTGCGAAGTTCATCGACCTGGTCACCACGAACATCGCCGCCGAGACCGACTCCTCGGTGGTGCTGGTGCTGTTGCGCCAACTGGCCACCGCGGTCTCGGCCTACGTGGACCCGGCCCACCGCGAGGAGACCGAGGTCGCCGTGGCGGACCGGCTGTGGGAGTTGAGCGGTGCCGCCGACCCGGGCTCGGACGCCCAACTCCAGTTGGTCAAGGCCTTCGCCACCCACGCGGTCGCGCCGGCGCACGTCCAGACCCTCAGCGGTCTGCTCGATGGGTCGGAGTCACTGCCGGGGCTCGCGGTGGACACCGACCTGCGCTGGGAGTTGCTCACCGCACTCGTGGCCGCGGGCGGGGCCGATGAGGCCCGGATCGATGCGGAGTTGGAACTCGACCCCACCGCCACCGGTCAGCGCGCCGCGGCCGGGGCCCGAGCCGGCATCCCCACACCCGAAGCGAAGGAGCGGGTCTGGGCCGATGCAGTGCGCGTCGACGGGTTGCCGAACGCGTTGCAGCGAGCGGTGATCGCCGGGTTCAGCCGGGTGCGGGACCGCAGCCTGCTGGCCCCGTTCGCGCACCGCTACTTCGACGTGATCGAGGAGGTGTGGAACACCCACACCCACGAGATGGCGCAGAACATCGTGGTGGGCCTGTTCCCGGCCGTCCTGGCCGACATCGATACCTCCACCGGGGTGGATGTGCCGGGGATGGCGCAGGAGTTCCTCGACTCCCTGGGCGATCGCGCCCCGGCGCTGCGCCGCCTGGTCACCGAGTCGGCGGACGGAGTCCGCCGGGCCATGCACGCCCAACGAGTGGACCGCGCCGCCCGCTGAACTGCTCGCCCCCTGGACGCCGGCTCAGGCCTGCGCCGGGGCGGTCCAGGACAACAGGGCCTGCCCGGCGCGTACCGGGGCGCCCGGGCGGGCCAGGACCGTCAGTTGCCCACTCGAGGCGCCCAGCACGATCACGGGGCTGATCAGGTCGAGCCCGGCGGCCAGCGCCGGCGCCGGATCCCAGTCGATCAGGTGGGCGCCACGGTGTACCTGCGCCCCGGCGCCGGTGTGCAGGGTGAATCCGGCGCCGTTCAGGCCCACGGTGTCCAGGCCCAGGTGCACCAGGACCCCTGCCCCTTCACCGGCGGCCGGCACTGCCACGGCCACGGCGTGCGGGTGCGCCTTCAGCAGCACTCCGGTCACCGGCGCCAGCACCTGCATGGTGTGCTGCCCGTCGGGCTCGATTGCCACCCCGGGTCCGACCAACTCCTGGGCGAACACCGGGTCGGGTACCTCGGCAAGGTCGCGCACCACCCCGCTGATCGGGGCCACCACGACCTCCCGGTTGTTCCCGGCACCCACGCCCATCACGCCGGCCCGGTCGGCTCGCGCAACTGCTCGTCCAGGGCAGCAACCAGCGAGGCGAACCGGGCGTTGCCGGGCAGGTCCTCCACCAGCACGCACCGCCCCGCCCCATCGGCCAGGGGGATCTTCCAGTTCGGGTACTCGGTGTCGGTGCCCGGCTGGTTCTGTGTTCGCCGCTCCCCCACCGCGTCGGCCAGGGACACCCCGACCAGCATCGCCGGACTCGAGGCGACGTAGCGGTGCAGGGCTTCCACGCGTTCGCGTTCGGTGGGGTAATCGGGCAGCAGCCCGCGTTCGAGGAGAGCCTGGTCCATCTGTGTCCGCTCGGCCCGGGCGGCCAGACGCACCTGCTCGACCGGTTCGGTGAGCAGGTCAAGGGACTCCCGCAGATCCACGTGTTCCTCGGCCAGATAGCCCGCGGTGGGTGGCAGATCGTGTGTGGTCACCGTGCCCAGCACGAGTCGGCGGTACCGCTCCGGGGCCAGCGGGGCGCCGTCGGCCTCGCGCTCGAACCACAGCACCGAGGTCCCCAGGATCCCCCGTTCGGTCAGGTAGGTCCGCACCCAGGGCTCCACCGTGCCCAGGTCCTCCCCGATCACCAACGCGCCGGCCCGGTGGGCCTCCAGCGCCAGCACCCCCACCATCGCTTCGTGGTCGTAGGTGACGTAGGTGCCGGCCCCGGGGGGCTGGCCGGCCGGAATCCACCACAGCCGGAACATCCCGATGATGTGGTCCACCCGTAGGGCACCGGCGTGGCGCAGCACGGTACGGATCATGTCCCGTACCGGAGCGTAGCCTTGCTGAGCCAGGCGATCCGGGCGCAGCGGGGGCTGGGACCAGTCCTGGCCCTGCTGGTTGTACATGTCCGGGGGTGCGCCCACGCTGATCCCGGAGGCCAGCGCTCCGCGCAGCGACCAGGAATCGGCGCCCTCGGGGTGCACGCCTACCGCGAGGTCATGCATGATGCCGATGCTCATCCCGCGTGCCTTGGCCACCGCCTGGGCCCGGGACAGTTGAGCGTCGGCCACCCACTGCAACCAGACGTGGAAATCGATCCGCTCGGCCAGTTCCCGGCGCAGCCGGGCTATCCCGGCACGGGTGATGGCATCGTCGAGGGGCCAATCCGCACCGGTGTAGGACTCCTTGACCGCGGACCACAGGGCGAAGTCCTCCAGGCCCTGTCCCTGCTCCCGGCGGAACGCCTCCAGGTCCCGCTGGCGCGACCGCGAGCGCCCGGCAGCGTAGATCGTCTCCAGCGCCGGCTTCTTCGCTTGCCACATCGCGTCGCGGTCGATCGGCCCCGGGTCGGTGTTCTGCTCCGACACTGCCTCCAGGCCCCATTCCAGCAGGGTGCGCTGGGCGTTGGGCAGGTAGGCGGCCTCCCGGATGTCCTCGGGCCGGATGTAGATGGGGTTGATGAACCGCCTGGTCGTGGGCAGGTAAGGCGAGGGGGTCAGCGGCGTCGATGGCTCGGCTGCGTGCAAGGGGTTGACCAGCACGAAGTCCGCGCCCAGTTCGGCGCCCAGGGATCCCAGTTCGGTAAGGTCGGCGAAGTCCCCCACACCCCAGGAGCGTTCCGATCGGACCGAGTACAACTGGGCCATCAGCCCCCAGGCGCGGTCCGCGAACTCCGGCCGCAGCGGCGGGGCCTGGAGCCGGGCCGGGCTCACGGCCAGCACGCACTCCGCGCGAGTGCCGTCGTCGACCTCGGCCACGATCCGGTGCCAGCCCAGCGGCAGATCACCGGGCAGGACGAACGTTGCCTGACCGGTGAGGGCCCCGTCCACATGCTCGGGCTCCACCCACTTGTCGATCTGTGCCAACTCCCGGCTTCCGCCGTCACCCTCCAGGTCCACATGCACGGCCACGGCGGCGCCGTGGCGCACGTGCACCGCGAACTCGCGCTCCTGGCCGGCCGCTATCACGATGCTGGGCGGCAATACCTGGCGCCAGGGGGCCAGCCGGTGGGCCTCGAGGGCCTGGTGCACCTGTTCGGGAGTGTCGGCCGCCACGTCCATGGCGGTCAGCACCGCGCGGATGGTCGCAGCCGTCACGTCGCGCCGGTTGCCGTGGAAGTCCCAGAACTGCACCGCCACGCCGTGCGCCCGCGCCAGTGCGCGCAGGGACTCATCGGGGGCGGTGGGATCCACCTGTGCTTCGTCCACGGTGCTCTTGGGTCTCCCGGCGTCTCGTCGGTCTGCGGACAATCGGCGGCCCAGGGCCGCCCACCTGCGATCTTGCCAGACTCGGTGGGGCGCGGTCAGATCGATCAGGCCGGCCGCTGGTCCAGATCGATCAGGCCGGTCCGGGCATACCAGTGCCCGCCGTCGTCCAGATGCTCCAGTACCGCCCGTTCCAGGCTGGTACGCCGGGGCAGCCCGCTCCGGTCGGGCTCCTGACCCGGGCGGGGCCGGTAGCCGAACACGAAGTACAGCACGGCCGCATCGGACTCACGCGCCTGCTCCACCAGGCGCCACCGCCGCCCGAAGTCGACGATGTTGGAGCCGGCATCCAGCACCTCGGCAAGGTGGGGGTCGAGCAGCCAGGAGTCACAGTGCAGGGCGTGGGCGGGGGCGTCGGGAAAGTGGGTGGCGAAGAAATTCCGGGCCCGGGCGAAGGAGTCATCCACCTCCTCCGGACGCAGCGGTCCGGTCTGCGGGATGTGGGTGGAGATGACGTGCCCGCCGCCATAGGGCAACAGATTCACCTGCAACCGCCCGAGCCAGAACAGCGCCCCGGACCACGCAGCGGTCAGCCACTCCTGGTTGTCCAGACCGAACTCGCCGAAGACCCGCCGGAACACCCAGATCTGCTGACCCAGATCGGCCAGTGCGGCGTAGGTGTACTCCTCGGCGATACCACGGTCTGCGTGGTACTGCCGCACCACCGGGACCCCGACCAACAGGGCCAGCATCGGGATCAGCCCGCGGGGCCGCCCCTGCAGGTCCGGCCAGGGAGCGAACACTCGATCCTCGGGGTACCCCCACTGGCCCAACGTGCCACCGAGGGCGGTCGCGGCCTCGGCCACGGCCTGCAGATCGTCCTCGCCCAGCGCCGCGACGTGCTGGACCACGGCGGCATGGTCCTGCGCCCGCAACCGCAAGCGGGTCAGCAGCGCGTCCAACGGGCCCGCGCTCAGCGCAGCGCGCACCTGATCGGCCGTGAAGGTGGTCACGGTTGCAGACGTGGGTCGACGGATCCGGGGGTCTTCAGGTGCGCAGTTCGTCGATACTGCCGGCCAGGTCGTCCGCCTCGGGCCCGACCACCACCTGCACCACCCGCCCCGAGCGCACCACACCGAAGGCCCCGCTCGTGCGAAGGTCCTCCTCCAGCACCAGTTCGGGGTCCTTCACTTCCACCCGCAGTCGGGTGATGCACGGTTCGAGATCCACGACGTTCTCGGTACCGCCCAGTGCCGCGAGGATGTCATCGGCCTTGCTCACGTTCGCTCCCAGGCTCAGTCGGTATGTGACGGGGGCGCTTGCGCGCCGTCTCCCGTGTGATGCATCCCACTCTACATGTGCTCATCCACTCGTGCCGCCGTGGACAATGGGACCACCGGCCGCTGTCCGCTGCGAAGGGTGCTGTGATGAACACCGATTCGGCCACCGCGAAACTGCGCGGTGTCGGGGTCAGTCCCGGGCGGGTGCACGCTCCCGTCGCGCGGATGGTCACCGGCCGTGAGGAGCCCTCCGCACTGCCGGTGCGGGTGGATGTGGACAAGGCCGCCGAGCGGATCACCGTGGCGGCGGCCGAGGTGGCCGAGGACCTGCGCGTGCGGGCCGACTCCTGCGAGCAGGCCCCGGCGCAGGAGTTGCTGCGCACCACCGCCCAGATCGCCCAGGATCCCACCCTGGTCAAAGAGGCCCAACGCTTGACTCGGCAGCGGCGGCTGACCCCCGAGCGCGCGGTCTGGGACTCCGCCGGCGCGGTCACCGAGCAGTTCGCCTCGCTGGGCGGGTACTTCGCCGAGCGGGTACCCGATGTGTGCGATGTGCGTGACCGCATCATCGCCAAACTCACCGGCGATCCGATGCCGGGGGTGCCGCGCCGCCGGGAGCCGTTCGTGCTGGTTGCCACCGACCTGTCCCCCGCCGACACCGCCGCACTGGACCCCGCTAACGTGCACGCGTTGCTCACCGCCGAGGGTGGGCCCACCTCCCACACCGCGATCCTGGCACGCGCGCTGGGCATCCCGGCCGTGGTGGGCCTGGACGAGCAACTGGACCGCCTCACCGACGGTGACATGGTGCTGGTCGACGGCGGTTCCGGCCTGGTGTGCATCGACCCGGATGAGCAGACGGTCGCCCAGGCGTTGCGCCCGGTCGCCCAACGTCGATACGAGGGCCACTGCGAAACAACCGACGGGCAGCGCATCGAGTTGCTGGCCAATATCGGCGACCCCGCCGCCGCCGCAGAGGCCGCCGAGGCCGGGGCAGAGGGGGTGGGCCTGTTCCGGACCGAGTTCTGCTTCCTGGAGCGCCAGGACGAACCGGACCACGACGAACAGGTGAGCGCCTACCGGCAGGTACTTGCCTCCTTCGCCGGCAAGAAGGTGGTGGTGCGCACCTTGGACGCCGGGGCGGACAAGTCGATGTTGTTCCTGAACCCCGAGGTGGAGACCAACCCCGCACTGGGCGTGCGCGGGTACCGCACCGCCGCGGCCCACCCCGAGGTGCTCGACCGCCAGTTGGCCGCGATCGCCGAGGCGGCGCGGGCCGAGGGCGCCCGGGTGTGGGTGATGGCCCCGATGATCTCGACCGTGGCCGAGGCCGAGGAGTTCGTGGACCGGGCCTTCGGCCACGGGCTGGAGACCGCCGGGGTGATGGTGGAGGTGCCCAGCGCCGCGCTGCTGGCCGGCCCGATCCTGGCCCGGGCGCACTTCGCCTCGATCGGTACCAACGATCTGACCCAGTACACCCTCGCCGCTGACCGGTTGTTGGGATCGCTGTCGAAGATGGCCAGCACGTGGGACCCGGCGGTGCTGGCGCTGGTGCACGCCACCTGCACCGGCGCCCAGGCGCAGGACCGGCCGGTGACCGTGTGCGGGGAGGCAGCGGCGGATCCGGCACTGGCCGCTGTGTTGGTGGGGCTGGGCGTGCGCAGCCTGTCGATGACGCCGCGGGCCCTGGGCGATGTGGCGGCGGTGCTGGGCGCGCTGTCGATGAAGCAGTGCGCGCAGGTGGCTGCCCTGGCACTGGCCGCCGAGAGCGCCCAGGACGCGCGCCTGCGCATCCGCGAGCAACTGCCGGTGCTGGACGAACTGGGCCTGTGAGCCGATTACGCTGGTGCCGTGTCCGCCTCATCCCAGCCTTCCGATAAGTCCACACCACCGACACCCGGTCAGCATCGGCAACTCGGTCTGACCCGCCGCGTGCGCGGTGCCGAGCGCGCCGATTCCTTCTGGGCGGCGGTGGGCGGGGAGCCCACGTTCCGGGCGATCGTGAGCCGTTTCTACGAACTGGTCGCCACCGACGACCTGCTCCGTCCGATGTACCCCGAGGAGGATCTGGGTCCGGCCGAGGACCGGCTGCGTACCTTCCTGGAGCAGTACTGGGGAGGTCCGACGACGTACCAGCAGCAGCGCGGTCATCCTCGCCTGCGGATGCGCCACGCGGCCTTCCGGGTCACCCCCGCCGCCCGGGACCGGTGGTTGGCGCACATGCGGGTGGCCGTGCGGGAGGCGGACCTGAGCCCGATCCATGAGGCCACCTTGTGGGACTACCTGGAACGGGCCGCACACTTCATGATCAACAGCGCTGACGAGGACGAGGTCTGATGGGCACACCGGGCCCGGGGCCAGCCTTCGCGGACGACGAACCGGATCCCCTCGGGGCGCTGCTGACCTACCTGGAACTCTCCCCCGGTGCGCAGCCGGACACCTACACGGCTCGCTCGGTGCCGCAGGTGCACGGCAGGGTCTATGGCGGGCAGGTGCTGGCGCAGTCGATGATCGCGGCCGCGGCCACGATGGCCCCGGGTCGGCTACCGCATTCGGTGCACGGGTACTTCCTCCGCCCCGGGGACCTGGAGGAGCCGATCACCTTCACCGTGGAGCGGTTGCGTGACGGTCGTTCCTTCAGCGCCCGCCGGGTGCACGCGCTGCAGTTCGGCAAACCGATCCTGACCATGATGTCCTCCTTCCAGGAGGACCAGGAGGGCGTTGAGCACGCCGACCGGCCGCCGCGGGTGCCCGAACCGGAGGAGTTGCCCAGTTCGGTGGAGATGTTCCGCGCCATCGAACATCCACTCGCCCAGTACTTCTATCGCAACTTCGCCTTCGACGTCCGCCACGTCGAGGGAGGGCTGTTCCTGGGAGAACCCACGCGCCCCGAGCCGGCCCAGCACCTGTGGATGCGCACACGCGGCCCGGTGCCCGGGGACCAGATGCACCACCGGGCGGTGCTGGCCTACGCCTGTGACCAGATCATGCTCGAACCGGTCCTGCGCGCCCACAGCCTGCACTGGCGGGCCCGCGGGATCGCGGTAGCCAGCCTGGACCACGCGATGTGGTGGCACCGGGATGTGGACATGAACGACTGGCTGCTCTACGTCCAGGACTCCCCCTCCGCCCAGGGCGGCCGGGGCCTGGGCACTGCGCGGGTGTACAACCGGGACGGCCTGTTGGTGGCCACCATCGCTCAGGAGGGCATGGTTCGCGGCGGCGACTGAGCCCGCCGCGATGCCGGATCGCGACTCAGCCGGTGGTCCGAGCCAGGATCTCGCGAACGTTCGCCAGCGCCGAACCGTGGGCCAGCACCAGGTTGGGTGCCTGCGGTGCGGCGCCGGGTACCCCCAGATGGATGACGACGCCGTGCGGCGCCCGCGCCAGGACCGACGCCACTGCGTCGGTGGGCCCAGGCGTCAGCACCGCGACCCCCTTTCCCGGGTGGTCCGCCAGCCAGGAGGGCAGTGCCGCCGCAGCCACCGGTACCAGGCCGGCGCGGGCGGTGAGCAGCTCCACGACCGCGCCCGCGCGCGGCCCGGCTGCGATATTGACCCCCGCACGCAAATCCACCAGCGCGTCATCGCGCGACAGTCGCACCTGCCCGGTGGTGCGCACCGCAGCGGCGGCCACCCGGGCCCCCACGTGTTCCAGGTCGGTCAGGGCGGTGAGCAGGTCCGGGGCCTCGGTCCGGGCCTGGCGGCTGCGAAGGCCGGCGGCCAGGGCGCGGTTACGGGCCGCGCTGCGCGCCAGTGCGGCGGCGTCCAGGCGGCCTTCCTGCACCGCGCGGCGGAGCCCCGCGTACACCGTCTGGAACAACGCCGCGTCGTCCCGATCCGGGGTTGACCCCAGGCAGAGCAGATCCGCGCCCCCCGCCAGCGCGCGAACAGCGGCGATACTGACCAGTTCCGCCGCGGTGGTGCCGGGGCCGGCCCCGGCATCGGCGTGCAGGGCGGCCATGTCCAAGGCGTCGGTGACGATCGGGCCGTTGTGCCCGAGCCGGCGCAGCAGCGCGGCCACCTTCGGCTCCAGGGAAGCGGGCAGCTCACCCAGGGCCGGCACCACCAGGTGGCCGGTCATCACGGTGTCCAGTCCCGCGCTGATCGCTTCGGTGAACGGGGGCAGGTCCCGACCGCGCAGCAACTCCTCGCCCACCTCCAGCCTGGGTAGGGCGAGGTGGGAGTCAACGTCGGTGTCGCCGTGGCCGGGGAAGTGCTTGGCGCACGCCGCCACCCCGGCCTCCTGCAGGCCGCGCACCGTGGCCACGCCGTGCCGGGCCACCAGGTGCGGGTCCGGGCCGAACGAGCGCACTCCGATCACGGGGTTGGCCGGCTGCGAGGCCACATCGAGGACGGGCGTGAGCGGCAGGTCCACGCCCACCGCTCGCATCAGGCGGCCCTGGGCCACGGCCGCGCGGTGGGTTAGGGCGACGTCGTCGACTTCGCCGAGGGCACATGCTCCGGGCAGGAAGGACCCGGTGCCCATCTGCACGCGGGTGACATCCCCGCCCTCCTCATCGGAACTGATGATCAGTTCCGGGGCGCGATGGTGCAACTGGGCGGTGATCTCCGCGGTGTGCTCCGGGGAGCCGGTGTTGTGTCCGAACAACAGCACGCCGGCCAGCCCTTGTTCGGCGGCTGCCCACAGCCACGGCGGCGGTGTAGGGCCGTTGAACCCGGGCAGGAGCACCCCATGGATGTCCCGGCACAACTGGTCACCCTCGGGGCTCACCGGGGCTCGCTCACATGGGCACAGAAAACACAGGTCAAGATGAACCCCCTAGGATCGACATTGATCCACCGAAGATACACCGGATCGCCCACGCTGCCACCGAAGCGGCTGGGCCTGCTCGGAGGTGGCGGGCACCCGGCGTCAGGTCGGCAGTCGCGCCGGGTTCAGCGGCGCCGGAACACCAGCGGTTCCTCCACCAGGATCTGCAGCGCGGAGCGTTCGTGCTCGGTAAGCCGGCGCGGGCGTCCGGTGGCAGCCTCGACCATCACCATCGAACTGGCGGCCCGGGCGCACAGCCCTCCGCCGGGTGCGTACACCTCATAGCAGACCTCCAGGCTGGCGCCCCCGATCCTGCCGATCCACAACTGCACGTTCACCGGCTCCTGGGAGTAGGTAAGCGGTGCCAGGTACTCGATCTCCTGGCGGGCCACCAGGGTGTGGCTGTCCGCGTGCACGCCTCCGGCCAGCACCTGCGCCGCTTTGCGGACGTCGCCCTCGGACTGCTCCGGACCCGCCGCACCGGAGGGGCCGGCTCCACCCGACCCGGCGGTGGTGCCGGCACCACCGGAGCCGGTACCGGTGTCCCAGAACGTGGCGACCCGGGCCTCCTCCAGCAAGGTCAGGATGGCGGCGTTGTTCACATGGCCGTACCCATCGATATCGCTCCAGCGAATCGGGACGGGCACCGTGATGCGTCCCACGGGTCAGTCGCGGGTGAGCTTGCGGTAGGTGACCCGGTGCGGGCGCGCGGCATCGGCTCCCAGGCGCTCGACCTTGTTCTCCTCGTAAGCGGCGAAGTTGCCCTCGAACCAGTACCAGTTCGCCGGGTTCTCCTCCGTGCCCTCCCAGGCGAGCATGTGGGTGGCCACCCGGTCCAGGAACCACCGATCGTGGGAGACCACCACCGCGCAACCGGGGAAGTTCAGCAGCGCGTTCTCCAGGCTGCCCAGGGTTTCCACGTCCAGGTCGTTGGTCGGTTCGTCCAGCAGCAGCAGGTTGCCGCCCTGCTTGAGCGTCAGGGCGAGGTTCAGCCGGTTGCGTTCGCCACCGGAGAGCACCCCGGCCGGCTTCTGCTGGTCGGCGCCCTTGAACCCGAACTGGGAGACGTAGGCCCGGGAGGGGATCTCCACCTTGCCGACCTCGATGAAGTCCAGGCCGTCGGAGACCACCTCCCACAGGGTCTTGTCCGGGTCGATCCCGCCGCGGGTCTGGTCGACGTAGGAGATCTTCACGCTGTCGCCGATCTTCAGGTCGCCACCATCGAGCGGTTCCATTCCCACGATCGTCTTGAACAGCGTCGTCTTACCCACACCGTTGGGACCGATCACACCCACGATGCCGTTCGGGGGCAGGTTGAAACTCAAACCGTCGATGAGCACCCGGTCCCCGAAGCCCTTACGCAGGTTCTCCGCCTCGATCACCTGGGAGCCCAACCGCGGGCCGGGCGGGATCTGGATCTCCTCGAAGTCGAGCTTCCGGGTGCGCTCGGCCTCAGCGGCCATCTCCTCGTACCGGGCCAGCCGGGCCTTGGACTTGGCCTGGCGTCCCTTGGTGCCCTGGCGCACCCACTCCAGTTCACTGGCCAGGCGCTTGGCGAGTTTGGCGTCCTTCTTACCCTGGATGTTCAGCCGTTCCTGCTTCTTCTCCAGGTAGGTGGAGTAGTTGCCCTCGTACGGGTACAGCCGGCCGCGGTCGACCTCGGCGATCCACTCGGCCACGTGGTCCAGGAAGTACCGGTCGTGGGTGACGGCGATCACCGCCCCGGGATATTTGGCCAGGTGCTGCTCCAGCCACAACACGCTCTCGGCGTCCAGGTGGTTGGTGGGCTCATCGAGCAGGAGCAGATCGGGCTTTTCCAGCAGCAACTTCGCCAGTGCGACCCGGCGCCGTTCACCACCGGAGAGGTTGGACACCGGCGCATCGCCCGGTGGGGTGCGCAAGGCGTCCATGGCCTGCTCGAGTTGGGAGTCCAGATCCCATGCGTCGGCGGCGTCGATGTCTCCCTGCAGGGTGCCCATCTCCGCCATCAGGGCATCGAAGTCGGCATCGGGTTCGGCCATCAGTTCACCGATCTCGTTGAACCGATCCACCTTGCCCTTGATCCCGGCCACGCCCTCCTCGACGTTGCCGAGCACGGTCTTGTCCTCGTTCAGGGGCGGCTCCTGCTCCAGGATGCCCACGGTGTAACCGGGGCTCAGCCGGGCCTCCCCGTTGGATGGTGTGTCCAGACCGGCCATGATCTTCAGGATGGTGGACTTACCTGCGCCGTTGGGCCCGAGCATGCCGATCTTGGCCCCGGGCAGGAACGACATCGTCACGTCATCGAGGATGACCTTGTCCCCGTGCGCCTTGCGCGCGCGGACCATCGAGTAGATGTATTCGGCCACAGGTGAAGAACCTTTCGCAGAAGCGGCCCCCGGGCCTGCGCGGCAGGTGCGGGCCTGATACCTGGTCAGATGCCGGGCAACGCACACTCTCGGCACGGCCCGGGCCAGCCACAACTATAGGCGCCGTGACCACTAGTGCCTACCGGGGCCGCCCCTGCGTCATAGGCCGGCCACCATCCTGCCCGCGATCGAGGAGGTTTCGGCAGGGTGCTGCGGGTCGCCGTTGGCGTCAGCGTCGGCGTCGGCGTCAGCGTCCGGGACGGGCAAGGGGTTGCCGTCCTCGTCCACCTCGGCATACCCGGTCACATCCGGGATCCGGTCCGAACCGTTGCCGTCATGTTCCGTACCTGGCCCGGCGTCCTGGGCCGCACCGTCACCGGCTGCTTCCACCAGGCGTACCCGGGAGATGGTCACCGGGAACTTGTTCAGGTCCGGGCCGAACGCACGGGCGTTGATGACCGCCTTGCGGCCGGACTTCTCCCCGTCCTCCCAGCGCACGAACTCCACCGACCCGGTCACCACCACCGCATCGCCCTTGCTGATGCTGTCCTTGGCGTTCAGGGCCATCCTCCCGTGCATCCACACGTCGTACCAGGAGGTACGGCCGTCCCGCCATTCGCCGGAGCCGCGGTCCCGGAACCGCGGGGTGGTGGCCACACTCAGCCGCAGCCGCGGGTCCCCGTTTGCCTCGGCCTCGAAGAAGGTCGGGGCGCCCCCGACGTTGCCGGTCACGGTGATCATCGTCTCTCGCATGATTCGTCCTTCCCTGCGGTCAGCGCCGCCGGTGTCGAGTTGCCGGGACTTCCGGCACCGACGACGATGCCGGTGACCACCGAAGGCAGCCGGGAAAAGCGGGCGGCCTGTGGACGGCGGCAACGTCACGCCCGCCCTGTGGATGGCGGGCATCGGTGCGTAGCACTGCTACGGCCGTGCGAGCGCGCGGCGGACGTGCGGGGCGGGACCTCGCCACCGCGCGGTGGCCGGCTACAGCGCGGTCAGTGCCCGGCGGACCTGATCGTGCTCGGCCAGGGGCCCGGCGGTGGGCTCGATCAGATCGGCGGCGACCACCTGACGGATCTCATGGGTGGCCCTGGACAAGTAGCTGCTCGCGCGCTCGGCGGCCACGGCCCGCCGGCGCCGCCTGGCCCAGAGCCGCAGCGCCAGCCCGGCCACGATCGCGGCCGCACCCGCACCGACGCCGGCCCACGCCGGCAAAGACAGACCCGTGAGCACATCGGCGATCCCGAGTACCCAGAGCACCACCCCGGCGATCAGGGCAAGGACGCCAAGCCCCAGCAACACCTGGGCGAAGGCACGCATCCGACGCGAACGGTGCTCGGTGGTGGCCGAGAGTTCCACCTTGCTCAGCGCCCGCCACAGGTGGTCGTAGAACGTCTGCGGCGGTGCCACGTGCCGCGTCACCGACTCCTGCCACGCCCGGGGCAGGCCCACGGTGGCCTTGGCCAGCCAACGCTCCCGGATGGCGTCGATCCGGGAGCGGGCAGGCCGCTGGAGGGGGTCGAGCAGGACCTGTCGCGGGCTGGCCACGGCCTCGCGGATGGCCTCGGACGTCGAGGCCACCCCCGACGCGGTGGCCAGGTTCTCCGCGATCGTCTCGGCGTCGTCGGGTTCGGGCTGCGCTGGGCCCAGGTACTCCATCAGCGTCCGAGCGGTGGCCTCCAACTGGCTGCGGGCCGTGCGGGCCGAGACCGAGGCGGAGGCGCTCACCTGGGCGATCCGCTCGCGCAGCTGGTCCAGCCCGGTGCCCGCGCGCGCCGAGGTGAGCAGGATCTGCACCTGCTCCAGGCCCCCCTCGCTCAGCAGCCGGCCCACGTCGTCGCGGATCTGCTCCTCGGTGTGCGCGGGGATGGTGTCGACCTGGTTCAGCACCACCAGCATCGCCCCCTGCCGTTCGGACAGGGTACGCAGGTAGCGCTCGTGCAGCACGTTGTCGGCGTATTTCTGTGGGTCCACCACCCAGATCAGCAGGTCCACCAACGGCAGCAACCGATCCACCTGGCGGGCATGCCCCTGCTCCACCGAATCGTGATCGGGCAGGTCCATCAGCACCAGGCCGTGCAGGCCGGTGTGCGCATCGTGATCGAGTACCGAGTCGCGCTGGATCCGCCGTCCGGGTGCCACCCCGAGGAAATCCAGCAGTTCCTCGGCTCGGCTGCCCCAGGTACAGGCCGCCGCCTGAGCGGTGGTGGGCCGGATGACGCCCACATCGGCGAAGTCCAGGCCCGAGAGCGCGTTGAAGAGCGAGGACTTACCCGAGCCGGTCCCGCCCACCAGGGCCACCACGGTGTGCCCCACGCCCAACTGCAAGCGCTCGTCCACCCGATCCAGGTTCACCTGCGCCTGCTCGCGGACCGGGGCGGGGATCCGCTCGCCGGCCACAGCCAGGGCCTCGGTGATCTGGGCCCGCAGACGGCTCAGCGCATCGGCATCGAACCCCTGGTCCGCACCGTCGGCGACCCTGTCCTCGATCGTGGTGCTCACACATACCCCCTGAGTTCACTGGCGCGCAGCCGCAGGCTCCGGGCCGGTGCGTCATCGATACTCAGTTCATCGAGCGCATCCAGGTACGGCGTCGTCTCGGCGCCCACCGCCGCCCCGGCCCACTCGGCCAGCATCGTTCGCATCTCGGCGACCATCGTCTCACCCCTGGTGCCGAACAGCCGCCCCACAGCCCGTTCGGCTCCGTCCACGCCCACTGCGGCCACCTCCACCAGGGAGGCAGCCCCCTGATCGTCCAGGCCCACCCGCTCCGCACTCAGACCCAGTTCGCCGCCGCGCCGCTCGGCCTCGGTGCCCCACTCGCTGATCAGGGTCTCGACCCGCTGCTCCCGGGCCCGGGCGGCCTCGTCGACGTCCACCTGCTCGGCGATCTGACGCCCGGCCGCGGAATCGGCGAGCATCTGGCGCACCGACAGCTCGGCCGCGGTGCCGGCCTCACGGACCATCGATCCGGCCGCACCGACGGCGGTGTCACGCAGGGATCGCACCGACTCCACCCGGGCGGCGGTGGAGCGCTTGGCGCGCCAGCGTTGCCGCGGGCCGGCAGGTTCGTTGACCAGCGGTGCGAGGACACCGCCGGAACTCGCACTGGACAGCCACGCGGTGCTCGGGGCCCCGATCGCGGCCGCCCCCGAGCCGAGGTCGGCGTGGATCTGTTCAGCGGTGGCACGTACCGAGGCCACGACCTGCCCGCGCAGGGACCGAGAGGTGCGCCGCTGGATCTCCACCGCCGCGGCCACCTCCTGGACGTCGCGGCGCAGCGACGGCCAAGCGCCGCGCACGGTCCGGGCGATCACCGCCCGTGACTGGCTCTGGGCGCCCAGGATCTTCAACCACGCCACCAACTCCCCCACCAATTTCGGCTCCAGCAGGCCCTGGTGCGGACCGACATCCGGCACCACGAACAAGGGCAGCGCACCGAAGCCCTGCGCCTGCAGTCGCTGGAACAGGTCGCGACGCACCTCGATCAGGGCATCGGGTTCGATCCGGTTCAGCACCACCGCCAGGGACAGCCCCCGTTCGCCGGCCTCACGCAGCCTCGACCACGGCACCGCGTCCCCGTACCGGGAGCCGGTGGTCACGAACACCCAGAGGTCGGCCAGTTCGATCAGTTCCAGGGCCAGGTTCCGGTTGGCCGCGCGCACCGAGTCCAGGTCGGGGGCATCCAGCAGCCCGAGCCCGCGCGGCACCTGCTCGTGGGTGACCACGTCGGCCAGGTCGAGTACCGGGTGGCCCTCCAGGTAGTGGGAGTCGGCGGGATGGGTCGCCAGCACGGGTTGGCGGGTGGTCGGCCGCAGCACCCCGGCCGGGCTGACCTCCTCACCGAGGACCGAGTTCAGCAGCGTGGACTTGCCGGCCCCGGTGGAGCCACCGATCACCACCAGCACCGGTGCGGCCACCTCCCGCAACCGGGGGATCAGGTGGTTGCGCACCTGGGCCACCAGGCGGGCGCGCAGTTCCCGGGCCTGGGCGACGTCGTCGGCATCCAGCAGCAGCGGCGCGGCCTCGAGGTTGGCGAGCAGGTCCTCGATCACCTCGACCATGGGCAATCGTTCACCGGTACCGCTCTCGCCCGGGCCGTCGTCTGCGGGGCGGGGTGCGGAATCGGTGCTCACCCTCCTAGCCTGCCTGGTTTGGGTCTGAACTTCCATGCGTCGCGCCGTTGTGCTCGATCTTGGTGTGGTGCATCGCTGCACCGGAGTGCCCGGTCGTCGCCGAACCGCCCGGAACGGCGTGGCGCAGGCCCGGCGGAGTCGCGTTCGGGGCAGGATCGGGGGCAATGGCAACACCGCAGGCACACCCGGCCCGGGCCCGTGACCTGGGCCTCTACCCCGCCACCGGGCGCACCGGTGACCACAACGCGATCACCGACGTCCCCGGCGTGCGGGTGGGCCACACCACGATCATCCGGGCGCCGAGGATACGCACCGGGGTGAGCGCGATCCGGTTCGGCGACGAGGTGAGCCCGGGGCGAGCGCTGCCGGCCGGGCTGAGCGTGGGCAACGGGTTCGGCAAACTCATCGGCGCCACCCAACTGGCCGAACTGGGACACCTGGAGACCCCGATCGTGCTGACGTCGACGCTCTCGGCGTTCCGGGCCGCCGATGCCCTGCTGTCCTGGGTGCTGGACCAGCCCGGTAATGAGCGGGTTCGCACGCTGAACCCCGTGGTGGGTGAGTGCAACGACTCGGTGCTCTCCGACATCCGGGCCCGGCCGGTGCGCCCGGAGCACGTGCTTGCCGCCCTGGACGAGGCCGACCGTGGCGCGGTGCCCGAGGGCAGCGTGGGCGCGGGCACCGGCCTGGTGGCCTTGGGTTTCAAAGCCGGCATCGGTACCGCCTCCCGGATGATCGAGGTCGACGACGACGAGCACACCCTGGGTGTGCTGGTGCAGGCGAACTTCGCCGGGGTACTGCGGGTGCACGGCCGGCAGGTACGCCCACCGACACCTTCTGCACCCCAACCCGATCTGGGCTCATGCATGGTGGTGCTGGCCACCAGCGCCCCACTGGACGGGCGCCAGCTCTCCCGCCTGGCCGCGCGGGCGGTCTTCGCCCTGGGCCGCCTGGGTGGCGCCTACACCCACGGGTCCGGGGACTACGCGATCGCGGTCTCCACCTCCGCCGGGCGTCTCCCACCACCGGATCGGGCGCTGAGCCCGGTGTTCGAGGCCGGACTGGACGCCACCGAGGAAGCGGTCCTGAACGCCTTGGTCGCTGCCGACCCGGTCACCGGCCCAGGCGGACGCGTGGTGCCGGCGCTCCGGGACGCCCTGGGCTGAGGCGCCCGGTCACCCGCCCGGACGGGGTGGGCGCTCCGGCCGGTGACTCACGCTGCGGAGCCGCGCGCGCCGTCGTCGGCCGCTTTTGCTTTCTGCTGGCGCTTCTTGGCACGCTCCAGGGCACGGGCGCGCTGGTCACGCGCCTCGGCCTCCAGTTTCTCGGCCCGCTCACTCTCCCGGGTCAGGTTCTCCCCGGACTCGGGATCGAACACGTACAGGGAGTCCGGATTCAGCCACAACTCCGCCACGTCACCGGCGCGTACCCGGCTCACCGCGTCCAGCGCCACCACCACCTGAGGGCGCAGGTTCTCCCCGTCGAGGTCCCGGTCCAGTTCCTCCAGTTTGTCGGCCAGGTCGGCATGGGCCTCGAAGGGGATGTAGGCGTAGAGCACCTCCCCGAGCCACTCGGTCACATCCACCTCGGCCTCGAACGTCACGCCCTCGCGCTCGGTGGCTTGCATGACGTCGACATCCTCGAAGGCATCGGGCCGGATCCCCACGATGAGCACCTCCCGGTTCCCCACCGCCTTGCGCAACCGCTCGTCCAGCGGCACCTCCAGCAACGGCAGCCGCAGGGTGTCCCCCTCGACGGTGGCGGGTAGGAAGTTCATCGGCGGGGAACCGATGAAGCCGGCCACGAACAGGTTCATCGGCTCCTCATACAACCCGCGGGGGCTGGCCACCTGCTGCAACTCCCCCCGGCGCAGCACCGCCACCCGGTCCCCCAGCGTCATCGCCTCGGTCTGGTCATGGGTAACGTAGACGGTGGTGGTGCCCAGGTTGCGCTGCAGCCGGGCGATCTCGGTGCGCATCTGCCCGCGCAGCTTCGAGTCCAGGTTCGACAGCGGTTCGTCGAACAGGAAGGCCTGGGCGTCCCGCACGATCGCCCGGCCCATCGCCACCCGCTGGCGCTGACCACCGGAGAGGTTCGCGGGCTTACGCTCCAGGTGCTCATCGAGCTCCAGCAGCGATGAGGCACGCCGGACCTGCTCATCGATCTCGGTGTCGGTGTGCTCGCCCTTGGTCAGGCGCAGCGGGAAAGCGATGTTCTCGTACACGCTCAGGTGGGGGTAGAGGGCGTAGTTCTGGAACACCATCGCCAGGTCCCGGTCCCGGGGGGCCTTGTCGTTGACCACCTCGTCCCCGATGCGCAACTCCCCCTCGGTGATGTCCTCCAGGCCCACGATCATGCGCAGCAGGGTGGACTTGCCGCAGCCGGAGGGCCCGACCAGGATGACGAACTCGCCGTCGGCGATGTCCAGGTCCACGCCGCGCACGGCGGTGAACCCATCGGGGTAGGTCTTGACGACATTGTCGAGGGTGATCGACGCCATCGGAACTCCTCCTCATGTGTGGCTGGTGTGGCCGCGGGTCTCAGCCCTTGACGGCGCCTTGGGTCAGGCCGGAGACGATCCGGCGTTGGAAGATCAGCACCACGACCACCACCGGCACCGTCACCACGATTGCCGCGGCCGAGATCGCCCCGGTGGGCTCCTCGAACTGGGAGGCCCCGGTGAAGAAGGACAGCGCCGCCGGCACCGGGCGTGCGGCGGTGGTGGAGGTCAGGGAGATGCCGTAGACGAAATCGTTCCAGGCGATGAAGAAGGCGATGATCGCGGTGGTGAAGACTCCGGGTGCGGCCAGCGGCACCACCGCTTTACGGAACGCCTGGAAAGGGGTGGCGCCGTCGACCTGGGCGGCCTGCTCCAACTCCCAGGGGATCTGCCGGAAGAACGCCGACAGCGTCCAGATCGAGATCGGCAGCGTCAACGACAGGTAGGGAATGACCAATCCGGCCCAGGTGTCGTACAGGCCCACCACGCGCCAGAGGTTGAACAGCGGGGTGACGATGGACACGACCGGGAACACCGAGACGGCCAACGCCGAGGTCAGGATGATCTTCTTGCCCCGGAAGTCCAGCCGGGCGATGGCGTAGGCGCACAGGGTGGCCAGCACCACCGCGATCACGGTGGCGATGAGCGAGATGCCGATGGAGTTGCGCAGGGCGGGCAGGAACAGGTCCTGGGCGCTGCCTCCGGGGGCCAGGATCTCGGCGTAGTTCTCCCAGGTCCACTCCCGGGGCAGCAGCGTGCCCGAGAACAGCCCGGCCTGGGTCTTGAACGAGGTCATCAGGATGGAGAAGACCGGGAACAGCGACCAGACCAGCACCAGCACGGTGGCGACGGCCCAGCCGACCTTGGCCTTCGTCGTCATACCCATCAGTCGTCCCCCTTCCCGCCGGACAGATCCACGCGGAACCCCTTGATCGCGATGAAACTGATCAAGAGCACGCTGAGAAACAGCAGCACCGAGATCGCCGAACCCATCCCGATCTCCAGGCGTCCGATCGAGGTGTTGTAGGCCAGCAAGGACAGCGCCTCGGTGTTGTTGGCGCCGCCGGTCATGATGAAGATGTTGTCGAAGATCCGGAACGCCTCCAGCGCCCGGAACAGCACCGCGACCATGATCGCGGCCTTCATGTTCGGCAGGGTCACCTTGCGCAGCACCTGCCTGGACCGGGCCCCATCGACCTTGGCGGCCTCCTCCAATTCCCCGGGCACCTGGGCCAGGCCGGCCAGCAGCAGCAGGGAGATGAACGGGGTGGTCTTCCACACCTCCGACAGCACGATCACGAACAGTGAAGGCCATTGGGAGGCGAACCAGTTGAAGCCATCGTCGATGCCGGGCACCCAACTGAACCAGTTGTTGATGTACCCGGAGTTGATGTCGAAGGCATAGAAGAAGGCGAACGCCGAGACCACGGTGATGATCCCGTAGGGCACCAGGATCGCGGTCCTGACGATCCCGCGCAGACGCCTGATCGCCCGGTGCATGATCATCGCCAGGGCGAAGCCGAGCACCAACTCGATCGCCACCGTGGTGACGGTGATGAACAGGGTCACCAGCATCGAACGCCAGAAGGCCCAATCGGTCAGGATCACCGCGTAGTTGTTCAGCCCGATGAACTCCCGTTCGTCCGGGGCGGTCAACCGCAGCGAGAACAGCGAGTCGAAGGTGGCCTGCCCGATCGGATAGAGCGTCACGAGCAGCATCAGGCCGAACGCAGGGCCGGCCAGCCACCAGCCCAGCCGCGCCTCGGAGCGGGTCCGGTCGGAGGCACGTTTCTTGCGGGGCCGGTCCTGGCTCTGGTCCCTCGAACGGGTCGTGGTCGATGCGCTCACAGCAACCGCTCCCCTCGCAGCACCTCGGTGATGAACTGCTGGGAACTGCCCGGGGTGATCTGCGGGTCCACCCCGGAGACCGGGTGCCACGTGGTCTGCAGCCCGATCGAGATCTCGTTGTAGAAGGGGGTCTGCGGGCGCGGGGCAGCCTGTTCCAGGGAGTCCCGGATCACATCTGCCATCGGGAACTCCTCCTGCACCCGTTCGTCCTCGTAGGCCTCGATCGCCGAAGGCGGGTTGCCGTTGGTGACGAAGTACTCGGCCTGGTGCTCGGGCTGCACGATGCAGGCCACCGCCTCCCAGGCCTCCTCGATGTTGTCGGAGAAGGCACCCACGCCGAGGTTGATGCCCCCGACCGGCGGTGCTGATTCGGTATCGGCGTCCATGCGCGGGTACGCGGTCCAGGCGAGGTCGTCGACGACCTCGGACTCCGCGTCCATCATCGCCGGGTATACGAACGGCCAGTTCACCATGAACGAGCCACGGTCTCCCTGGAACAGGTTCATCGAGGCGTTCTCATCGGCGGTGGGCAGCCCCGGGCCGCCCAGGCCCTCCGAACCGATCCGGCTGACCACCTCGGCGGCCTGCCGCCCGGCCTCGGAGTCCAGGTCCAGTTCCAACTCGTCCGAGGTGGCCTCGGGGTTGGTCAGGATCTCTCCCCCGGCGGAGGCCACCAGCGCGTTGATCCACACGGTCAGGGACTCCGCACGGGCCCCCTGCACCCCCAGGTACAGGTCGTTCTCGGCGGCCGCCTCGATCAACTGCTCCCAGGTGACCGGCTCGCTCATGTCCAACCCGGCCTCCTCGGCGACGGATTCGCGGTACCAGAGCAACTGGGTGTTGGCCCAGAACGGGACGGTGACCAGTTCGTCCTCCCAGGTGGCCGAGTCGATCGCGCCCTGAACCACGCCGTCGGTGTCCTGCAGGTCCTCCGGCACTTCGGCCAGGAAGCCCGGTTCGGCCATCTCGGGGATGAACGGGGGGTCCAGGCTCATGATGTCGATGGAGGCGTCCTGGGCGGCCAGGCGGCGGGCCAGTTGCTCGCGCTGGTCGGAGGCCTCCCGGGGCAGCAACGCGGTCTGGATCACGTAGGCGCCGTCGGACTCCTCGGTGCAGGTCCGGGCGATCTCGGCCTGGCCCCCGTCGTCGGGGTTGATGTACCAGGTCAGCGTCGGTGGCCCGGAGTCATCGGCGCAGGCTGCCAGCGACATCACCACGGTAACGGCCAGCAGCGGCCCCACCACACGGACTCGGGACACGTGGCCTCCTTGCGCTCCCTCGTACGACGACGTCTGCTCACCCAACAACCAGACGTGGGTACCCGCAACTCGAACGACACGGTCCCTGGTGGGGGTTGGGATCCAGCGCGGCGGTATTCTGCTCGGTGCGCCCCCGTAGCTCAATGGATAGAGCAACGGCCTTCTAATCCGTAGGTTGCAACGGAGCGCCCTCGGGCGCACCGGGGGTGGGGACGCCCCACATGAGCCAGTTGCGATCCACGCCGAACTCCTCGGCAATGCGTTCGACCACGCCCGCCATGTCGGAGGGTTTGCGGCCGTTCTCCCAGGTGGACCAGGTGGCGTAGTGGATGCCGGTCCGCGCTGCCGCTTCCTTGACGTTGAGGCCAAGTTCACGGCGCAGCAGGACTAGGCGCGTGCCGAAGGTGTTAGTCGGCACCCATGCGTCGATGGTTTGTGTGCTCATGTGCCTCATTGTCCCCGCTTCATGGGCGGATTGCAACACTTGGGCGGTAACTACAGCGATGTAAGTTCTCGACCCGGCGCCTTAGTTGTGGACTATGGGCGGATTGTGTGTTTAACTCTTAGTCATGGACTACACCACCGAGACGCTGACTACCGGTGAAGCGGCCGCGATCTTCCACGTCACCCCCTCCACCATCAAGCGGTGGGCCGACGCCGGGCAACTGCCCCACACCCGCACCATCGGCGGGCACCTCCGGTTCGTGCGCGCCGAGTTGGAAGCAATCGAGGCATCCAACACCTACCCGACCAAGGAAGCCTCATGACCGCCACGATCGCGCTCGGCACCCTCACGGAACGCTTCTGGTCCAAGATCTCCGAGTGCCCCCGCACCGGCTGCTGGAACTGGACCGCAGCACACAACTCCACCGGCTACGGACAGTGGGCCGTTGACGGCACGTCGAAGTCCGTCCACCGCCTCACGTACCAGGCGCTCGTCGGCCCCATTCCTGCCGAGTTCCACGTTGACCACCTCTGCCGCAACAAGTCCTGCTGCAACCCGCAGCACCTGGAAGCGGTGCCGCAGGAAGTCAACGCCGCCCGTGCCGCTGCGGTGATTACGCACTGTAAACAGGGCCACCCGCTGTCAGGCGCGAACCTGCGCCGTCGAGGAAACAAGCGCGGCTGTCGGACTTGCGATCGAGCATCTGCCGCCGCTCACCGTGAGCGCACCCGCAAAGAGCGAGCGCTGAGCGACAACCCGGTGCGCCGCTACCGGAAGCGCGCCTCCTGACCCCCGGTGGCGTCGCCTCCCCCGAGGCGCCACCGGGCCCCCACCAATGAAGCGAGGGCCAGCCCCACCCAACCAGAGCGGCTGACCCTCACTTAAGGAAACACAACAGAAAGGGTAGCAAGAGATGCCGCACATCAGACAGGTCCCAAGGAAGGGTGCCCCGCGGTGGGAAGTCACCTGGTATGACCCGCGGGGCAAGAAGCGATGGAATCTGTTTCCAAGCCGAGTCGGCGCAGAGCAGTTCCTCAACGAGACGCCCCACCGGAGTGGACCCTCCGGCGCCAAGAGGGGGCCGGCGGGAGAGCCCTTGGACCAGAGAATCCGGCGCCTCTCAAAGACCGACGCGAACGGGTGCTGGATCTGGCAGGGGCGCCTCATGAACGCTGGCTACGGCCAAATTGGCATTTCGACCGGCGCGGGTAGGCAGCGGACCATGGGCGCACACCGAGTCTCCTATGAGGCGTTCGTCGGACCGATACCTGACGGCCTCGTGATTGACCACCTCTGCCGAGTGCGTGAATGCGTCAACCCAGACCACCTTGACGTCGTGAAGCAGCGCGAGAACATCATGCGTTCCCCCATAGCGCTCGGCGCACTCAACGCGGCCAAGACACATTGCCCCCAGGGTCACGAATACAGCCCCGAGAACACCTACATTTACCGCCCCAAGAATCGCAGTTTCATTGGTCGCCAATGCCGGACTTGTGTGGCGGATCACAGCCGTAGGCGAAGGGCGTCGAAGAAGGCCGCCGCGCTGGAGGTGACCCTGTGAGCCGCCTACGCGACTGGTTCGGCAGGCACCTGTTCCCCGGCTCCGGCCCCAAGCCCCGCCCCGAGCCCGCGCCGGAGTGGGTGCACCCGTACCCGCGGAAGTCCCCGCGCTTGTCCGGTGAGGCCTACCGCGCCCGGTACCTGGACTACACCCTGGATGAGGCCGGTCATGCTCGTGCGGCAGGGATCGGCGGTGGTGACCTGTGAGCACCCACGACCCCCACGCCATCGCCGGGGACGCAATCTGGGCGATCACGGCCGCCGAGGACCCACGGTCCAAGACTTACCTGGAACGCACCCTCATGAACGTTGGGTACCTGGTCGAGGAGAGCGAGCACTACCTCGCCCGGGCCGTGTTCCAAGCCTGGGTCACTGCCTGCCAAGAGTACGACGAACGCGACCAGGGCGAGGTTGGCGACCTTGTCACCCAGGAAGCGTGGCGCGGCCACTTCTCCCACACCGCCGGGGGTGGGGACCAGTGAGCACCGACTGGGACGCCACCCGCGCCATGTGGCAGGCCGAGAAAGACCGTGCCGTAGCCCAACTCGCCGCGACCCCCACCGAGCCCGCATACGCCCAGCAGCGCGAACGGCTCGCCGCGTTCATCCGCACCAGGGACAAGCGCCTCGCACTCGTGGGGCCCGGGAAGGAGCGACCGATGAGCACCCCCAACCCCGACGACTACACCGACGAGGACGGCTATATCGACCTGGACGCCATGCGCACCGACTACCTCCGCGACGAGGGCGACCGACGCAGGGCCGAGCGCAAGGAAGGAGCGGACTCGTGGTGATGCACCGACAACTCAGCGACTCGCAGATAGAGGCCATCCAGTGCGGCCAGGTTGGCGCCGAAGACATCGACGCGCAGGCATGGGCCGACGCCGAACGCGAAGCCGACGACGCCGCCGCCGGGGACCTGGCGCGCAAGGCACGGAAGGAAGGTGCAGCGTGAGCGGTGCGGAAATGCCAGATGCCGAGTACCACGCCCACCCGGCACTGTCCTACTCCACCGGCAAGGAGTACCTGCGCTCCCCCGCCCACTACAAGCGCGCACTGTCGCACCGCGTGGACAGGCCCGCGTTCGACATGGGCCACGCCATCCACAAGGTGATCCTGGGCAAGGGCGGGCAGGTGGTGGAGATCCCCGCTGACATGCTCGCCAAGAACGGGGCAGTGTCCACCGCGGAGGCCAAGGCGTTCGTCGCAGAGCAACGCGAGGCCGGGAACATCCCGCTCAAGGCCGGGCAGATCATGCAGGCCCATGCCGCTGCGGCCGAGGTGCTGGCCAACGCGGACGCCCGCCGATACCTGGACCTGCCCGGCGAGGCCGAGGTGCCCCTGTTCGCGACCGACCCCGGCAGTGGTGTGGAGATCCGCGGGAAGGTCGATTACCTGCCGCACCAGGTCAAAGGCGCCCGGACCTTCCCCGTGGACATCAAGAGCACCACCGACGCATCCCCCGAAGCGGTGCGCCGCACGATCTCGAACCTGCACTACGACCTGCAAGCCGCCATGTACCGCCACCTCATCGAGCAGGCCCGTGGTGACAAGACCGGGCCGATGGTTCAGATCTGGGTGGAGGTCGAGCCGCCCTACGGCGTGCTCGTGGTCCAGATCGCCCACGAGGACTGGATCGAAGGCGGCAACCGGAAGTTGGCCCTGATGCTCTCCCGCCACGCAGAGGCCCTGCGAACCGGCGACTGGCACGCCTACCCACCCGGCACCCACGCACTGGCCCCGCCCGGCTTCTATCTGCCCGGCATCGACTACCTAGAGGACATCACAGCATGAGCATCAAGACCAGACGACCAACCGGCAAGGCACCCTGGCCGATGATCCTGCTCGCCGGCCGGGAGAAGACAGGTAAGTCCTACTCCGCCGCTGCGTTCAGCGCATCGGACCTGGTGGACCGCACCTTCTATATCGAGATCGGGGAAGGCTCAGCGGACCAGTACGGCGCACTGCCCGGCGCCCGCTACGAAATCGTGGAGCACGACGGCAGCTGGAAGGGCATCCTGCAAGCCGCCCAGGCTGCCGTAGACGTGCCCGCCAACGGCAAGCCCCACGCGATCGTCGTGGACTCCATGACCGAACTGTGGGGCCTGCTCACCGACGAGCAGCAGGCCATCGCAGACAAGCGCGGCAAGAACACGATCACGATGGATCAGTGGAACTCGGCTAAGAAGCGCTGGCGCAAAGTCATCGACACGCTGCGCTCCCACAAGGGGCCGGTGATCCTGACTGCCCGGTTCGAGGAAGTCACCGTCATGAAAGACGGCAAGCCGACCACGGACAAGCAGTGGAAGGTCCGCGCTGAGAAGGATCTGCCGTTCGAGGTGGACGGCACGATCGAACTCAAGGAGCCACGCCGCCCAATCGTCGCCGGCATCCGCACCGTGGCCTTCAACGTGCCCGCTGACGGGATCCGCCCAAAGGATCCCGAGGCGTTCAACCTGGACACGTTCTTCCGGCAGCTGAACATCGACGGCAGCGCCGAGCGGGTCTACATCCCCCGCAAGGAAGACCCCGACGCCCACCAGCCGGCGCCCGATGCGGTGCGACCAGACGAACTGCCACAAGAGCCCGCCCTGGACGACGCAAATACGGGATGGGCCGGAACCGACGAGGAGCCCCCCAATGCCTGACCTCCACACCATCGACCACCACCCCACCCCCGCCGCCCGCGACCTGATGACCACCAGCGAAACCGAGATCCACGCCCCGCCGACCGGTGACGGGCTGGTGGTGCTGGCACACGCGCAGGGGCTGATCGAGGAGGCGCTGCGATGAACGACGACGTGGATCTGTTCTGCACTGACCAGGCGAACGGGGCCGACCGATGAGCGCCCCGTACTACCAGGATGAGCACGCAACCCTCTACCACGGGGACGCGCTACCCGCCCTAGCCGCAATGGCCGACAGGTCCGTGGACTGCGTAATAACGGACCCACCGTTCGATGCACGCACCCACGACAACACGCGCTCGAACCGCAACGGGTACGGCACCAGCGGCAACGGCAACGGCAACCGCACACTATCCGGCGGCTCCGACGTGCGCTTCGACGCCTTCACCCACGAGAACCAACTCGCTCTGTTCGCTGAACTAGGGCGCATCGCTCGCCGCTGGGTCGTCGCCAACCTCTCCACGCACACAGCATTCCGCTTTGAGGTAGGCCCGCCACCGGCCGGGCTACAAGTCTTGCGCGTCGGCGCCTGGGTCAAGACCAACCCGATGCCCATAATCAGCGCTGACCGCCCCGCGATGGGCTGGGAAGCAATCGCCTACATGCACCGCGAGGACGCCAAGCCCTCCTGGAACGGTGGCGGGCGGGCAGGCAACTATGTCCTCCCAACCTCCCAGGGCAGCGGCCACCCCACTCAGAAGCCCATTGAGATGGTGCGCGACTGGGTGCGCCGGTTCACCAACCCCGGCGACGTGATCCTTGACCCGTTCGCGGGCACCGGGACAACGCTGCGAGCCGCGCTAGATGAGGGGCGGAAGGTGATCGCCTACGAGATAGACGAGCGCTGGTGTGAGCACGCCGCCGGCCGGCTCTCTCAGGGCGTCCTCGACCTCGGAGGGATCGCATGAGCCGTTCGCACTTGCGCAACCCGTCGCCTTACTTCGCCAACCACGAGGCCACCCGATGAGGCCCATCGACCGCCCGGCCGTACCGATCCGGCACGCGGGTAGGTGCGCATCGAATCACCCGTTGTATGAGATTGACGGCGTTGTGCAGCACATCGTCACAGCATCAGAGATCCGCGCTGGTGACATGGCGAAACTCCAGTGCCCAAACCGCCCCATCGACCGCCGCGACTCCAACCCCGCCCGCACACTCGGCCACCTACTCGCCGGCTCGCTCGGTGTCCTGGCCTGGGTCGCCGTCATCTACGCACTCGTGTGGATCGCGAGCGTGCCGGCATGAGCGCGACCTTGGCTTACGAGGACTTCCTGCGCGAGAAGGTCAACTTCGATACCGCTATCGGGTTCGACGTGGACCCGGCCGAGGTCCACCCGTCCCTGAAGCCGCACCAGTCCGACATCGTGCGCTGGGCCGCCAAGGGCGGGCGCCGGGCAATCTTCGCCGCGTTCGGGTTGGGCAAGTCAGTGATGCAACTAGAGACGCTGCGGCTGACGCTGGCGAAGTCCGGCCGGGAACGGGCCCTGATCATCTGCCCGCTGGGCGTGCGGATCGAGTTTGCCCACGATGCCCGGCAGCACCTGGGGCTGGAAACCCGGTTCATCCGTCGCGATGAGGAAGTGGACGGGCCCGGCATCTACATCACGAACTACGAGAGCGTGCGTGACGGCCGCCTGGACCCGACCCTGTTCGACGCCGTGAGCCTCGATGAGGCGTCGGTGCTGCGCTCATATGGGTCCAAGACCTACCAGACGTTCCTAGCCCTGTTCGAGGACGTGCCCTACCGGTTCGTCGCCACCGCCACCCCGTCACCGAACCGGCACAAGGAACTGATCCACTACGCCGGGTACCTGGGGATCATGGACACCGGCCAATCGCTGACCCGGTTCTTCCAGCGCGACTCAACCCAGGCGAACAACCTGCAACTGTACCCGCACAAAGAGCAGGAGTTTTGGTTGTGGCTGAACACCTGGGCCGCGTTCGTGCAATCCCCCGCGGACCTGGGCCACGACGCCACCGGGTACGACCTACCCGAGCGGCACCTGCACGAGCACAAGGTGTCCATCGACCTGACCGACGACACCTTCGACCGCGACGGCCAAGGCGGGTTGTTCCGCAACGCCGCACTCGGACTGAAAGAGGCCGCACGGGAGAAGCGCGACTCCCTCCCGGTGCGCGTTGAGCAGATGATGCGCATCGTTCGTGAGCATCGCCAGGACAACCCCGGGGACCAGATCGTGCTCTGGTGCGACCTGAACGCCGAACAGGCCGCCATAGAGGCCGCACTGAAAGCCGAGGGCATCACCTACTCATCGGTGTATGGGTCGCTGCATCCCGATGAGACAGAGCGGCGGCTAGGCGAGTGGAAAGCCCGCGAAACCTACGCCCTGATCGGCAAGCCGGTGATGCTCGGGCAGGGCATGAACCTGCAGCAGTGCAACACCGCCGTGTTCGTGGGCATCACCTACAAGTTCAACGACATCATCCAGGCCACTCACCGCATCCACCGGTTCGGCCAAACCCGGCCCACTCGCACCCATCTGATCTATGCGGACTCCGAATCGGAGGTCATGCAGGCGATCCGGGACAAGTGGCACCAGCACGAGGAGTTATCCGACACCATGACCTCCGTCATTCGCGAGTACGGGCTTGACCCTGAGGCCATAGCCGGAGCGCTGACCCGCTCCATGGGCGTGGAGCGCATCGAGGCCACCGGCGAGGGCTGGCTGGCCGCGAACAACGACTGCGTACCCGAAACCAGGTCCATGGACACCAACAGCGTGGACATGGTTCTGACCTCAATCCCGTTCAGCAACCACTACGAATACACCCCGAGTTACAACGACTTCGGCCACACCGACGACAACGCCCACTTCTGGGCCCAGATGGACCACCTGACGCCCGAACTGCTCCGGGTGCTCAAACCGGGCCGCATCTACGCCTGCCACGTCAAGGACCGCATCAACTTCGGCAACGTCACCGGCGCAGGCATCCCCACCGTGTCACCGTTCCACGCCGAAGCGATTTACCACGGCATTAAGCACGGGTTCGACTACATGGGAATGATCACCGTCGTGACCGATGTGGTGCGGGAGAACAACCAGACCTACCGGCTGGGGTGGTCCGAGAACGCCAAGGACGGCACGAAGATGGGCGTCGGGTCCCCCGAGTACGTGCTGCTGTTCCACAAGCCCCAGACAGACCGCACCAAGGGCTACGCAGACGTGCCGGTGGTCAAGGACAAGGCCGACTACACCCGTGCCCGCTGGCAGGTCGATGCGCACGCCTTCTGGCGCTCATCCGGTAACAGGCACCTGACCCCGGACGAACTGGCCGCCCTGCCCGTGGAGGACCGTTCCCGGCTGTTCACCGAACAGACGCTGCGGGAGGTATACGACTACGAGGCCCACATCAAGGTCGGCGAGGCACTGGAAGGTCGCGGGGCGCTGCCGGCCACGTTCATGTCCCTGGCACCCGGCTCCTGGCACCCCGAGGTCTGGCACGACGTGAACCGGATGCTCACCCTCAACGGTGAGCAGAAGCGCCGCAACGTCCAGATGCACGTCTGCCCACTGCAGTTCGACATCGTGGACCGGCTCATCACCCGCTACACCAACCCCGGCGATGAGGTCTACGACCCCTTCAGCGGGCTGATGACCGTGCCGCTACGGGCCCTGAAACTCGGTCGCCGCGGCCGTGGGGCCGAACTGAACACCGGCTACTTCCTCGACGGCGTGAAGCACCTCCAAGCCGAGGAGCGCCAACGCGACATGCCAACTCTGTTCGACCTGGAGGTTGCGTCATGACCCAGCACCGGGACGACCAGATCACCGACGCCCTGGAGGACAAATGAGCGCATGCATCAGCCGCCACGGCGAGTACAGCAGCCACGACCCCGACGAGGACCACATCTGCCGTCTGTGCGAGGCGCTGGACGAAGACGCCCTCATCACCGAGGTCCGCGCCCTCCGCGCCCTCCGCGCCCGCCTCGCCGCCGTCGAAGCGCTCGCCGACGAGTGGCAGCGCGAACTGGACGAGTACCGCATCCGAGACGAGAACGCCCGCTACTGCTGGGCCACCGCCGCCAGGGAAGTCCGTGCTGCTCTCGCGGCCCCCACCGACACCACCAAGGAGAACTGACCAATGGACGACGAGATCGACATCCGCACCCGCTACGACCACCGCCTCGCCAACGTCAAGACCGAGATCGAGTTCAACTGGGCCGCGCTCGGTGAGCACTTCATCCGCACCGACAGTGAGCGGCAGGCCCGGTTCCTGCTCGGCTGGGAGGCCGAAGCTGACGCGCTCGGCCACCTCAGCGAGAACTTGCACTACTACTACATCGCTGACGCGCTCCCGGATGAGCGCACGCGGACGAACATCGCCGAACAGCTCCGTCGCCTCGCTGACTTCCTCAGCCCCGAGGAGGTGGCCCAATGACCGCCGCCGACCGCCCGACCGTCCCGCAAGCGGGGGACACCCTGACCACCGCCGAGCAACTCGACGCAATGCCGGTCATCCGCGAGGCGCAGGCACGGGCACTCACCGATGCGGCGGACCGTTTATCAGGGGCCACCGAAGGCCCGCAGCGCGAAGGCACCGCCAGATGGCCCCAGGTGCACCGCGAGGTCTACAGCCTGGCAATCGAGGAGGCGCAGGCCGCGTTACGCAACCTCGCCACCACCTACACCGAGAGGGCCGACTGATGAGCGCTGAGTGCCCCTACTACGCCGCCCGCATCGCCAGAGACCACGGCGGCACCCCATGACCCCCGGCACCGTCGTCACCACACCAACCGGCCACACCGGACACATCATCCGCACCGAAAACAACCCCTACGGCCGCATCTGCGTCATCCGCCTCGACGACGGACGCACAGTGCACCTCAGCGCGGCCCGACTGGAGGTCGCGACGTGAACCTGCGCATCACCTGGCCCATCGAGGACCAGGAACAGACCCTCGAAGCCATCAAAGCCGAAGCCCGCGAATCGCTGATGGTCACCCTGATAATCAACGGGCTGCACGCCACCGGCAAGCCAACGTGGCAATTCCAGAACGGGGACCGGCCGGCACTCATCGCCGAGGTGGGCGTAGTAGACGCAGATGAGGTGGCCGCGTGACTGTGCATAAGGCTGTGGATAAAGGCCGACGGTCCGCGGGAATCCAAAGGAAACGCGGTACGATAGAGGGACAAATAAAGACGGCCCCGAGCGGTGGTGGAAACACCGATCGGAGCCTGACCAACACGACTGACAAGGAGTCCGTGATGGCTGCACCTCAGCCTACCCCCGCATACCCAGCCCTGGCGCCGATCCAGCAACTTCTGCTCATCCAGTCCATCGCCGGGCACGTCACCGTCGCCGACGCAGAGGACCACGTAGAGCGGGCACTCGGCAACATCCGCGACGTGCTCGACGGGCGCGACCCGGTGGCGGGTGATGGCTGAATGGCACGCGACCACGCCCGGGTCAACGTCACCATCTGGGGCGACCCCAGCTTCCGCAAACTCCCGCCGCCCGCACAGCACCTGTACCTCGCCCTGTGGACCTCGCCGGACCTGACCTACTGCGGGGTCCACGACTGGCGCCCGGCACGGCTCACCGGGCTGGCTGCGGGCTGGACCAAGGAGGCGATCCAGGCCGCCGCCGACTGCCTCGTCGCACGCCACTTCCTGGTCATCGACGCCGAAACCGAGGAGGTGCTGATCCGGTCCTGGATCCGCTGGGACGGGCTCATGAAGCAGCCGCGCATGGCCATATCGGCCGTCACCGCCTACGCCTCAGTCGCGTCTTCGACGCTGCGGGAGGTTGTCGTCCATCAGTTCAAGCGGGAGCAGAGTGAGCACCCGGACCTCGCCTGCTGGGACGACAAGCGGGTGCAAGAGGTCCTAACCCACCCCTCGGTTTCGGCCAAAGAACTACCCACCCCCGAAGACCCGTTTGGGCATGGGTTTGCCCATGGGTTTGGGGTCGGTTTGGCCCAAACGCACGGCAAGGTTTCGGGATCGGTTTCGGTACCCCCTACTCCTGCTCCTGCTCCTGCTCCTTATCTCCACGGCCTTCCGGCCGACGAACCGGACGACGACGACGCAGCGAAGGCCAGCAGGAGACGACCAGAGCGACCACTGCCAGCCTCCTGGGTGCCGACCGCCAAGCATCACGAGTTCGCTAACCAGCACGGCATTGACATCGACGCTCAGGCGATCCGCTTCCGCAACCACGCTGACACCCACGACCGTCGGGCACGCAACTGGGACGCCGCGTTCCGCACCTGGCTATCCAAGGCCGCCGAAGGTGCGCCGCAACAGCGCGGCACCAATTCGTGGCTGGACAACGCATGAGTGACATCGTGGAAACCGAGAAGGCGATCATCGGCGCCCTACTCGCCGCCCCGACCAAGGCCCGGGAGGCTGCCCAGCACGTCGCGCCCGGAGACTTCCAGTCACCCGTCCTGGGCGGGCTGTACTCCCTCATCGTGGGCAAGGTCGCCGCCGGGGAGAAGATCGACTCCCTCACCCTGTGGCCCGCAGTCAAAGCCGACGCGGTTCTGTCCCGGAACATCCGCACCCACATGGAACTCCACCAACTCATCGACGCCGCACCCACGGCCTCGAACGTGGACTACTACGCCCGCCAAGTAGCCGACGCCGGGCAGTCGCGCCGCATCCGAGCCGCCGGGGAGCGGGTTGTGCAACTCTCCGGCTCAGCGGAGATGACGGCCGCGGAGAAGATGACTGCGGTGCGCCACGAGTTCGACAGCATCGCCTCCGACTACGCACAGGCCGCCGAGGCCCCGACTTTGGCGGACATCCTCGCCCGCCCCGACGAGGCCGTGGAATGGGTCATCCCCGACGTGCTCTCCCGCCGGGACCGGTTCATCCTCACCGGCGAAGAGGGCTACGGCAAGACCACCCTGTTCCGCCAGATCCTCATCTGCGCCGCCGCCGGGATCCACCCGTTCACGTTCGATGAGATCGCCCCGGTGGACGTGCTTGTGGTGGACACCGAGAACGACGAGGACCAGTGGAAGTGGGAGACCCGCGCCATGGTCCACCAGGCAGCACGGTTCGGTGCCCGCAACCCCGCCGGTGCGATCCGACTGCACTGCACCGGCCGACTGGACATCACCAAAGAGCGCGACCTTGCCACCGTCCACGGGCTCATCGACGACTACCAACCCGGAGCCCTGGCCATCGGACCCCTGTACAAGCTCAGCCCCGAGGGCATGAACAACGACAAGGACGCCGCCCCGGTCATCGCAGCCCTGGACTCCATCAGGGACCGCCCGGACGGCCCAGCGATGCTCATGGAAGCCCACGCACCCCACGCCGGCGGTCACGACTCCCGCCGCAACCTGCGCCCCCGCGGATCGTCCATGCAACTCGGTTGGCCGGAGTTCGGCGTCGGGCTGGGGCCGGACCCTGACGACGACACCGGGACGCTGGCGCAACTGTGGCGCTGGCGAGGGTCCCGCATCCGTGGCCGGCAGATCCCCCGGACCCTGCGCATGGGCGGGGACTGGCCCTGGATGGAAGACGGCACGGCCATGGACTGGCTACGCCTCAAGAACAACCGCCGCGAAACCGACACCCGCACCAGAGCCGCAGGAGGCCACCGTGACTGACCGCATAGAAAAGGCTCGCCAGGAGAAGAACCGCTACAAGCGGCGGGCACTGGAAGCCGAAGCCGCCACCGACCGCGCCCGGAACATCGCCGTGGCGCTGGAGCAGGAGGTGGTCGAGAAGGACGCCCAGTATGACGATCTCGGGTGGCGGCTGTCCTGCTTGCTCGACCACATCACCGGCGGCCTGCTCAGCAAGCCTGGCTACCCGGTGGCGCTCATGGCCATTGCCGCCGAAGAGCACTACGAGCGGACCTACGCCACCGAAGCCCACGCCGCTCAGATAGTCATCGAGCAGGTGGGGCTACTCCAGGAGTGGTGGGCAGGCTCCGTGCTCGGCGTCCCGCAGGGCATGGCCGAGGACCTCCGACGCATCCTCGATGGCGCCACGTACGAGGAGGTGCGGGGTGGCTGAGTTGACGATCTCCATCGCCAACACTTGGTGGCTGTCCGCGAACCAGCGCCACCACTGGGCAGCGAAAGCCCGGCGCACCGCCTACGTCCGCGAACTCGCAGCATGGAGCGCCCGCACCGAGCGCCTGCCCAGGTTCCAGCGGGTGCACATCACCGCGTTCATCGGCTACCCCACCGCAGCCAAAGCGGACCCCGAGAACGCCGCCCCCTCGGTGAAGGCTTGCATCGACGGGATCAAGGACGCCGGGGTGATCCCAGATGACAACTCCGACCACGTAATCGGCCCCGACTACCGCCGCGAGACCGGCAAGGCACCGAGAGGGCACCACACCATCCGGCTGGTGCTGACCGACCAGGAAGTGAGGTTCTGATGCCTGGGCCGCTACCTACCCAGCGACCAATCGCCCAACGCTCCCGGAAATGCCACTGCTGCGACCAGCGCCGCATCCGCGACCTACGGCGAGTAGGCAAGCCGGGAGACCCCGACTACGCCGTCGCCGCCTGCCCCAACTGCGACACCAACCACCTGGAGGAGACACCATGAGCATTTGGGCAACCCTGTGCCACATCGGCACCGACTACCTGGACGAACGGCCGCAGCCCGAACGCGGCCACGTCCTGACCTACGCCGAGGGGTGGTCCAACCACTACCCCAACCTCACCGGTGAGGCCGAACTTCCCGCCATGATCGGGCTGGCTGAGATGCCCGGGTGGTGCGTGCCGGGCCACTGGCTCACCGCTGAGGACCCGTCCGATGGGGCCTACGACCATAAGGGCCCGTGGGTGCGCCTCGACCTGCACGCCGAGTGTGCGCTCAACTTCTGGGGCGACGGCACCGCTCGCCCGTCGGTGGAGAAGGTGAACGCCTCGATTGTGCTGGATGAGGAGGCCGCCCGGTCGCTCCGGGACGACCTGGACGCATGGCTCAGCGAACCCAAGGCCTACCCGAAGGAGGAGCAATGAGCGCCAAGACCCGCCGCAAGGCCCGCCGGAGACGAGAGGCCCTCGCCCGCAACGAAGGTCACGAGGGGTGCCAGTCGTGCGAGGTGTGCCTGCTGCCGCACTGCCCGGACTGCCACCCGGACCGGCGCACCTGCCCGATGGACCACAGCGATTACCGACCGGGAGAGAAGCGATGACCGACACGACCAAAACCCCCGCCAGGAGTGACAGAAACCGGGCCAGGGGCGAACGGGACCCCCGACCCGCCACTGAGTTACACCCGTGTGATTCTGTCCCCGCAAATCGCAAATGGCGGGTGTCGCGCAAGCCGGCAGACCCAGACCCCGGCTGGGTATGGGTCGCAGAGGCGCTCCACACGATCCACGTGGCACAGAAAGAAACCTGGAGACACGCAATGGACTACGCGCTGCGGCAGTCGCTCGCCGGCACGCACAAGGTCAAGTTCCGCACCACCGACCTCGGCCCGATGCCCACGCCGGTTGCGGAACCGATGACGGAGGTGGGGTGGTGAGCGCTTCGCAATGGCTCCTCTGGGCCACGCTAGCCATCTGCATCCCGGCGATGTTCGGGATGCTCACGTGGCGCCGCAACCCTGACCCCAGCCCCGACGACACCCCACCCACCGCGCACGCCGAGTGGACCTGCCCCGACTGCCGGCAGACCGTCCCCATCGCCATCGTCACCGAGCGCGTGGTGGTGGCCAGACTCGACCCCACGGACGTCCACGCGCACCTGCTACAGCACCAGGAGGCCAGGTGAGCGACCAGAGACCGATCGGCGACCTCATCGACGCCCGAGGCGTAGTCGCCACCCTCGGCCCCGACCAACTCGTCTCAGACGTCCTCGTCATCCTCAAAGTCCACACCGACCACGACGGCACCGCAATCCAAATCGCCTACTCCGAAGGCATGGACTGGATCACCCGCCGCGGGCTAATCGAAGTCGCCCGCGACGCCGACGCCTACGACTGGGGAGACGACGATGACTGACCCGTACTGGTGCGAGCGGTGCCGGAAACACCACCCGGTGCTCTCGCTCGTGGAGATCTGCAAGAGGAAGCGCGACCAGGAGGAAGCCAGTGAGTGACGAGCGCACCTGCCCCATCTGCCACACAACCTCGCCACCCCTCAATACCAAATGCGCCTACTGCACAGTCCCCATCGCAGAGTTCGCCGCCTACCGCGAAGCCGAGAAACAGACCATCGGCTACCACCTCAGGCAAGCCTGGGCGCAACTCCCACCTGACGAGGCCGAGGCAGAACGCACAGCCTGGCGCGACCTCCAAGCCCGCAGCCTCATCGGCGCATTCGAGGCCACCGACTGGCCCGAGATGGCAGACCGTATCCGAGCGCACCGCCAGGAGGACATCAGTGAGTGACCAACGCCAACCCCTCGCCCAGTTCATCGCGATCGCCCCCACCGTCCCCGAACTCGACCCCGCTGCTGAGCGGATCGCAGACGCCGCCGGCCTGCCCCCCACCGACTACCACGTCGTGCGACTGCAGCCTGCTCGCCCGACCGGTTACATCTCCGACTCCACCATCAGCGAAGGCGACTCCCACTCTGTGACCGGATGGGAAGCCGAGTACGCCGTCGTCGTGCCCGGCCCCATCTTCACCACCCAGGAGGACCATTGAGCCACCACCGCCACGAATGGACCCACCGGCCCGAAGCCATCGAGACTGAGCGCTGGGCGTGCGGCGAGTGCGAGGCCGTCTCCGCGTCGTGCATCGTCACCGACACCAAGCGCGGGCTGCACGCCACCGGGACCGCGTTGCTGATCTGCGACGGGTGCCTGGACTACGAGCGGCGGGTGGTGGACGACATTGCTGACGCGCTGGGGCACTGGCAGCACCAGCCCCGCTCCCTCGTCCCGGCGATCCGGTATGACCGTGACCCGTCAGACGGTGGTGGCGATGGGCCTCGGGACGGCATCGCTCACCCACTGGACGTAATCGAGGTGCTGTGGTCCTGGGCAGAGATGTTCGCAGAGGGCACTAGTCGCACGCTGGACGACCACGATCATGCTGGCGAGGTCATCAAGGGTGCACTGATGTGGGCCGCGCACAACCCTGAGGCCAGTGCGTGGGAGGACTATCGCAGCGAGGTGCGCCAGTTGCGTCACGGTGCCCGCAAGGTCGCAGGACTGTTACCACAGCGCCAGAACGGCCCCTGCGTGCACTGCGGCGGCCAAGTGGTGCGCGACTGGGCAGACGAGCACTGGCAGCCCCGCACGGGCACCGAGCCGGAGCACCGTGGCCTATCGGACGTGCTGCGCTGCACCGGATGCGGGGTCACCTGGGGCGATCGTGACTGGTGGATGACCATGAATCGCCAGAGCCTCCGGACGCTGCCAGAGGCCCGACCCGATCACCTGCTGACGCTGGAGGACGCGCGCCGGCTGGTGTTCCCCGAGGTGCCCGCCCCGACGTGGCGCTGGTGGCTGATGCGCGACCACGAGCGGGCTGAGGCTGGGGAACCCAGGATGATGCCAGAGAGGGGTCACGACGTGCGCGGGCTGGCGTTGTACCGCGTCGGGGACCTGGCGGCGTTGGTGCAGCGCAGGGCCGACGACACGCGGCCGGGGCGAAAGGCTGGCTGAGTCGTGATGGGGGGTGCTAACGTGAGTTCCAACGTTCGCGGGCTTTTCGCGACCCCAAGTAGTCCGGTGGCACGATGCGCCACCACCGCCCCGGCACTGGCCATAGGGCCTACCGCCGGGGCTTTTTCATGCCCAGGACAACACCCAGGAGCCAACGATGCCCCCCACCGACCAACTCACCGCCGACGAGATCGCCAAACTGCGAGGCATGATCGCCGAAGTGGAGCACCTCCGGGACAGGGCTATTGAATCGGTGGGATCTCCACAGGGCCATCAGACAGCAGGCCACGGAGCACGGTAAGCGCTACCGCGTAGACGCCAGCCTCCACGTCCAATCCGACACCACGGTCCCCCGCAGCCTTGCTCCGGCGAGGAATGTCGCGCAACTCAGCCTCAATCGCCTCGATAACCTCACGAACGCGATCCTTCGAAACGTAATCATCGTTGACCATCGCACCACGGTAGCGACCCCACGGGCAGCATATGGGCGAAACGGGTCACCGACCTACCGCTGGGGCGCCACCCCACCCAGGACGCGGGAGCCCCATAGGTGGCACCCCCGCAGGCCACGCCCCCACACGGGGCCACGCGCACACCCAGCACACGCACACAGGGCAGGTGAACACATCCATGGCAGCCCGCCACCGGTGCCCCGGAACCACCACCCACCCCAACGGCACCACCGCCCCCTGCCCCCACCTACTACCACCAGGCACCCGCTACTGCCCCGCCCACGCCCGCGCCTACGAGGCCCGCAGGGGCACCCCCACCGCACGGGGGTACGGCGCCCCCCACCGTAGGGAGAGGGCCAGGTGGCAAGCCCGCATCGACGCAGGCGAAGCGATCTACTGCGCAGACGGATGCGGACAACGAATCACCGGAACAGCGTGGCAACTCGGGCACAACGAAGAGCGAACGCGCTGGATCGGACCACAAACCGTAGCCTGCAACACCGCCGAAGGTGGGCGGGCAGCGACCGACCCGAACCGACGCCGAAGGTAAAGCGGAGGTCAATCGAGGGGTGGGGGGTGACCCCGACCCGCCCCCGCCCCTGACCGCCGGGGAGGGGAGAAAATGGTGCGGAGGGTTCAAACCCTTTCGCCCCCCGGTTCGGCAAAGGGTTCCCCAAGTTCTCACCTGATATTCGCCGGCTGGGCGCGATGCCCGCCGACCCCCGATGTTGGCGCGATGCCAACTTGGAGTTGATCACCATGACCAGTGGAGGCAGGCGTAACAGGTCCGGCCCGAAGGCGGACGAGGAGTCTGGCCGTTCTGACCGCCGTGGCTACTCGTTGACGGCGTTGCCGGCCGAGGGTTACGACGGTGCGGCGCCGGAGTTTCCGTTGATGCCTCGGCGCGTGCTGCGCTGGGAGCACGAGGACAAGCGCAGGTTCCAGGTTGTCGATGACGAGATGACGGCACTCGTCGCTGACCGCGAGCAGGCGCTGTGGGAGTGGGCGTGGTCCACGCCGCAGGCGTGCGCCTGGTCGATGCCCTCTGAGATGTGGCGGATTCACACGATTGCGATGTGGGTGCGCACGTTCGTGATCTGCGAGAGTGACGAGGCCACGGCTGCTGACAAGTCGTCCCTGCATCGGTTCGCTGACCAGATCGGGATGACGACTGCTGGTTTGGCTGAGATGGGCTGGAAGGTCGCCACCGATGAGGTTGCCGAGCGTGCCGCCGAGAAGCCGGAGGAGGGTAAGCCGCGCCAGTCGTCTCGTGACCGGATGAAGGTTGTTCCCGGTGGCTGACGAGTGGGTGGTGGACTTCCCGAGCCTTGGTTTTTTGTGCGCGGACTGGATCGAGGCGCACTGCAAGGTCGCTGATGGCTGGTCCATGGGCGACCCGTTCATTCACGACGGCTGGCAGTTGTGGTGCACGGTCAACTTCTACCGGGTGAAGCGGGATGCGAAGTTCACCCCTTCCCGACCGGCTGGTGCGCCGATGTTCGCCAACCGGCGCGGGCTGGTGGTTGGTCCGCAGAAGACGGGTAAGTCGCCGTGGGGTGCGTCGATCACCGTGTTTGAGGCTGTCGGGCCGTGCATCTTCGCCGGCTGGGCTGAGGGTGGCGAGGTTTACCGGTGTGAGGACCACGGGTGCTCGTGCGGCTGGTCCTACGTGTATGAGCCGGGCGAGCCGATGGGTATTCCGCGGCCGATGTCCACGATCCAGTTGCTTGCCACGGCTGAGGATCAGACCGATAACGTCTACCGCCCGTTGCAGGAGATGATCCGACGCGGCCCGCTCAGTGAGCAGATGAAGGTCCGTGAAGGGTTCATCCGGACACCGAACAACGGGCGGATCGACCCGATTACATCTGCCCCGAACAGCAAGTTGGGTAACCCGATCCACTTCGCCTTGGCGGATGAGTCCGGGCTGTACGTGGGCAAGTTGCTGAAGGTGTGGCAGACGATGCGCCGCGGGTTGGCGGGCATGGGTGGCCGCGGGTTGGAGATCACGAACCCGTGGGATCCGATGGACAACAGCGCCGCGCAGCAGACCTACCAGTCGCGGGCCGGGGATATCTTCCGCTTCTACCGCAAGCCGCCGAACGGTCTGGACTTCACACTGAAGCGTGACCGCCGCAAGATCCTGGCCTACGTGTATGCGGGTTCGCCGTGGGCGGACCTGAACGCGATCGAGGCCGAGGCGGCGGAGATCGTGACGACGGACCCGGCACAGGCGCAGCGGTTCTACGGGAACATGCTGGTGCAGGGCTTGGGTTCGTACATGCCGGAGGCGCTGTGGGATGAGACCACGGCGCCGCAGTCGGTGCCGGATGGCACTGCGGTGGCGATGGGGTTCGACGGCTCTCGGTCGGGCGACTGGACGGCGCTGCGGTTGGAGACTCGCGACGGGTACCGGTTCACCCCGACCTATGGGCCGGATGCGCGGCCGGCGTTCTGGAATCCGGATGAGTGGAATGGGCGCATCCCTCGGGGTGAGGTGAACGCTGCCGTTGCGGAGATGTTCGTCCGGTTCAAGGTGGGCCGGTTCTATGTGGACCCTCGGCACTGGGAGACGCAGGCCGACGAGTGGGCGCTGGCACACGGTGATGACGTGGTGGCGTTGTGGCACACGAACTCCCCGCCCCGCATGTTCGATGCGCTGTCCCGGTTCCTGGAGGACACCGCCGAAGGGCTGACCACGCACGACGGTGACGAGACCGCTAAGACTCACGCGCTGAACGCCCGGAAGGTCGCCAAGCCGGGCGATAAGTACATGCTCGGCAAGCCATCTGAGCATCAGAAGATCGACATTCTCATGGCCGACATCTTGGCTCACGAAGCCGCATCCGACATGCGCGCCCTGGGCTGGGGCGTTGACACCGGACCCAAGTACTTCAGGCTGCCCCGCTGACCCACTGAATGGAGGGAACCGCATGCTGACACCCTCCGAGATTCAGATAGTGGAGCAGTTGAAGGCGGAACTGGACGCCCGGTACTGGGAGGATGAGCGGCATTACCGGTACTACCGGTTGCGGCAGACGCTGGAGCACCTGGGCATGGCGATCCCACCGAACATGCGCAGGTTCACGGTGTTCGCGAACTGGCCTCGGGTCGTTGTCCGGACCATTGCTGGCCGGCAGAAGGTGCGGGCACTCATCCTTCCTGGGGAAGAACAGGCGGACCCCCGGTTGCGGGCGATCTGGGATGCGTCGAACCTGACGGCGCACACTAAGATGTTCCGGCGCGATGCGCTGATCTCGGGGCGTGCCTACATGTCGGTGGGCGCCAACGAACACAACCCTGAGTTGCCGCTGGTGCGCGTGGAGTCCCCCCGTGAGATGGAAGCGTTGGTGGACACCCGCACCGAGACGATGACGGCCGCGGCCCGGTTCTTCGGCAAGGACGCGTTTGGCATGGGGCCGACGAACGTCACGCTGTATCTGCCGGAAGAGACGGTCTGGATCGAGAAAGACGAGAGTGGCAAGTGGCGCGAGCAGGACCGCGACTCCCACGGCCTCGGTTCCGTGCCCGTGGTGATGCACCTCAACGAGCGACTGTCCGGTGCGGGGTTTGAGGGCGAGTCGGAACTGACCGACGTTATTGACCTAACCGATGCGGTGGCCCGGTCGCTCACGAACCTGCAGTTCGCCCAGGAGGGCCACGGTGTGCCTGGCAAGTGGGCCACCGGTGTGCAGTCCGGTGACTTCGTTGATGAGAACGGCAAGCCGATCTCGATGTTCGAGGCGTACTACGACGTCATCAACATGCTCACCGACAAGGACGCCAAGTGGGGACAGTTCCGGGCCGCGGACTTGAAGAACTTCGAGACCGCACTGAACATCTACGGCGGCCAAGCGGCCCTGTCCTACGGGTTCCCAGCGCGCTACTTCGGCATCAACACCACCAACCCGCCCGCCGAAGGCACGGTCCGCGCTGACGAGATCGAGTTGATCAACGGCGTGGAGGATAAGAACGAAGCGGAGGGAATGGTGCTCGGTTGGATCGGCGCCTTAGCCCTGCGGTTCGCCACCGGTGAGTGGGTCGAAGGTAACCGGGTGCGGGTTGACTACTTCGACCCCGGCACCCCGACGATCGCCCAGCGGGTGGATGCGCTAGCGAAACTGCGCGCCACCCGGGATATCTCCCGCGAAGGCATGTGGGACGAGATGGGCTGGACCGAACCCAGGAAGGCTAAGGAGCGGCAGTACCTGGCCGAGGAAGTCGCCCAGGAGTCCGCCGTAGACCTATCCTTCCTGCACCGCGGCGAGGACACAGGGGCCGTGTCTGCGCTGGACCCGGATGAGGTCAAGAAGCGCGCCGATGCGATGGCCGCCCTGTATCGTGCCGGCGTTGAGCCAGAGGACGCCGCGCAGCAGGCGGGGTTGGCGGGCATCCGGTTCCGCCCGGGCGTGCAGCCGATCACGATTCGCCGCGATAGCGAGTAGTCCGTGCCGGCCCAGAATCTGCCGGCACCCTACGCCGCTTACGTGCGAGAGCAGCGACGCATGGCCCGCGGCGCGGTCGCCGAGGTGCGCAGGCAGTGGCGGCGCACGGGGGACGACTTCGACGCGTCGTGGGAGTCCGTGGGGACGGCGATCCTGACCACCACTGGCGCCACGCAGCATCAGGTGGCCGAGTTGGCTGGGGAGTTCATCCCGGACTACATGGACCAGGCGTTCACCCGGCCACCACCGGCGCCGGTTGGCAGGGTCAACCCGAACTCGCTGGTCGGTGTGGCTGGGGACGGGCGCACCGCCGAGGGGCTGATGTATGGGGCGGTGACTCGCACCAAGAGCGCAGTTGGGTCCGGATTGACGCCGCAGCAGGCCAGGGCCGCTGGGTTGGCGTGGATCACCATGGCGACCACAACGCTGCTCGCTGACACCATCAGAGCCGGCGAAGTTGTCGGCGGAGCAACCCGCGGTGGGATCTCGTTCGTCCGGGCGATCCAACCCGGGGCATGCGCCAGGTGCGCGATCCTCGCCGGCCGCACCTACTCATCACGGCAAGCATTCGAGCGCCACCCCGGCTGCCTGTGCACTCACCTGCCAGTGAGTCCCGACATGTCCGACCTGGCGGCGAAAGCGGAAGGGTATGCAGTCAGTCCCGAAGAGTACTTCGAGGAACTGTCCAAGGCTGAGCAGGAGCGGATCTTCACCAAGGCCGGTGCCGAGGCGATCCGAGCGGGCGCCGATCCCACGCAGGTTGTCAATGCTCGCCGGGGAATGTCCAAGGCGCAACCCGGACATTTGCGCACCACCACCGAAGGCGCCACGCGCAGCGGCATATACGGCCGCCGATCCGGTGGCACGCCCCGCTTAATGCCCGAATCCATTGTCGAGATCGCCGACGGCAACGTGGACCGGATGCAGGACTTGCTGCGCCAGTACGGCTACATCTGGCGCTGACACACAGACTCCCAGTGGCGCGAGGTCGCTGGGTTATGACTCCGAGAGGGAGATCGCCACCATGCACAACCTACGTTCGCTCACCCCGGCCACCTCCGGGTGGACGCCACAGCCCAGGCAACAACAGGCGCAGCAAACCACCCCGAAGCCCACCGAGCCCCCGAAGCCCGAAGGCGAGCCGGGTGAACCTGAGCCTCACGCGGACGCGACTGGCAACGGGTTCAAGTCCGAACATTCCAAGCAGTCCGTGTTGTCCGACCTGGCCAGAGAGCGCGCTGAGCGGCAGCAGTTGAAGGCTGAACTCGACACGTTCAAGTCCTCCATTGCTGAGGCGTTCGGCGTGAAGCCCGAACCTGCCGACGACGGAAAAGACCTCTTGTCTGAGTTGCAGGATCAAGTTGCGACGATGCGGCACGAGTCCGCGCTGTTGCGGCTGGCGAACCAGCACAAGATCACCGACGAGCAAGACCTCGAACTTCTTGGCACCGCGAAGGATGCCGAGGCGATGGAAGTCCTAGCCAAGCGACTCGCTCCCAGCGAGGACGGTGGCCAGGGTTCGGGCATTCCGAAGCCGGATCTCACCCAAGGCGCCCGGGGCGAACCCGTCCGCGCCGAGGCGCTGCCCGGCGTTCCCCGCATGGCCCAGGCGTTCGATGACGCCATGAGCAACACCCGTAAGTAACCGCCGACCCATCCGGGGCGGCACCAACAATGAAAGGAGTGTGATCGGCCATGGCCGTCACCCTCGCACAGGCAGCCGCCCTGGAGACGTCTCCCGTCCGCCGGGGCGCGCTGGAAACTGCTGTAGAAGTGTCCCAGGTGTGGGACCGCCTGCCCTTCGAGAACATCGAGGGCAACGCCTACGCCTACGACAAGGACAAGGTGCTCCCGGGCACCGCGTTCCGTACCGTCAACGAGGCGTACGTGGAGTCCACCGGCGTGATCAACCAGGACACCGAACGTCTGGTGATCCTCGGTGGCGACGCCGACGTGGACCAGTTCATCGAGAAGACCATGCAGTCCTCGCGAGGGGTACTCATGGCCGATCAAGTCCGCATGAAACTGGAGTCCGCGCAGGCCACCTACGTGGACACCATGTTCAACGGAGACGTTGAGGTTGACCCGAAGTCGTTCGATGGATTGCGCAAGCGACTCATCGGCGGGCAGGTCATCGACTCCGTCGCGCCTGCCACCGAAGAGGCGTTCCTAGACGAACTGGATGCCCTGTTCGGCCAGGTCACCGGCGGTGCTCCCGATGTGGTCTACGGCCCTGGCACGATCATCTCGCGCCTGAAGTCGCTGGGCCGGAAGGTTGGCGGCGCGGAGTACATCAACTCCGAGATCACGGGCAAGCGGGAGTTCACCTGGAACGGTGTGCCCTTCATCGATCCGGGCGAGCACTGGTCTGGTCGCGCCATCCTCGGCGTTGACCCGACCAACGGCGGCGACTTGTACGCCGTGAAGTTCGCTTCGGGCATCGGCGTGTCCGGCGTCCTGGGTATCACCAACGGTGGGCTCCAGGCGTACTACCTGGGTGAACTCGACGAGAAGCCCGCAGTGCGCACCCGAATCGACTTCTACACCGGGTTCGTTGTCCAGGGCGGTAAGGCCGCCGCACGCCTGCGCGGCGTGACCACCAACTGAGAACGGGAGGGGTAACCATGGCACGCACCAAAGCGCCCAAGACCACGCGGCTGTCGAACGATGTGACCAAGCCGCAGCCCACCGACCCCGGGGACGCCCCGGCGGACACCTACGACCCGAAGGAACGCGCATCCAGTGCGCGCCCAGACAAGGCCGCAGCGGCCGCGGATGGGCACCAGACGGTCAACGCGGTGGTGAAGTCCGGCGAAGTGCCGGACAACACCCCGACCGGGACGCGTTCGGAGACTTACGAGCGCGTCGGCCCGGACGGCACCACCGTCTACGTGACGCACAACTACGACACCGGCGAGACCGCGGTGTCTGACACGCCCCCGGCGGGCTGAGTAGAGGGGGTGGGGCGGTCATGTCTTTCGCGAATCTAACCGACGTTGCGGACCGGCTTGGCCGCCCCATCGCCGACCCTGACGAGATCAAGCAAGTCAACGCCTGGATCGGTGACGTTGAGGCGATCATCCGATCCCGCATCCCCGACCTTGACGAGCGGATCGCGGCCGGCCCTCCCACGGTTGAGATCGTCGCCATGGTCACCACGAACGCCGTGGTGCGCAAGGCGCTCAACCCGACCGGCAAGCAGAACGAACGGATCGATGACTACTCCTACGGGCTGACCGAGGATGCAGCCCGCGGTGACCTGTTCCTTACCGAGTCCGAGTGGGGGATGCTGCTGCCCCACGCCGGCGCTGGCGGGTTCTCCACTCGCCCAGGCTTCGAGCCTGACCGGAGGGCGCTGTGGCCTCGTCGGTGAGCGCGGCCCTGTACTCGGGCCGGATCGCGGCCGAGCGGCTGATGACCGACCAGTGTGTGATCCGCCGGCCAGTGGGAAACGGGGTCACGGACCCGGAGACGTTCGAGGATGAGCCGGGATTGATCGTGATCTACGACCCCCGCCTGGCTCCGCACTTCGGCAAATGCAAGGTGCAGACCTATGAGGCGTTTGAGCAGGAGCGTGAGTCTGCGGGGTTGACGCAGATCATCAACCGTCTTCGGGTGGATATCCCCGTGGGTGCCACTCGGGTGATGCCTGAGGACGTGGTGACGGTGCTGGAGTCGCGTGACCCGCTGCTGGTGGGTCAGTCGTATCGGCTGACGGTGCAGGCGCCGTATAAGTCGCATGCGACGGCGTATCGGATTCATGCGGAGTTGAACGTGGGGTTGGAGGTGCCGCCGTGGGAAGGGTGAGCATCGACGCCAGTGAGGTGCGGGCTCTGGCTGAGGATATGCGCCGGATCGACTCGCGGCTGTCGCGGCATGTGCGCCCGGTGGTGGAGCGCGGGGCGGTGCAGATCAAGAACGACCTGCAAGCGGAGATGCGTAAGTCTCGGCACTTCGCCCCGGTGGCTCGCGGGATCTCGTATGACATGCGGTCCCCTGGTGGGGCGTATGAGGCTGAGATCGGCCCAGAGAAGGGCTCCCCTGGCTCGCTCGCCAATATCGCATATTTCGGGGATTCCCTCGGAGCCGGGACGGTGGAAGACCCAACAGCCGCGTTGGAGCGTGAGGCGCCGAAGTTCGCCGATGCGTTGGCTGACCTCGCGGCAGAGTTGGCGCTTGGCCCATGATGGCGCACCTGAACGCGATGAAGGCTCTCATTGAGTCTGAGCGCGGATTCACCGTATACATCATTTCGGTGCCGAAGCCGAACAGTATTCGGTACCCGTATGTGCTGATCTCGCCGGGGTATGGGCGGCCTGGTGAGCGGCCGTTGAATGAGCGGTTGGATTCCATCGACCATGACTTGCAGGTGCGGTCTGTGGGCACGTCTCCGGCGTCTGCGCTGGGGCTGTTGGGTGCGGTGCGTGAGGTGCTGTCACCTGGTCGTGGCCCGCGGCGCCTGGTGGTGCCTGACAGGAAGGCGACGGTCAAGTTTCTGCGGCATGAGATGACCGACCAGGACCGTGATGTGCGGGTGACTGCGACGGGTCAGCACCCGATCTTTGGTGTTGACGCTTTCCACCTGCTCTCTACCCCGCAACGGGCCGGCTGAGCCCCGTTTCTATCTGTCCCCTGTGCCGCCTGGCGCTGGGGTTCACCGAGATGCCCGAGGAGGGCTGACATGGCGCACACCACTGCGTATCGCAGCAGGGACGGCAAGAAGGTCCGCATCCCTGAGCACTGGCTCGGGCACAAGGTGCTCGGCCGGCCGTTCCGCAAGACCCCACCCACCAAAAAGGTGGACACCCCGGCGGCTACCGGCGGGGCCGAGAAGAAGAAGGAGAACTGACCGATGGCCTACACAGCCGCTGATGCGTCGCAGAAGGTGACGCTCGTGCTCGACCCGCCCGAGGATCTGCTGACCGTCACGGCCGCAGACCTGAACGCCGGGCTCGACATCCACAACGACATCTTGAAGACCGACTTCCAGGCCACGGCTACGGATTCGACCACGCACAATGACACCCCGCTGGGCAGCAAGGGGCAGTGGCCGAACTTCGCCGGCCGCAACGCGAACGCCTCGGTGACCGTGTTGCGTGACCTGGACGAGACTGGCCGCCCTGATGCGGAGTCGTCCAGCGAGACGACCTTCGCTGCCGTGCGGGAGCCGGGCACTCGTGTGGGCCTGTTCGTGCGGAAGGGTCCGGACCCGGATGAGGACTGGCAGGACGACGATGAGGTTCGCTGGGGCGGGGTCGTGCAGACCGATGTGCCGCGTGAGCCGTCTGACCCGAACGACGGGTTCATCAAGGTTGTTGTGCCGCTCGGGGTTCAAGACTTCGAGACGTACTTCAACGTGGCGGCGGTCGGCGTCTGACCAATGACGCCCTGGCGGGGCGGGCTGGGGTCAGGTCCCCCGCCCCGCCGGGGTCACCAACCGGACCTGACCGCCTGGACCTGACCGCATCTGACGATTGGACCTGACATGACTGACGAAACCCTCGGCTCCCGCAAAGCGAAGGCCGAACCCATCGAGGACGAGGCCCTGGGCCAGGCGGCACCGGACCCGGACGAACCGGAGATCCTGGACATCCCCGCCGACCTCACCCCCGAAGACTTCGACTTCGACGAGTTCGTACAGGGCGCCCGCCCGAACCGCCATGCCGTAAGGGTGGCCTCACGCCCCGATCTGCTGGCCCGCATGGACATGCTGGTGATGCGGATCGAGGACGCCGAGCGCACCGGGCAGGACACCGACGAACTAGTGGCTGAGTATGAAGAGGCAAAGGTCGAGTTCGAGGCCTCCCGGCGACTGTTCATTGTGGAGGGTCGCTCCACGGCCCGGCGCCGCCAGATCGAGAAGCGGCTAGAGAAACTGGGCGTGACCCGGCCCGGCAAGAAGGCGAGCGATCGCGAGCGTGAGGACTTCGCCCGCACGGTCATGCTGCACCAACTCGCTGACCAGGTGGTGTACCCCAAGGGCGTGACGGCCGGCGGCTTGGAAGCGCTGATGGAGGCGAACGAGCCGGCGGTGGATGCGATCTACTCAGCCGCTCAACGCGCCAACACCGTGGCGGCGAAGGCTCCGGTGAGGCCGGATTTCTCTCACGGGCGCTGAGGCATCACCCGTACTGGCTTACGGTGCTGCGCACGGGCAGGAAATACGGGGCGTACCCGTGCGCGCACCTTGGCCTACCTCGCGACCCGGAAGTCGATTTCCTGCTCACCACGGCCCTGGAACTGTACGAGGAGGGGCTGTGTCCGGGCGGATGCGGGCAGCACATGGACGAGGCCCACGACGAGGCCAATCATGGCCGGTACGAGCGTAAGACGGTGACGTGCCAGGCGTGCGCCGCGAACCACCCCGGCGATGACCACAAGCCGCAACCGGGCGAGTTGGCCTATGTGTGGCGCAACCCGAAACCGCCACGGAAGCGGCGGGGCAGGGGGAAGGTCGGCAAGGCGCGGGCTGGTTAGCGGTCCATGCGTCCGGAGAACTGCGCATAGATCAACACGCCGAACCCCAATAAGGCGACGAAGATCCCGAGTGCTGCGGTTTCGATGTTGCTGACGGCGGCGATGGTGCCGCTGATGGCGATCAGCGCCCCAATCCCGGATGCGATCGCCTTCTCTGCCCCGCCCTTTCGCTGCTTCTTCTGTGTGTCCATGCCTTGAGTTTGCCTTACTTCGACGCCGGACGGGGGTGATTCCGTGTCCACTCGCTCAATAGCGGTTCGCCTCCGGGCCGAGGTCACCGACTTCAACCGTGAGATCTCGTCTGCTGCCTCGTCGCTGGACCAAGTGGTCAAGAAGTCCGGCGAGGGTGAGCGGGCAGCGGACACCTTTGCAGGCCGGGTGGCACAGTCGGCCCGCCTCCAGCGCCAGGAGTGGACCACGGTCGGCTCCACCTTGGTTGGTGTCGGCGCGGCCGTGACCGGCCTTGGCGCCGCCGTCCTTCACACCGGGATCCAGTACAACACCTTGCGACAGACGGCCACGGCTGGTCTCACGACCATGCTCGGTTCCGCCGAGGCAGCGGCGGCGCAAATGGACCGCCTGGACCACTTCGCCTCCACGAGCCCGTTCGCCCGCCAGGTGTGGATCACCGCCCAACAGCAACTGATCGGCTTCGGCGTCGAGGCCGGTCGCGTCATCCCCATCCTCGATGGAGTGCAGGATGCCGTCGCTGCGGTCGGCGGGTCGAACTCTGACATCGAGAGCATCGTCTACGCGCTTGCGCAGATGCAGTCGCAAGGGCGCCTGACTGGACAAACGCTCAACCAGGTCGGCCAGTACGGCATCGACATGGCGACGATCTTGGGCGAGCAGATGGGTGTCTCCGGTCAGGAGATCCGCAACATGGCAATGAAGCCGGGTGGCATCCCGGTTGAGCAGATCTGGGACCCGCTTGTCGCCGGCCTGAATGAGAACTTCGGCGGCGCCGCCGCGAACGTCCGGGAGACCTTCGAGGGTGCTGTTGACCGAGTGAAGGCTGCATGGCGTGACCTGTCGGCCACGATCGCTGCCCCGCTGGTGGACCCCGAGGGCGGCGGCGCGCTCATCACCTGGCTGAACAGCCTGGCCGATGCCATGCGTCTCTTCATGCGCCTGCCTGACGGGTTGATCCAAACCGGAGCGGCGCTTACCGGGCTCGGTGGTGTCGCGACTCTAACTGCGGGGTCGCTGCTGTTGGCGGTCCCGCGGATTGTGGAGTTCCGGACCTCCCTAGAGACCCTTGCGAGGTCATTCCCTGTCTGGTCGAGAGCGATCGGCGGGTTCACTGGCGCCATCGCCCGGCTGGCGGGCGTGGGGGTGGTCATCGCTGGCGTTACCGCGGCGGTTGGCGCTCTCTCCGCAGCCGTGCATGATCCTGGGATTCCTCGGGACATGGAAGATATTGCGCGATCGATGCAGCGCATCTACCACGCTGGCGACGACCTGGCCAACCTTCAGATGGACCAAATCTTCTCCCAGATGGCTACGTGGGGATTCGACCGAGTGACCATCGAGTCAAACAATCTCGGCGAGGCCTTGGAGCGGTTGGCTAACCCGAGCCTGGCGGGCTCGATATCAGCATTCTTCGGATCGTTTGGCATCCCAAGTTGGATGAAGGACACCGAGGTCGCGGTCGCTGAGACCGACGCCGCGCTGGCCCACCTGGTGGACTCGGGGCACGGGGATATGGTGCGAGTGCTCTTGGAGGGTCTGGGGCTTTCCGCTGAACAACTAAGTGAACTGATGCCGCAGGCCACGGGTGCCCTGATGGCGCTGGACGATGCCGCAGAGATGGCTCGTGGCGGCATCAGCGAAGCCGACGCGGCGCTGGCAGAGATGCGCCAGGGTTGGATCGAGAACCAGGAGGCCGCTCGCGAACTGCGCGAGGCGTGGCGTGAGATGGCGATCGGCGCCAGCCAGTCCTTCGGTGACGTGATGGACGCCTATGACTCAGCGTCGGCGGCGGCCAAGGAATTCTCCGAGGATGCCACCGCATCGGCGCAGGACTGGATCGCCGCACTGAGCGCGCAGATCGACGCCCACAACAACTGGGAGTCCAACATCATCGGCGCCACTGAGCGGGCGCGGGACCTGCTCCCCCGGCACATGTGGGACGCCGCTGACGAGATGGTTGACGCCCTGATCGCGGGCGGCATGGACTCAGCCGAGGCCGCGGCCCTGCTGGTATCGATGACGGACGACGAGTTCGTGGAGTTGGCCGGCCTTGCTCGCGACCGGGGCGAGCAGGGTGGGGAAGCGTTCGCGGACGGGGTAGAGAGTGCGCGCCGTCCGGGTGTGGACATTGATGACATGCCCGCCCGGTCCGGCTTTGAAGCGCTGGTGGACAACTTCTCGAACACCACAACTGACACGAACCTGGACGTGGACCCCCGCCCGGCCATTGCCGAGGCCCTGGCGTTGATGGGCGACTGGGAAGGCACTACCACAGACACCATGCTCAGCGCCGACCCTGGCCCGGCGGTCAAGATCTTCAACGAGCAGACCGGGGCGTGGGAGCGCACTACCACCGAGACGCTGCTGGACCTGAACGAGAACCGGGCTGTGCAGGTCTTCAACCGCGAGACGGGCAGGTGGGAGCGCACCACAACCCGCACACTGCTCGACGCTAACGACGGCCCGGCCCGCGGCACTGTTCGTGGCCTTGGCGCTTGGGCGAGCCGCCAGACGTACAGCGTGAACGTGACCGCCAACATCGCCGCCGCCCAGGCCCGCATCCGCCAGTTGAACAACCAGCGCGTCCAGGTCGGCGCGGAGTTGATGCGCGCCTCTGGTGGCCCCGTCTTCGGCCCCGGCTCGGAGACGTCGGACTCGATTGCCGCCCGGCTGTCCCACAACGAGCACGTGTGGAGCGCGGCGGAGGTTCGTGGCGCGGGCGGTCACGCGGCGATGGAGCAGATGCGTGCGTGGGCTAGGTCCGGCGTGCGTGGGTTCGCTGGGGGTGGAACTCCGGCGTATGCGGCGCGGCCGTCCGTGGCTCCGGTGGTGCGGGTTTCTTCTCCCTCTATGGAAGGCGTGCGGATCGTGGGAACGCTGGATCTTGGTAACGGCCTTGAGGGCCGGATCGACGGGCGCATAGCCGCCTCCATGTCCGGCACCCGCCGCTCCGGTCGCGCTTTGACTGGTGGTGGTCGCTGATGGGTCTCGGGTCTACGACACTGGGCACGGCGGTCCTGTCCGGCCAGAATGGTTTGCGCCTGGAGTGGCGGGTTGACCGGTCGCTGTCGTCCGCGTCCGCCACGTTGCGGTTGCGGATTTGGGCGGCGACGCGCCGGTCTGCGTCTGACTCTTCGAACTCGTTTAGCGTGTCGGGGTCGTGGCCGTCGCGTAGCACGAGTGTGAGCATCAGCCACGGTTCGTCGTCGTCGTGGTCCAGCAGTAACCGGACGCTTGTGTATGACGAGACGATCAGTGTGTCGCGGCAGTACGGGTCGAGCGTGTCACGGTCGTTCAACGCGTCCCTGTCCGGTGTGACGATCGTTGGCGGTTCCACGGCGTCGGTGTCGGGGTCGGTGTCGGTGCCGGCGCGTGGGATTAATCCGCCGGCGCAGCAGTCGGGTGCGTTCGTGTATCCGCAGCAGAACTACACCCGTGCGCTGTTGGAGTGGACGAATAACTCGACCACGGCGGCTCCGTATCAGTCGATTCACCTTGAGCGGCGTCACATCCAGGCGAATGGCTCGTTTTCGTCGTGGACACGGCGGGCGAACTTGGGGCGCACGGTCACCTCCTACACCGACACCGTGGCGGGGAACTACCACTACCACTACCGGGTGCGGGCGAATAACACCGCTGGCAACGGCCCGTGGTTGGACATGGGGCGCCTGAACACGACGCCGCCCACCCCCTCTGTGTCTGCGACGCCGGTTGCTGGTGGTATCCGGGTGTCGTGGTCTGGTGGTGTGCGCATTCCGGCGTCGCAGGTGCGGCAGGTCGTGGAGCGCCGGGAGAGCGGCGGTTCGTGGACGCTGGCCGCGAACTTGACGGCGAATGGCCACCAGACAGTGTGGGTGCATTCCGACCCGGATATGACGGTGACGCATCAGTACCGGGTGCGCCGCATTGTCACAGACTGGGGTAGCGCCCAGTCCGGGTGGGGAACCTCGAACGTGGTGCAACTTGCTGCGCCACCGTCCGCGCCAACAAACTTGGGCCCGCCCACGGTGTGGGACGCGGGTGAGGATCGGGTGTTGTCGTGGCTGCATGTCCCCACGGACGGTAGCGGGCAGGAGCGTTTCCAGGTCCGCCACCGGCTGCAGGGCGGCGACTGGACGACGGTGAGTGCGGTTGCCTCTGCCACGTCGCGATGGACTTTGCCCGGCGGCACCTATGAGCCGGGGGACGTGTTTGAGTGGCAGGTGCGCACGTGGGGTGTGCACCCGGACCCTGGCCCGTATTCGGCGTCGAATTTCCAGTCGCCTACGTCCCGGCCCACGGTGGCGATCAATGAGCCGGTGGACGGCACCGAGATCGACACCAGCAGCGTTCTGGTCACTTGGGGTTATTCCGGCCCGGATCAGGGCGATGGTGACGAGGGTGAGATCAGTGGGCAGGCTGGGTGGCGGTTGACGCTGCTGCGTGGCAGCAACGTCGTCACCGAGGAGTCCGGCAGTGATGACCGGGACGAGTTCCTGGTGCGCGGCCTATCCGATGACGCCACCTACACGATCCGGGTTGAGGTTCGCTCCGGTGAGGGGCTGTGGTCTGCCGAACCGGACGAGGTCACCTTCCCGGTGTCCTACCTGCCACCCCCACCGCCGCAGATCGGGGTTGCGTTTGACCGTGACCTGGGTGCGGCTGTGGTGGATGTGCAGACCGCGCCGCCGCATGAGCCGTATGAGTACGTGAACGTGGTGACGAACCCTCGCGGCCGCCCGGCTGACCCCGATGCCGAGGCTGACCCGCTTGCCGCCCGCCAAGCCCTCCTCGACGCCCTGGCCGCGTACACCGATGCTCCGGTGCAGTGGTCCGCTACGGAGCCGGGTGATACGTCGGTGGTGTGGGTTGACCCTGACACGGGTGTGGGCCGGGTGTGGACCCCGGAGTGGGAGCGGTTGGAGAACCCCGTCCTCGGCTTCTACGGATGGGACGAAGTGGGCAGCGGGCCGGTTGAGTACGTCTCCGCGTCTCATGTGGTGCTCAATGGCGGGCAGGTGCGGATGCCCAACGAGAGCGGTGCCCCAGTGCCGGGCGACGCCTCCACCGTGCAGTGGCGCGTGCAGGTCCGCAGCACCGAGGTGCGTCCCGGCGAGTCGGATGCCGCGGTGCACTTTACTCGGTACGTTGACAGCGGCACCGGCACGGGCAATGTTCAGGGGTTCCCCGCCGATGGGCAGTGGCACTTTGTCACCACCCAACACTCTCTCGACGCTGGCGCCGAACACGTTCGGATCCTCATTCAGTCGGGCACGTCGTTCTCGTCGCCTTCGCTTGAGGTCCGCCGCGTGCAGGTCGCCTTCAATGGTGAGGACCCCGGCCCTTGGCTGGGCGACGGCGACTCCCCCGGCTGGGAATGGGACGGTACCCCGCAAGCATCCACCTCCCACCGGCCCGCACGTGACGCCGGATGGCACGAGATCATCGATCCCGATGTGGTGGCGGCAGGGGAGGCGTACGCCGACGCGGTGACCGCACTGGCACCGGTCGGGTGGACTGGTGACGGGCTGTGGTGGTCCATTGACCATGACGCGGTGTATGTGCCCGCTGGCGTGAGTGCGACCGTGCCCACCGAGGCGCTACCCGAGACGCTCACCCTGGTGCTGCTCGACGCCGAGACGGGCGAGTCCGCGCAATATTGGGACCGCACCGACGCCACGATCCCCGCCGACACCGTGGGCCGGTACCTACGTGCAGCCATCGTCGAGGGCGGCATGTTCACCGGCCCGTACTTTGACGGCGACTACCCGCGTGGGCCAGGCCAGGACGGGTCGTTAGCCACCTACGCATGGGACGGCCAGCCCCACGATTCCCCGACGACGGCCACGATCACCAGCCTGGAAACCGAGTCAGTGCAACTGTGGCGGGCTATCGATGACGGGCCGTGGCTGCTGATCGCGGACGGGGTGCCACCGGACACGGCCATATCGGACCCGATTCCGGCGCCTGGTGACCGGCGGGTGAACCACTACCGGGCCACCAGCGTGAGTGTGATCGGTTCCGCGATGCACTCCGACGAGCACGAGTTGGTGGTGCCGACACATGGCCCTGGCGGTAACCACGGCTGGGTGTATTTGAACGGTGGCACCGACTTCTCCGACGTGGTGCGTGTGCGTGCCAACGCCACCCGCTCCGGCTCCCAAGGCCTGGCGAAGAGTGTGCGCAGATACGCCGGCAACCCGAGGGCACAGGAGCGCTCCGGGACCGCTGAGCACCGCACCTGGTCCATCAGCGTCAACGCCCGCGAGCAACTGTACGAGGACGGCGCATCACGCCCCGAAGATATCGACACGCTACAACGCACCGGCGGCGTCATCTGCTACCGCGACCCGTTGGGTGCCCGCTGGTTCGCGTCCATGGGCATGATGGACGACTCCTACCGAGGCATCACCGGCGAGGTGTCCTGGTCCATGGAAGAGGTCGATCAGCCCGAGGGGTTGGCGACCGAGGCCCGCGACCAGTCCCACGGCGACGAAGACGACGACCCGGGCGAGGATGTGCCCGAATGACCGCCACCGTGTTTCCCGCGCAGGTCACCGCCGGCCGCCCATGCCTCCAAGGAACCCGCACCCGGCAGCAGGTGGTGGCCGACCTGCTGGATACCCGCGGCCGGTACCTGCGCCCACTCGGCAAGGTGCGGTCCGGCAACGTGGAGTATTCGATCCACAACGCGATCCGATCCTCCGGCAGCATCGAGGTGGACGACCCGGGCGCCATCGACTGGCACCGGCACCGCATCCGGTTGCGGTACCTGTACGTGTGCGAGCAAGGACACGATCACGACGAGGCGCTGGGCGAGTTCCTGCCCACCTCGCCGGGCACCGACTTCGACCAGTTCGGGGCCAGCGGCGCGGGGGACCTATACGACAAGATGGCCCTCCTCGCCCAGGAAGAAATCGCCGAAACGTGGACGTTCGACAAGGGCACCACCATCGTCGCCGCCGTCACCGAGGTTCTGGAATCCGTGGGCGAAACCAGGATCGCCGCACCGGAGGATGGCGGGGGTGAGTTGCAGAACCCGATGGTGTTCGAGCCGGGGACCACCAAGTTGCAGGTGATCAACGGCACCGAGGACCGGCGCGGACTCTTGGACGCCGGGAACTTCTTCTCCATCTGGGTGGACCGTGACGGCACATGGCGCATCGACCGGTACATTCCCCCCGACCAGCGCGGCGTCGAACACGTCTTCGAGTCCGGCGAGAACAACACCATCTTCGGGGCCGAGTACTCCCACGACGCCGACGACTGGCAGGTACCCAACCGGGTCATCCTCGTCGGCAAACCCGAAACCGACGCCGACGGGGAAGAACTGCCCGCCCCGCACGCCGTCGCGGAGAACAACAACCCCGACGACCCCTACTCGATCCCCGGACGCGGCAGGGTCATCACGCACACCGAGCACGACCAGGACGCCACCAGTGTAGACGTGCTGGGCCAGATCGCCGCCCGCCGCCTGCTGGAACTGTCGGCCGTCACGTCCACGTACCAGATCGCCCACGACTGGCTGCCGCTGGACCTCAACGCCGCCGTGAGACTGCGCGTGCCCGAGCACTCGATTGACGCGCTGTGCGTGCTCCAGTCCTACACCTGGTCCTGGGACGCAGCGTCGGATACCGGCGTGGACCTGGTGAACGCCACCCTGAGAGAGGTCAAACAGTGAGGGGTATCGACGTGACCACCTACCGCCCAGCCGACCACACGCCCGAACCGGAGGCGCCGGTGGTGGCCGACCCGGACCCGGACTATGAGGGCTGGACGGATGAGGAAGTGGCCGCCGAGGCTGAGAAGGTGTCCGCCGAGCACCGGCGTAGGCAGCGACGGGAGTCGTCCAAAAGGGCTGTGAGTGCTGCCCTGGCAGACCTGCAAGCCGCCGAGGGCGTGCGCGACGGCATGGCCTGGAAAGAGCCCGCGGGCTACCTCGACGCCGTGCCACCCGGCGCCACCCGCGTCTACGAGGGTGACCTGTACAAGGTGATCGCTGAGCACCCTGTGGCCCACTCCCCCAGCGTGGTGCCCGAAGCCTGGGAACTCATCGAAGAGAATGTTGAGCCGGTCGAACCGGACCCGGACGATTACCCCGAGTGGTCACCCGATGGCGTGGAGTACGCCGTAGGTGTCGTAGTGACCTACGACGGCGACCTGTGGGAAGTGGCCTACGCGCACACCTCACAGACCGCCTGGGCGCCACACGACGGCTACATGTGGAACCGGCTATGAGCCTCCTGCACGAGAAACTCGCGCCCCTGTGGTCAGCGATCAACCGGCTACAGGCCCGCCAGATGTCGATCTTCCCCGCCACCGTCACCAGTGTGGACCCCGTGCGCATAAGGATCGACGGGGAAGCACAATCACTCGCCGCATCACCCGACGTCGGCGTGACGGTCGGCCCTGGTGACCGGGTCCGCGTCCTGCGATACGGCACCTCTCACCTCATCGTGGCGCGCATGAACATTAGGCGGCAACCGTTCGCGGTGGCCGCGGGCGCGGTCACCATCCCACCCTCAAGCAGTGCCACCTCCAGCGCCTCAGTGAACTTCCCGGCGGGGCGGTTCACACAGAACCCGTTCGTCGTCGCGACCTCCCAAAACAGCAACTACGCCGCTTACGTCTCATCCCGTGGCACCACTTCGGCCAGCATCGGATCGCGGCGCCTGACCGGAACCGACGTGGGTGAGCACCTCGTCTGGTGGACCGCAACGCAAATGGAGCCCTGATATGACCCCCCTGCGCGCCCTGTGGCTGAAGGTCAACGAACCCCGCATCGTCGCCGTCGCCCACGCCACCGTGTACCTGCTGCTGCTCATGGCAGGCCTGTACGCACTGGTCAACCCTCCCGCGACCTTGAGGAGTAGCCCATGATCGAAGGGGTCTCGCTCGGTATCGCTGACTTGGGTCTGGGTGGGCTGCTGATCTTGGCTGTCGCGGTGCCGATGCTGATGCTGTACCGCGGCAAGATCATCCCCGAACGCCACCTGCTTGAAGCGCTGCGGGAACGGGACCGGTGGCGCGAGGCTGCGGAGGTGTCCCAGGAGAACGTCCGCGAAGCGAACCGGCAAGTCAGCGAACTCGCGACCGCTGTAGCAAAGTCCAACGACCTCGGGGAACTGTCCGTATCGATCCTGCGGGCACTGCGCGATAAGGCAGATGAATGACCCCACGACGACCGCGACACCGGGCCGAACCCAACCAGGGCATGGCCGAAGCCACCGAGGCGCTAGTCAAGGCCGACTCCGACCTACAGGCAACCCGTGCCCGCTGGCCGGTGGTGCGGGCCCTGACCGGCAAAGCCGCCGTCGTGAGCGACGAGGCGCACCACGAACAGGTCGTCAACCACCTCGGGGACCTCTTCCTCGACCTACTTCGAGAAGGGTGAACCCACCTATGGCCTTCCTCATCGCCGGCAACATCCTCATCGCCGTAGCCCTGGCCGGGTGGCTCACGTTCCGCTTCCTGTACAAACCGTGGCGCCTCAGCGGCCACAACAAGGGCGGGCGCCACCTGATCCGCACCGCGGACTCCATGATCGCCCTACTCGGGGTATCACTACTCGCCCGCGTGGTGCCCATTCCGCTGGTCGTGATGCAGGCCGTGACGCTGGCCGTGCTCGCCTGGTTGTGCTGGGTGGCGTGGGAGCGGGTGGCACTGCTGCGCCGGGAACGACGGCGCCGGCAGCGCCGAGCCGAAACCTGACCAGAAGCGAGGGCACCCATGCCGTACTACACAGGACTAGCCAGAGTCGCCCGCGCCGCCGGCCTGGATGTGATCGAGGTCGCCGGATGGCGCACCCGAGGCCACGGCCCTATGTCCGCCGCACAGTCCGTCATGTGGCACCACACCGCAGGCGCCGCCACTGGTGACTACCCCTCGCTGCGTGTCGTCCGCGACGGTCACGGCGGACTGCCCGGACCGCTGGCGCAATATGGGCTGGGGCGCTCCGGGCGCGTGTACGTCATCGCAGCCGGGCTCTGCTACCACGCCGGGCGAGTAAGCCACGCCCGCTACACCAACCCCCGCTCGATCGGCATTGAGGCCGAGAACACCGGCACCGGGCAGGTATGGCCCAAGGTGCAGCTCGACGCCTACCACGCTCTTACTGCCGCACTATGCGCCGAGTTCGGGTGGAACCCCGCCATCGCCGTCATCGGCCACAAGGAAGCCGCCCGCCCCGCCGGACGCAAGATCGACCCGACCGGGATCAACATGAACACCGTGCGCACCACCGTGGCGGGCCTCATGCGCGGCACCCCAGTACCCACACCACCAGCACAGGAAGAGGAAGACGTGCCCCTCACCGACGACGACATCCGCCGTATCTGGACCCACACCCACCCGACCCAGATGACCACCACCGACATGCGCGGGTTCGCCGTGTCCACCTACCGCAAGGTCGCCGAAGTCGAAGCCGCGCAAGCCGGACTCGTGGGCGCCATCGTCGCGATGGGCAAGGGCGAGCCGTTCAACGAGGCCAAGCTGCTCGACGGTGTGCGCAAGGCCGCCCGCGACGGCGTGGCCGAAGCGATCGACTCCATCGACACCACCGTGACCATCAAGGGAGACTGACTATGCCCAAAGCAACCGACAACCCCATCATCCCCGCCCGCCTTCGTGACTGGCTGTACCCGGTGACCCTGGCCGCGCTCGCCCTGGCCGGCGCCTACGGCCTGATCGCAGAAGAGCAGATCGCGCTGTGGGGCGCACTGGCCGCCGCTCTTCTCGGCACGGCCACCGCCACCGCCTACCGGCCCCGCAAGACCGTGGAGCCGCTGCAGGCCGAGGTTGCCGTAGCCAAGGGTGCGGACGAGGCGCGGCGTCACTCACCGGACGAGATGGGCGGGTAGTGTGCCATGCGCCGCCCGCTGGACCCCCGCATCCAGGTAGACGACCGGGAGGTGGTGGTCGTGTGCCCCGAGTGTGGGTATGAGTACACCGGCCAGGGTGCACGCCTGGCGGCGTCGGAATGCTGCTGGTGGGAATGATGCACCCCCTGGCGCACTGCGACCGCGACCGGGATGACCTCTTGGCCCTGATGTGGGGCATGGTCCTCGACCTGGCCCGCCACACCGGCCGCGACCCCGTGGTGGTGGCATTGAGTCGCGGGCTCATCCCCACCGCGAGGAAGCCGTGATGTTCCCTTGCCCGCAGTGCGACCGCGAGTGGCGCACGTGGGCAGGCGCGCTGACCTGCTGCACGGGGGACGACCTGGACTGACCCGCGGAAGTTATGACCGCAAGCCGCGAGACGGTGGTGGCATAACTTTCCCGTGGCTGGAATGACATACTTGTGAGCCACGCCCACTCGGTGCCATAAGTCGCTCATAACGCGCCCCGCCACACACCCGCGTAGCCTGACCCTGCCCCGTCCGCCTTCACCGGTGGGCGGGGCGCTTTCTTTCACCACCACTGACCCATAAGTACGCTTATACGGATTGGAGCACCACCCATGAACGCCGTCACCGAGTTCCTGCACTGGGCGCAGCATGACCGCAACCGTTCGCCTCATACCATCGCCAGGTACCGCGCCGTCCTGGACCAACTCACCGAACCGCTCAGCGCCACCATCGAAGACATCGAGACGTGGTGGGCAACCCGCTACCACATGGCACCGGCCACCCGGCAGAACGAACTGGCCTGCCTGCGCGCCTTCTACAAGTGGGCAACCCGGTTCGATCACCGGCCCGACGACCCAACCCGGCGCCTGGACGCCCCTGCCGTTGATAACGCCTTCCCCCGCCCCATTGGGCGCACCGACCTGCAACGCGCCCTGGACGCCTGCGACGAACGGGAGGCGCCCGACCTGCGCCGAGCCCTCGCCCTGGGCGCCTACGGTGGCCTGCGCGTCTCCGAGGCCGCATCCCTGGACTGGGCCGACGTGGACCTGGACAAGCGGCTACTGTACGTGCGCGGCAAGGGTCGCAAGGAACGCCTAGCGGGAATCTCACCCCGGCTGCTCGATGAGATCCTGCCCGCAGCAACCGGCAACGTCGTCACCGCCGGAGGGCCAACGTATGGCGCGGACACGCTACAGCGACGCGTCAACCGCCACCTTGACCGGCTCGGTATCGACGCCACCTTCCACAAACTGCGCGCCCGGTACGTCACCCAAGGCATAGCAGACACCGGTGACATCTACGCCGTGGCCCGCGCCGTGGGCTGGGCGAGTGTGGAGACCGCGAAACACTACGCCGCGCTGTCCGACGATGCCCTGCACCGGATTGCGGCCGCGGCGTCCCGGTGAGCGCCCCTGGCAGGACTCGAACCTGCGACGGCTGGTTTAGAAGACCAGTACTCTATCCAACTGAGTTACAGGGGCCCAATCCGCACGATCCTACGCCGACACCGCGGCCACCGTCCGCCGCAACGCATCATCGGGAAGTCGCACATACCGTTGCGTGGTCCCAGGATTAGCGTGCCCGAGCAACGCTTGCACCGTGAGCACGTCCCTGTCGAACGCGTAAGCCCTGGTGGCGAACCGGTGCCGAAGCGTGTGCATCGTCCACCCCGCCGGCAACAGACGGCCGATCAGGTCACCGACCCATTGCGCTGATATGTGCCCGTCGTGCTGACCGGGAAAAATGTACCCCGGCCCCCGGGTCAGGACCAGGTCGGCCAGGTCATCCGGCAACGGCACAGTGCGCCGACGCCCACCCTTGCCCCGCACGATCAGACTGTGCCCCAGCAAGTCCGTCACCACGTCGCCGGTGTGGACCTGGGCAACCTCGCCCCGCCGCAGCCCACACCTGGCGGCGAGGTGGATCATCAACTGCTCACGCACCGGCGCCGCCAACAACGCCGACGCCAACGCCGCCTCGGGTAACGGGTTCGGAGCAGGCGGGCGGCGCGGGATCGACGGTAGCCCCGCCGCTGGATTGTGGGTGGTGTGCCCGGCGGCGTGCCCCCACGCGTAGAACCCTCGCAGGGACGACCTGACCGAGTGTCGCGTTTCCGGTGCCCAGTCCTGGGATCCGCACCACGCAAGAAGGTCCGCGGTCGTCAATGACCACGGACCTTCCCCGGTATGGGCGCCTGCTAGTTGGTGCAGGTGCTGGGTGCGGGTGCGGATGGTGGTCCTCGGCCGGCCGGCGCCACGAAGCGCCACGGCCCACTTGCTGATCGCGTCGTTGAAATCCATATCCCACCATCACCCGCGGGACGGGGCCGACGCGCCGTCATGCTGCCACCAATCTTGGAACCCACGCCCGGGCGGTGTGAACCTGCCAACCCGTAGGTTGCAGGTTCGAGTCCTGCCGGGGGCACCCAACGCACCCGGCTCCAACTTTGGCCCGCCGAATCCAGGGTTGGGGCTCGCACCTTAATTTGCCTCCGCGTGTGAGGGCGTCGCGGTTGACGCCAGGATCGAACAGCACCTCGCACGATTGGGCGTTCTCGACGCGGAGACCGTCGGATTCCTCCGCGGTCCATCGACCCATAGCCGCAACATCGCCAGTTCCTGGTTGGCAGCCTTGGGTCGGTTCGGCACCCCTCAGGCGTGTAGGGCAGCCGAACTCAGTTCATTCACCGGGCGCGGGCGGATGCTGCTGGCGACCCGCGTCCGCACACACCGGTCTTGGTGGCTAACCCCAGACCGTGCAGGTAGGCTACATGCCTGCTTGATTTGGCCAGCGCACCGCGACGTGCTTCCACGAACTTCGTGTTCACGCCGGGTGCGTCGATCTGACGTAGGTACCGGCTCGACTTCGTCGCGGTGTCCAGCCAGTGTTAGGCGGCAAGCATCTGGACCGTTCCTGGGATGCGGTACTGCCCCGAGGGGCTTCGCGATCACCCACTCACGGACCGCGCCCGGCGGGCTGGTGCGCAGCAGTTCATCGAAACCGAATCTGCTCGACCACCGAGAAGTAACTCCGGGAGGCCGTTGCCGCTGCTTCATCGGTTCCAGACCCGCCGGAGGTCAGCCCAAGTACACGTCCGCCAACAGTTCGACCGACCGCAACCGCTCATCCACCCGCGGCCCCTGGTGGGCGATCATCAACTCATCGGCCCCGGTCTGCTCGGCGAACTCGGCCACCTTCTCCCCCACCACGTCCGGGGTGCCGACGGCGCTGTAGGTCATCATCTGGTGCAGATGCTGGGCCTTCGGTGACTTCAGCAGCGCATCGGCCTGCTCGTCGGTGAACTGCGTCCCCGGGGCCAGCAGCAGCGCCACCCGGCTGCGCATAACTTCCTGGAGCTGACGCTCGGCGTCGGCCTGATCATCCGCGGCGATCACGTTGTAGGCGGCGATCACATACGGCTCGCCCAGTTGCTCCGATGGCGTGAACTGGCTGCGGTACAGCGCGATCGCCTCGTGCAGGGCCCCCGGGGCGAAGTGCGAGGCGAAGGCATAGGGCAGGCCGAGGACGGCGGCCAGTTCGGCACCGAACAGCGATGAGCCCAGGATGTAGAGGGGCACGTCGGTGCCCTTGCCGGGGTAGGCGTCCACGCCCGGAATCCGGCTCTGCCCGCGCAGGTAGGCCTGCAGTTCCAGCACGTCGGAGGGGAAAGACTCGGCTGAGGCGGGGTCGCGGCGCAGCGCACGCAAGGTGTTCTGGTCGGTGCCCGGGGCACGGCCCAGACCGAGGTCGATCCGGCCCGGGTGGAGGGTCTCCAGGGTGCCGAACTGCTCGGCGATCAGCAGCGGGGCGTGGTTGGGCAGCATGATGCCACCCGAGCCGAGCCGGATGGTGTTGGTGTGGGCCGCGACGTGGGCGATGAGCACCGAGGTGGCCGAGGACGCGATCGATGCCATGTTGTGGTGCTCGGCGTACCACACCCGCTGGTAGCCGGTCTCCTCCGACTTCCGGGCCAGCGCCACGGTTCCGGCCAGTGACTCGGCAACGCTCTGGTCCCGGGCAACGGAGGCAAGGTCAAGGATGGACAGCGGCAGCGACATCGGGCACCTTTCACGCAACGAGACGGTGCCGACTGGCACCGCCAATGGGGACAACCGATCGAGTCCCGGCTTTCATCCCACCGCGCCCCCGGGCTCGTGCGGACGGGTCCGATCACCCCTGGTCGGGAGCGTGTGTCTGCAGGAAGGCGTAGACCTCGGAGTCATCCACACCCGGGAACGTCCCGCCCGGCAGGGCCTGCATGATGTGGGTATGCAGTTTGGCACTCGGCCAGGACGCGGCCTGCCACCGCTTGGCCAAAGCAGGCTCGGGCTCACGACAGCAACTCAGGTCCGGACAGCGCGAGACCGACCTGGAGGTGGCATCCCGGCCCCGGAACCACTTGGCGTCCGCGAAGGGCACACCGATGGTGATCGAAAAGTCACCGCCGGTGCCGGTGCCGATCTGGGCGGTGCACCAGAACGTGCCGGAGGGGGTGTCGGTGTACTGGTGGAACTCCCCCGGCCGGTCGGCGTGATCGAACACGGTCCGGGACGTCCAGTGCCGGCACACCAGTTGCCCCTCGATCGCTCCGGTCACATCGGTGGGGAAGGTGACGTCGTCGTTCTCATACCCCTTGTACAGGGTCCCGTCCCGCCCCACCCGGACGAAGTGCACCCGAATACCCAACTGGGAGGTGGCCAGGTTCGTGAACCGGTGCGCCGCACCCTCATGGGTCACCCCGAAGGCGTCGCGCAGATCCTCGATGGACAACTCCCGCTCCTTCTTGGCCGAGGTCAGGAACTCCACCGCGCGGTGGCGCGGCATCAGCACGGCCGCGGCGAAGTAGGTGATCTCCTGACGCTGGCGCAGGAAGTGGGCATACGTACTCGGCCGGGTGTGCTCCAGCACGCGGTGGGCCAGGGCCTGCAGCGCCAGGGAGCGCAGCCCGTGCCCGCCGGGGATGGACTGCGGGGGCAGGTAGATCCTGCGATTCTCCAGGTCCGTGACGCTGCGGGTCGACGACGGTAGGTCCCTGGCGTAGTGCAACGTGAACCCGAGGTGGTCGGCCATCCGCTCCACGGTGCGGTGGGTCACCGGACCAGCGGTGTAGCCCACCGCCGCCAGCAGCGCCTCGGCCGCATCCTCGATCTCGGACAGGTAGTTGTCCCGCACGCGCATGTCGCGGCGTAGTTCGGTGTTGGCGCGGCGGGCCTCCTCCGGCGTGGCACTGGCCTCGTTGGATCGGCGAGCCAGTTCCCCGTGCAAACCCACCAGCGCCTCCAGGGCCTCCATCGGGAGCTTGCGCCCGGGCCGCACGGTGGGCAGGGCCAGCGCCCGGTACAGCGACCCGCGCTGGGCAGCGTCCAGTTCGATCTCCAGGGCGTCCCGCCGGCTCGGTGGTGACTCATCGAGCAGGTCGGCCACCGTGGTGCCCAGGGCCTCGGCCAGGGCGTGCAGCAGCGTCAGGCGCGGCTCGCGGTGCCCGTTCTCGATCAGCGACAACTGGCTGGCGGCCACGCCGACCTGGGCGGCCACCTGATCCAGCGTCAAGCCGGCCGCGGTGCGGAAGTGCCGGATGCGGCGCCCGACGGTCAGGACGGTGTTTCCCGCTCTGGTCGCAGATGTGAGAGACATTTCCTCACCATAGCGAAAGAACCGCAGTTCTTTCACCCACATTGGCGTAGAAGTACGGCGCAATCTTGTCCAGGCTCGGGTCATGGCCAGTCCGGCCCCGATAAGGCAGTCCGCACCGAATCCAAGGAGACGACGATGACCATCACCGCGAGCGATCACCGCACCGGCACCGACCTGACGGACACGAACGGTGCCCCCCAGCCGGACGGAGCAGGAGCGAACCCCGCCCAGGAGTTGCGCCATCGGTGGGCCACCGAGCCCCGCTGGGCCGACGTGCGCCGCGAGCACACCGCCGAGGACGTCATCGCCCTGCGCGGGCCGGTGGTCGAGGAGCACACCCTGGCCCGGCTCGGGGCGGAGCGGCTGTGGGACCTGCTGCACACCAGCGACTACATCAACGCCCTGGGCGCCCTGACCGGCAACCAGGCAGTGCAGATGGTCAAGGCCGGGCTGAAGGCGATCTACCTGTCCGGGTGGCAGGTCGCCGCCGACGCCAACCTGGCCGGGCAGACCTACCCGGACCAGTCCCTGTACCCGGCCAACTCCGTTCCGGCAGTGGTGCGCCGCCTCAACAACGCGCTGCTGCGGTCCGGGCAGATCGCCCACGCCGAGGGCGAGGAGAGCCAGCACTTCCTGGCCCCCATCGTCGCCGACGCCGAAGCCGGCTTCGGCGGCCCCCTGAACGCCTTCGAACTGATGAAGTCGATGATCGCCGCCGGTGCGGCCGGAGTGCACTTCGAGGACCAACTGGCCAGTGAGAAGAAGTGCGGCCACCTGGGCGGGAAGGTGCTGGTGCCCACCGCCCAGCACATCCGCACCCTCGGCGCCGCGCGGCTGGCCGCGGACATCGCCGACGTGCCCACCCTGGTGATCGCCCGCACCGACGCCCTGGCGGCCACGTTGATCACCTCCGACGTGGACGAGCGCGATCAGCCCTTCCTCACCGGAGAGCGCACCGCAGAGGGCTTCTTCCACACCCGTGCCGGTGAGGAGACGGCGATCGCTCGCGGGCTGGCCTACGCCCCCTACGCGGACCTGCTGTGGGTGGAGACCGGAACCCCGGACCTGGGCTTCGCGCGCAGGTACGCCGAGGCCATCCAGGCCGAGCACCCGGGCACCATGCTGGCCTACAACTGCTCGCCGTCGTTCAACTGGAAGGCTGCCCTGGACGATGCTGAGATCGCCGCCTTCCAGCGCGAACTGGGTGCGATGGGCTACTCCTTCCAGTTCATCACCCTGGCCGGGTTCCACGCCCTGAACCACTCCATGTTCGAACTCGCCCACGGTTACGCCCGCACCGGGATGAGCGCCTACGCGGCGCTGCAGCAGGCCGAGTTCGCCGCCGCCGAGCGCGGGTACACCGGCGTCAAGCACCAGGCCGAGGTCGGCACCGGCTACTTCGACCGGGTCTCCACCGCACTCAACCCCACCTCCCAGACGCTGGCGCTGTCCGGCTCGACCGAAGAGGAGCAATTCTGATGAGCACCCCCACGATGTCGCCCACCACCCAGACGCCGTCGGCCGCACACCCCGGCGCCAGCCCGGCCACGCCGTCGGTGCAGATCACCGGACCGTCGGTGCCCGAGGCCGGGACCGTCCTCACCACCGGGGCCCTGGACACGGTGGCGTGGTTGCACCGCCGGTTCGACCGTCGTCGTCGGACCTTGCTGAAGGCCAGGGCGGAGCGCCAGGAGCGCATCGCGGCCGGGGAGGCGCTCGGCCTGCTGGAGCAGACCCGCACGGTCCGCGAGGACCCCACCTGGCACGTTGCCCCGCCGGCACCGGGGCTGTACCGCCGCACGGTGGAGATCACCGGACCGGTGAGTCGTTCCATGGCGATCAACGCCCTGAACTCCGGGGCCGATGTCTGGATGGCGGACCTGGAGGACGCTACCTCCCCCACCTGGTCGAACCTGATGCAGGCACAGCTGAACCTGATCCGGTTCACCACCGGCGAGTTGGACTTCACCAACGCCGACGGCAAGGACTACCGGGTGGGGCCGAACCCGCCCACCGTGATGATGCGCCCGCGCGGATGGCACCTGCCCGAGAAGAACCTGCTCATCGACGGCGAGCACCCCGCAGCGGCACTGGTCGACATCGGGCTGTACTTCCACCACTGCGCCCAGGCTCTGATCGAGCGCGGCCAGGGCCCCTACTTCTACCTGCCAAAACTGGAGTCGCACCTGGAGGCGCGGCTGTGGAACGAGATCTTCTTGTTCCTCCAGGACCGTTACGGCATCCCCCGTGGCACGGTGCGCGCCACCGTGCTGGTGGAGACCCTGCCGGCGGCACTGGAGATGGAAGAGATCCTGTATGAACTGCGCGAGCACTCCGCCGGGCTGAACGCCGGACGGTGGGACTACATCTTCTCCATCATCAAGACCTTGCGCAGCAGGGGCCGCGAGGCCGTCCTGCCCGACCGCGCAGCGGTCACGATGACCACGCCGTTCATGCGGGCCTACTGCGAGCGCATGGTCGCCATTTGTCACAAGCGTGGCGCCCACGCGATCGGTGGCATGAGCGCCTACCTGCCCAGCCGCACCGACCGGCCCGCGGCGCTCTCGGCGCTGCAGCGGGTCCGCGCGGACAAGGCCCGCGACGCCGAGGACGGCTTCGACGGCGGTTGGGTGGCCCACCCGGGGCTGGTTGACACCGCACGGGACGCCTTTGGCCCGGCGCTGCGCGGCCGGGACCACCAGCTCGAGCGGCAGCGCGAGGACTTCCTCGACCCGGGTGACCTGCTGGAGTTTCATACCGCCGGCAGCGCCGTGACCTACGAGGGGTTGCGCTCCAACATCGCCGTGTCGTTGCGGTACCTGCAGGCCTGGCTTCAGGGCCAGGGCGCGGTCGCGATCGACCACCTGATGGAGGACGCGGCCACCGTGGAGATCGCCCGCACCCAGGTGTGGCAATGGGTGAACCAGGGCGTGCGTCTGGAGGAGGGCCTGGATGTCACCACCGAGCTGGTGGAGCGCATCATGGGCAACGAAGCCGCCCGGATCTCCCGCGAGATCGCCGGCGGCGGTGGTGACGGATCGTCCACCCGTCTCGACGATGCCATCGAACTCTTCCGGGAGGTGGCACTGGGCGAGGAGTTCGAGGAGTTCTTCACCCTGCGCGGTTACGCCCGCTACCTGTGAGCACCGAGCTCGCCCGGGCGAGCCACGCCGTCGGCCACCGCCTGCCTCGGCCGGGGCCGACGGCCGCGCCCTGGGTCTGATCTCGAGGAGGACCCCGGCACCCAGGCGTGGGAGCACCTGTGGATCGAATGGGCCCGACTTTCCCTACCCTGTCCCCATTATCCCCGGACCCCCCAGCGCCCCACTAGGTACCGCGCGGAGGGCCCACACCTGCGGGCCTGGAGTCCTCCTGCGGCAGCTTGTTCAGGATCCGGGTGACAGTCAGCCAGGTGCGCGTGGTGATGCCGGTGCCCAGGCGGCGCTGTAGCCAACTCATCAAATCCGGGGTCTTCACCCCGGTGGTGTCGGTGATAGCCAGGACTGCCCGGGCATCGTCGTCGTAGCCGAGCACGCGCGCGCCGGGCAGGTCCGGCTCGGGGAAGGGCTCGGATGCCGGGTCCAGTGGGTGCTTACAGAAGGTGACCGTCAGGTAGGTGGACTTGCCGTGGGTGAATCCGGCGAACGGGTCCAGGTCAACCAGGGCCTGCAGTTCGGCGCGGGTACGCAGAATCGTTCCCCCCTCGATGCCCAGGTCCTGCTGCAGCGCGGCTTGGATACGGTCCTCCAGCAGAGCGGCGTCGTGGGGTTCGTCGGTGCGGAAGAGGATGTTGCCGCTGGAGATCACCGAGGCCACGTCCGCGAAGCCCAGCCGGGTGAACACCCCGCGGAGCCGGTCATTGCGCATGTTCGGATCGCTCGGGCCGATCCCGCGCAACAGCGCGCAGTAGGACGTCACCGGCCCAAACTACTCCCCTTCCGGCGTGCGGGGCACGGACCCTTGCCGCTGCGTGAACGCAGGTCCTCGCTGATACTCCCGGGTCGGCTTCCGGTTCGGGCTGCACCGGCTCTGAGAGCGGTCAGGCGATGTGTGAGCCGCCGAGCCGGCGCCAGTGACGATCGCCGTGGCCCGGGCACAATGGGGGAATGAGCCAGTGCCCTGACCGTCAGCCGGGAGAACATCGATGAGTACCACGCCCACCGGAGCAGCACGATCGGGGGCCGGCCAAGCCTCGGTGGCGGTGATGGGGCTGGGTGTCATGGGGGCGCCGGTGGCGCGCAACCTGGTGGGCGCCGGTTACGGCGTCACGGTCTGGAACCGCTCGCCCGGACCGGCATCGGACCTGGAATCCGTCGGCGCCACCCGGGCACGAACACCCCATGACGCGGCCGCGCCCGTGGTGCTGTCGGTGCTGCCGGACGTGACCCAACTGCGCACGCTGCTGTTCGGGCCGGAAGGGCTGCTGGCCGGCCTGGCGGGGTTGGACCGTCCGCGCCTGGTCGTGATGAGCACCACCTCCCCGGGTGAGGTCCGGGCGTTGGCCGCGGATCTGGCCGAGTACGACGTCGGGGTGGTCGATGCCCCGATGAGCGGCGGCGACATGGGCGCACGTGAGGCAACCATGAGCATCATGATGGGCGGTTCCGAAGCGGACACCGAGGCCGTCCGGCCCGTACTGGAGACGGTCGGTGGCACCGTGCTGCGGATGGGGGAGCTCGGGGCGGGCTCGCTGATGAAGTTGTGTAACCAGGTGATCGTGGCCGGAGCGCTGGCCGCGACGTCCGAGGCGCTGGCGATGGCCGAGCGTGGTGGTCTGGACCTCGAAGACGCCGTGAGCATTCTCTCCGGCGGGCTGGCCAACAGTGCCGTGCTCGAACTCAAACAGGAGAAGTTCCTCACCGGCGACTACTCCCTGGGCGGTAGTGCCGCCAACCAACTCAAGGATCTGCGCTACGCGATGCAGACGTTCATGGCCGAGGCCGCCCCCAGCCCGATGACCGCGCTCCTCACCCAACTCTTCCTCGAGGTCGAACGGCGCGGCTGGGGCGAGCAGGACCACGCGGTGGTCTTCGAACTGTTCCGCACCGGGTACAACAACGCCCCGAACGCGCGGGTGGGGACCGAATCGTGACCGGGACTGATGCCGGAACGCTCAGCGTCCCCCTCCCCTGCGGACCCGAGACCCCGTTGACCCCGCTCCTGGCCCGCCGGAGGTCGGTGAAGTCCTTCCCGGAGGCCGCGCTGGGGATCGCGGACGTCGGCGGCGCACTGCGGCACGCCGCCAGCAGGGTCACAGGCGCCGCACACGCCAGCGCACGCGGGCAGTACCTGGTGGCAGTGACGGCGATCATCGGGCGGGTACGCGGTCTGGCCCCCGGGGCCTACGAGTACGACGGCGCGGTGCACCGCCTCACGATGCGCACAGCCGGTGATCACCGCGAACGGCTCGCAGGGGCCACCGTGGATGCCCCTTGGCTCGCCCCCTGCCCGATGCTGGTGCTACTCAGCACACATACCGAGCATGCCGAGGGCTACTTCGCCGAGCTCGGGGGCGGCCAGGGCGAGCGGTTCGCCTGGCTCGAGGCGGGTCTGATCGCCCAGAACCTCTACCTGTGGGCCTCGGCCACCGGGCATGGCACCGTGTTCATCGGCGGGCTGGATGCGCCCGCGATGGCGGATGCGGCCGCACCGCTGCTGCCCACCGGCCACACCGTCCTGGGCATCATGCCGCTGGGTCACCTGGCCGAGTGAGCACATGGCGCCGGTGGGCCCGATTGCCCTGTGAGGGGGCGATCAGTCCTCCTCGCCCGCCGGGGTGTCCGGTTCGGTGGGCGTCAACTGGTCGAAACTGAGCCGCCGCAGGGGTGCCCGGGACAGGTAGGCGGCCCTTGCGATCGCCGAGGTGGCCACCGCCGAGGTGGTGAGTTGGAAGACCACGATCGCGGCCACCTTCACCGTGTTGGACAGCCCTGGCTGCAGACACAGGGCCCCGACCACGACCAGCGCCACGCCAAGCCCCGCGGCGGTGCCGACCGCCGAGATCCTGGTGTAGACGTCGAAGAACCGGAACATTCCGATACCGGCCACCGCGAACAGCACGGTGCCGGCCAGGATGAGCACCTGCCCGATAACCTCCCACACGGTCATCGCCTCCCCCGGGTCAGGGCACGGGCCAGGGACAGCGCCGAGAGAAAGCCGACGAGCGAGGCGATCAGCAGCAGGTCGAAGGTGGCGATCGAGCCCGAGCGCACCCCGATCAGGGCGATCAGGCCCAGCACGGAGAACATCAGCAGGTCCGCCGCCACCGCCCGGTCGGCGTTGCTCGGTCCCTGCAGCATCCTGATCGTGGCGGCCAGCGCCACCGCCACCAGGACCACGATGGCCACATCCAGCCCGATCATGTACCCATCCCCTTGCGCCGCATCGCCCACAACAACCAGGACTCCATGTGCTCAAGGTCCCCGGCAAGATCCTCGGCCGAGGTGTTGTACATCCCGTGCACGTACAGCATGCGGGTGCCGTCACCGGCGATGTGCGTTCCCATCGTCAGCGTGCCCGGAGTCAGGGTGATGATCACCCCGAGCAGGGTGACCTCCAGGTTCGACCCGCAACGGGTACGCAACTCCACCACGCCGGGGGTGGAGCCCTGCCCGGGGGTGACCACGTCGCGCACCACCGCCAGGTTGGCGGTGATCACCGCCCACGCGAACCAGAACAAGAACACCACGACGCGCACCGGCCAGGTCAACCAACTCATGAGTCCCGCACCGCCTCCACATAGGCGGAGGTGTCGGACAGGTTGCCCGCGGCCACCTCCGCCAACGACAGCAGCGCCTCCCCACCCACACCGAGTGCCGAGGTCACCGCAGCCAACGCGAGTGCGGGCAGCGTCAGGCGCAGCCCGACACGACCGACGACGGCGGAACGCGTCTTCGTCGCCGTCCCACCACCGGCGGTGGCCGGCTCAGGCACCTCAGGGCCAGGTGCAGCGCCCACCCGGGCAGGCCCGTCGTCGTCGGCCTTGCCCCAGAACATGCCCGACCAGATCTTCAGCATCGACAGCAACGTGACCAGGCTGACCACGACCATCGCAACGGCCGCGGCCACCTGCCCGGCATCGATGGAGGCCAGGATAAGGCTGTACTTGGCCACGAATCCGGAGAACGGGGGCAGTCCGGCCAGGGACAGCGCCGCGATGAAGAACGCCACCGCGAGCACTGGGTCGCGCCTGGCCACCCCACCGACCTGCCCGAGACGGTCGGTGCCGTAGGTCGCCTCCACCGCACCGACGGACAGGAACAGTGAGGCCTTCACGATCATGTGGTGCAGCAGGTAGAAGATGCCCGCGGTCAGCCCGAGCGGTCCGAACAGGGCCACGCCCATGAGGATGTAGCCGATCTGGCTGACCATGTGGAACGCCAGCACGGTGCGGCCCCGGGTCTCCCCCACCGCGCCCATCACCCCGATGACCATGGTTAGGGTGAAGGCCACCACCCCGACCCACAGATAGCGCTCGTCGCCGTCGAACAGGACCGCGTAGATCCGGTAGATCGCATAGATCGCCACCTTGGTGTGCAGTCCGGAGAACAGGGCGTTGATCGCCGGCGGCGTGGCGGGGTAGGCCCGGGCCAGCCACCCGTGCACCGGCACCACCGCCGCCTTGATCGACAGGGCGAGCAGGGCCACGGTCGCCCCGATCGCCACGGTCCCGTTCTCGGCGGCCAGGCCGGCCAGTTCGGCCATCGTGACCGTCCCGGCCACCCCGTAGATCAGTGCGACCGCGGCCAGCAACACGGTGGAGGTGAGCAGGTTGACCGTCACATACAGCCGGGCCCCGGAGATCTGGCGCAGCCCCCCGCGCCCCGGCGCCGCCAGCACGAACAGGGCGTAGGAGGGCAGCAGCATGACCTCGATGAACACGAACAGGTTGAACAGGTCCCCGGTCAGTAGCGCACCGTTCACCCCGGCCACCAGCACCAGCACCATGGGGGCAAGGAACTTCGAGCGTCCCACCTGGGTGAGCAGCGCGAACCAGGAGCAGACCAATGCCAACAGCCCGGTGACGGTCAGCATCAGCGCTGAGAACGCATCGGCCACGAACGGGATCGAGATGCCGAACGGCCAGCCGGCGACCCCGTGGGCGAGCACGGCGCCGCCGGAGGTAGCGGCCACGACCGCGACCGCGAAGCCGGTCAATCCCGCCAGGCTCACCAGCAGGGTCACCTGGTGCAGCCGCACGCGGTGCGGCAGTGCGATGAGGATGCCTCCGGCGAGCAGTGGTACCGCAACGAAGAGCGTCAGTAGCGTCGTCATCATCGCGGCTGCACCCCCTGGGCGGGTGCGCCGCCGGGGTCAGCCCCCGCGTCGGCCCCGGCGCGCCCGGTGTCCCCGTCGTCGGCATCCTCGGCACTGCCGTCGTCGTCGGCATCATCGGGGATGGAGTCGTGGGTGTCGTCCGCCCGGCGTCCGGCTACGGCCAGCATCAGCATCACGATGGTGATGGAGAAGGCGATCACGATCGCGGTGAGGACGAACGCCTGCGGGAGTGGGTCGGCCACGGTCGCCGGGTCCAGGTCCCCGCCGATGGGTTCGGCACGCTGGCTGGTGCCACCGGCGGCGAACAGGATCAGGTTCGCCCCGTGGGAGAACAGGATGAAGCCGAGGATCACCCGGAACATCTCCCGTTGCAGGATCAGGTACACCGCTCCGGCGATCAGCAGGCCGGCAGTCAGGGCCAACGTCATGACCGATCCACCTCCCCGGCGGCGACAGGTGCGGGTTCGCCACCGTTCCCTGCCTCCGGGCGGCCGGAGCGCGCGCTCCCGGTGGCTACCGCGGACCCGGGTTCCATAGCGGCTCCGCGGGGCGGGTCCTGCGGCCCGGTAGTGGGCTCGGACGCTCTGGTGGGCGGGCTCTCGGAGCCGAGCAGGTTGATCGAGGCGAGCACCACGCCGATGACGGCGAGATAGACACCGACGTCGAAGACCAGCGCGGTGGTCAGGTGCACGTCGAAGAGGTAGGCGTGCAGCGGCCGCAGGAAGGAGCCGTCGGCCAGGCCCACCAGCCCGATCCCGGTCCCGACCAGCACGCCGGAGCCAATCAGCGCCATCGATGGCAGGCGGAACTGCTTGTCCCGCGGGGCAGCAAGGTAGCTCAGCCCGAACCCCGCCCCGCCGATCAGGGCGGAGATGAACCCGCCACCGGGCAGGTTGTGCCCCCGGACCAGGAACAGCACCGACAACACGACGACGGCGGGACCGACCCACTTCTGCAGGGTGCGGATGAAGATGGTGTTGTGGGCTGAGTCGGCCAGACCGCCGCCGTGGCGCAACGGTGGGTCCGACCGCTGGGTTGCTAGCGGGTCCCGGGCGGCCAGGATCGCGGCCACCGTCACCCCGGCCACACCGAGCACCGTGAGTTCGCCCAGGGTATCCAGGGCGCGGAAGTCCACCAGGATCGTGTTCACCACGTTCTGCCCCCCGGAGAGGTCCTCTCCTTGCCCGAGGTAGAACTCCCCGGCCGGGGACAGCGGGCGGCGTCCGGTCAGGGCCAGCACCCCCACCGTGGTGGCCGCCCCGGCCGCCAGCGCCAGGGCGCCCGCACCGACGCGGCGCCTGCTGGATGCCGGCCGGAACCGTTCCGGCAGGCGGCGCAGCACGAGCACCATCACCAGCACGGTCAGGATCTCCACCAGCAACTGGGTCAGCGCCACATCGGCCGCGCCCAGGACGTAGTACCACAGCGTGGTAGAGAACCCCACCACACCGGTGACCACGATCGCCCCCACCCGGGTGGGGGCCAGCACCGCACCAACCACACCGCCCAGGATCAGGATGACCAGCAGCCAGTCCAGCGGCTGGCTGCGGACGCCGACCACCTGCGGCAACCCGGCGAACCGGGCCAGGCCCACCACCGCGATCAGCACGATCATCACCATCGGGACGGCCAGGTGCCGGGCCGGGGCGTTGGAAGCCGTCGGGGCACCGGCACGCACCCCCAGGCTGATGATGCCCCGCCGGGTGGCGTCCACCACGCCCAGCGCCGAGAACGGGAAACTGCGGGCCCGCATGATCACGTCGATACGCCCTCGGGCCCGGATCGCCACGGCACCGAATCCGACCGCGATCGCCGAGAGGACCAGCGCCACGTTCAGCCCGTGCCACAGGGCCAGGTCCACCTCGATACCGGTACCCGCGGCAGCCCCGGCGGCGGTAGCGACCAGGGTGTCCAGCAGGAACGGGGCCACACCCAGCACCAACCCGGCCAGGCCGGGCAGGGCGGCCATCAGCCAGAACGGCACCGCGGCCTCACGCGGCTTCCTCTCAGAACGTGGCTCGGCGCCCCCGGCGGAACCGGCCGGCGCGGCTGCATCATTCGCAGCGGCCGCCACCGAGTCGGAGCGTGAGGCCGGGGAGGCCGGCCGAGCCAGCAGCCCCCACAGGATCCGTCCGGAGTAGGCCACCGTGAACACCGAGGCCACCACGGCCACCCCGGCCAACACCGGGCCCCAGGGTCCCTCGACGCTGAGGAACGCCTCGTACAGGTTCTCCTTGGAGACGAATCCCAGCAGCGGCGGGATGCCGGCCATCGAGGCCACCGTGGCCACCAACGCGACCGCGGTGAGCGGCATCGCGCGCACTACCCCGCCGATGCGGCGCAGGTCCCGGCTGCCGGCCTGGCGGTCCACCACACCGATCAGCATGAACAGCGACCCCTTGAACAGTGCGTGGGCAACGGTGTGCACGACACCGGCCACCATCGCCTCCCGCGTGCCCACCCCGATCACGGCCACCAGCAGACCCAGTTGGCTCACCGTGGAGTAGGCGGCCAGTTCCTTCAGATCGTGCTGGCGCAACGCCACCACCGCCCCCAGCACGGCGGTGGTCAGTCCCGCGCTGATCAGCAGCACGTTCCAGATGGGCACCTGGGCGAAGGCGGCGGAGAAGCGCAACAGCAGGTAGATCCCCGCCTTGACCATCGCGGCGGCGTGTAGGTACGCGCTGACCGGGGTGATTGCGGCCATCGCATCGGGCAACCATGCGTGGAAGGGGAACTGGGCGGACTTGGTGAACGCCGCCAGCACCACCAGCACCAACACCGTGGTGGTCAGGACGCCATGCTCGGCCCAGATCCCATCGGCGAGGATCGCGCTGAGCCTCGTGGTGCCGGTGGCCACGACCATCACCACCACCGCGGCCAGCAGGGACAAGCCGCCGGCCACGGTCACCAGCAAGGTGCGGATGGCGGGCTCGCGTGCGCTCGGGCCGGAGCGTGCGATCAGGAAGAACGAACACAGGGTGGTGATCTCCCACGCCACGAACATCACGACTACGTCGTCGGCCAGCACCAGCGCCAGCATCGCGGCGGCGAAGGCGCTCATCCAACCGTAGAAGCCGGCATGGGGCCCCCTACCCAGGTAGCGAGCGCTGTAGGCAAGCACGATCGCGCCGATCCCCAGCACCAGCAGCGCGAATACCAGCGAGAGCCCGTCAAGGCGCAGCATCAGGTGCACATCCAGGGTGGGCATCCAGGGCACGGTCTGCACCACCGGCGACCCACCGAACACCTGGGGGGCCAGTGCCGCGACCGCCGCGCTCAGTCCGGCCAGCCCGGCGCCCAGCAGCCAGCCGGCGCCCGCGCCCAGGGCGCGGCCGGCGAACGGCGCCACCAGCGCCAGCAGGGCCGCGCCGGCCAGGATCGTCACCAACACCAGGACCTCACTCGGTTCGTTGTGGGTTCGCAAGCGGCCTTCGGGCCCGGTTGGGCGCTCCTAGCCGCGGCTCAATGTCCACCACTCGGGTGGTGCGGCTCCTGCGAGTTGGGCGCCCCAGGTGCAGACCTGACCGTTGGTGCCCACCCCCGGCGGGAGCGTCCGATGCACCGGGTTGAAACCCGTTCCGGCAGGGGTGGTCACGGAGCGCATCGTTCGATGATAGCTGCCGCGGCGGGGTGGCTGAGCGAACCCCCGCCCTGGTGCCGCCGCCGGGCTACGTGCCGGGGACCGGTTCGCCGATGGGATGGACGACGACGGCGTGCACCCCACCGCTGCGGGCGCGGAGGTATTCGGAGAGAGGCCATCGGTGCCGCGGTGCTTGTGACAGGGCGCGACGATAGGGTGGCCGGCGTGAGTGAACGCAAGGACACCCCGACGGTGGTCAAGGATCCGATCGTGTGGATCGATTGCGAGATGACCGGTCTTGATCCGGTCAACGACGCGCTGGTGGAGATCGCGGTGATCGTCACCGACTCGGAGTTGACCGCATTGGACGTGGGCCTGGACCTGGTGATCAAACCCCCGCCCAAGGCCTTGGAGAACATGCCCGAGGTGGTGGTGCAGATGCACACCGAGTCGGGGCTGCTGGACCTGCTCAACGAGGGCCTCACACTGGCCCAGGCCCAGGAACAGGTGCTGGAATACGTGCGCACCTTCGTACCCGAGACTCGCAAGGCACCGCTGGCCGGGAACTCGGTGGGCACGGACAAGGTATTCCTCGATCGGGACATGCCAGAACTGACCGCGCACCTGCACTACCGGATCATCGACGTGTCCTCGATCAAGGAACTCGCCCGGCGTTGGTACCCCCGTGCTTACTTCAACGCCCCGGCCAAGGATGGTGGCCACCGCGCCCTGGCCGACATCGCCGAGAGCATCGACGAGTTGCGCTACTACCGCGCCATCCTCTTCCCGGACCACCCCGGACCGGACTCCGTCGCCGCCAAGGCAGCGGCCAAGGCCGTCACGGAGTCCTCCACCCTGACCGGGCTGACCGGCCTGAGCCCGCGAGCCGGTGTGCGGGAGCCGGTATCCCCCGCTGGCGAGTGAACCGGAGGGTGATGAAGCCAACGCTGCGGTAGCGCCTTGGCGGGGGCGTTCATCGATTGCGGTTGGGTACACTGGTCGGCGCCGGGTGATCCTCGGCACCTTGGTGGGTGTAGCTCAGCTGGTAGAGCGCCGCGTTGTGGTCGCGGATGTCGCGGGTTCAAGTCCCGTCACTCACCCCAGCAACTTTGCCCCCGGCTTCCGAGCCGGGGGCAAAGTGTTTCCCTGAAGCACCTGTTCAGGGATGATTTCTCTTGGTGGTGCGCGATGGTGATCCCGCGCGCTTGGGATGGGGTTTGAGCGTCCGCAAGTAGTGCGCAATGGTGATCCGTTCAACTCTGCCCCTGCTTCAGGTTGCGCAGCAGCGTGGTGTGCGAGACATTCATCCGCGCGAAGGCCGGCGCCGTCGGCGATGGCGCTTCGAGCAGTTTCCACTTGAGCTGAACTCAGCAGTCGGACCCGGGCATGCGTGTTGATGCCGGCCTTCTGGAGTCGCTTCCGCAAGGTCTGCACACGGATGACGTGCTTCTCGGTCACCCCAATGCGAGCCCCAGCGTTTCGGCGCCGGGGCTCGCTGCGTCTCAGCGTTCGCCCGCGAGCATTACGCACCATCCAGCCCCCCGCGTCGGCCACCACATTGATCAGGGAGGGCCTGAGGCCAGCGGCGCATGACGGCGTCACAACCCGGCGACGCCGTTCGCCATCCTCAGTCCGAGACCGCCCCCGCGGTCAGGTTGATCGCCGCCGAGGTGAGAGACGCGCCGGACTCGCCGGCCGCGAAGACCGCGAAGGCACCCGCCTCCTCGACCGACGGGAGACGGCCCAGCATGGTCCCGCGCTCGAGTTCGGTGAGCACCTTGGAGGCCTCGGCTTCGCCGGTGTAACTACTGCCGTAATCGCGCGCCTGCAGGATGGACTCCCGGAATCCGCCCGTGCGGAACCATTGCACGCGGATGCCGAACTCCCCCAGTTCGACGGCGAACTGGCGGTACAGGCCCTCCACTGTGTGCCACGCGATCGCCGTCGAGCCCATCAGGGGGAATGGCGGCCCGTGCCCCACCGTGGTCTGGATCACTCCGGATCCACGGTCGATCATGGTCGGGACGACGCAGCGCACCGTGTTCATGTGTGCCCTGGCGAGCGTGACCAGGGTGCGCTCGAGGGCGCCGACGTCGAGAGCGTGCAGCGGCGTTCCCTGCGCCTCCTGGTACGTCACCGCGTTGTAGAGCACATCGATCCGACCGTGGGCAGCGAGCACGTCTCGGGTAAGTCGTTCAACCGCACCCGAATCCGTGACGTCCAAGCCATGAGCGCGCGCTCGTCCGCCGGTGGCTGCGATGGATTCAGCAACCGCGGCTACCTTCGCTGCGGTGCGCCCGGTGAGGTGGACGGACGCACCGGAGGCAGCGAAGGCCCGGGCCACTGCGCTTCCCACCGATCCAGCTGCACCGTGGACCAGCGCAACCTTTCCCCTCAGGCCTGACACTGTCATCGCGCTCTCCCCTTGCTGCTCGTGCCCGGCCCATTATTCCCGACCGTCCCGGCTGGCAGTACTGAACCTCCTGCGAGGCATCAGTGCCGCCGGCACGGGCGAGGCCACGGGCCTGCTCCACCCGCCAGGCCGGATGGTTTGAGGCACCCACCCGCCTCACCTTCCCGGTCGAGGTCAGCTCGCCGAGAGCCTCGACAGTCTCTGCCATCGGGGTGCTGCGGTCCTCCTGGTGAAGCCAGAACATGTCCACCTCCGCCACCCCCAGCCGCTGCAGGCTCGTCTCCAACCCCTGCAGGATCGCGCGCCGGGAGAGGCCTTCACGCTGCTGCGGCCACGAACCGGGCCACAGCGGTTCGGCGCCCACCTTCGTGGACAGGCGGATCTGGTCCCGCAGGCCCGGGTGCGCGCTCAGCCAACTGCCCAGCATCTCCTCACTGGCCCCGCCGGCACCGGCGCCGCTGAGCCAGAACGTGTAGCAGTTCGCGGTATCGACCCATTGTCCGCCGCGCTCCACGAAACGATCCAGCAGTGCAAAGGACCGCTCCTGATCGATTCGGGTACCCAAAAGCATCGCGCCGAATACCAGTGGAGAGTTCATCGTCGTGGTGTCCATGGCGGATAACTGTGCAATCTGGAGCGCACTCAAGGTCAAGCATCTTTTTGCGATCCATCGTGAACCGGTCCGAACCCCGCTCGAGGAGACCTTGACCTGGAGTGCACTTCAGGTAGCACGATGAGTGCATGAGCGAGATGCACGCCCCCCTGGAGCGGGAGTCGATCGGCGAGGTGGCCCAGCGCACCGGGATACCGGTGGAGACGTTGCGCTTCTACGATCGCAGCGGTCTGCTCGGCGACCTACCCCGCACCGCAGGGGGCCACCGTGCCTTCGACGCCGCCGCCCTGGGGCTGTTGGATGTGGTGATCCGCCTGCGTCGCACCGGGATGCCGGTCAGCCAGGTACGGGACTTCGTCTCCCTGGTACGAACTGACACCGACCGGGCCGGGCGCATCGAGATCCTCCGCGCCCACCGCGCGCGAGTGGTGGACCAGATCTCCCAACTTCAGGGCGACCTCGGCGTGATCGACTGGAAGGTCTCCGCCTACACCGCCGCGGAGCAGGGCCGGGAGATCCCGGAGCCACCTGCCCAGTGGCCCGCCGTGACGGATCTGCTGCCACCACTCGATGACCTGCGGGCCCGGGACCGTACCGGTACCGGAGGATCCTAGATCCCCAATCGCTGGCGCAACTCGCGTGCTTGTCGGCGCGAGACCTCCACCCGGCTGCGCTGGCGATCGCTCATCAACAGCACCAGGCTCCCCCGGAAGTCCGGTACCAGTTCGCGCACATAGCGAAGATTCACCAGGTAGGACCGGTGCACCCGCAGGAAGTGCCCCTGCAGCCGACGCTCCAGTTCATTGAGGGAGAAGGACACAAGCACGCTCTCCTCGACCAACTTGAGCGAGGAGTACCCGCGGGATGCGGCGGCGTAGACGATCGCATCCCCACTCACCAGCACCGTACGACCGTCCTTCTGCACCGGGATCCGCACCAGGTCCGGCGTCACGGGTGGCGGTCCCTCCCGGCTCGGCGCCCGGGCGGCCACCCCCTCCCGGTGCCGCTGCGGAGAGGCCGCTGCGCCGTCGTCGTTCCCGTTGCGCTCCGGTGTCACCGACAACGCCCGCTCCACCGCTCGCCGCAGCCGGTCGGCGTCGAAGGGTTTAACCAGGTAGTCCGCGGCGGCCAGGTCGAAGGCGTCGACGGCGTGATCGGGGTAGGCGGTGGTGAAGATAACCTGCGGGCGGTGCTCCATCTCGCCCAGGGCAGCGGCGACCTCCAGGCCGGTCAGCCCGGGCATCCGGATGTCCAACAGCACCAGGTCGTACTCCAGGGACCGCAACAGCACCAGCGCTTCCTCCCCGTTGGTGGCCTCCCCCACCACCTGAACCGGGGACCCCTCGATCACCTCGCCGATCTCCTGCAGGAGGTAGCGCAACTCTTCCCGGGCCGGGGCTTCGTCATCGACGATCAGGGCGCGGGGCTGCATCCGACCCAGCATAGGGCTGGGCCGGGCCGGCGTACGGTCGACCGAAGTGCCCATGGCTACCGCATCGGGACGGTCAGGTCCACCACTGTCCCCCCAGACCTGGGTGTGGAGATCTGCAGGTCGTACCGGTCGCCGAAGAGGGCGTGCAGGCGCTCGGAGATGTTGCGCAGACCCACGCCGGCGTGGGCCCCGGGCAGCGTGTCCGGATCGGCCGGGGAGGCGAGATCCTCCACTCGCTGGTTGCGCTGCTCGGTCAGGGTGGCGAGCACCCCGGGGTCGATGCCCTCGCCGTTGTCGCTCACCCGGATCGACACGGTGCGGGTCAACGGATCGACCCGGGCCCGCAGCCTGACGGTGCCGCCCTCCTTCTTACCGGCGATGCCGTGCTTGACCGCGTTCTCCACCAGCGGCTGGATGGTCAGCACCGGCACCCGCGAGGTAAGCACCTGCGGGTCGATGTCGTAGCGCACATCCAGGCGCTCACCGAAGCGCGCCTGCTCCAGGGACAGGTACGTGCGCACGAAGAAGTACTCCTGGGCGAACTCGGCGAAGTGGCCTTCCTGGCGCACCGCGTACCGGAAGAACTCGCTCAGCCGTAGCACGAGTTCGCGTGCCTCCTCCGGGCGGGTGCGTGCCTTGGAGGCGATCGTGTTCAGGATGTTGAACAGGAAGTGCGGGTTGATCTGGGCGCGCAGCGCGTCCAGGCGCGCATCGGTGGCCAGGCGGCGCTCCCGGTCCAGTTCGGCCAGTTCCAGGTGCAGGGAGAGCATGTTGGCCATGTCCTCCACCAGGCCCTTGGGCGGGATATCCGCACGCGCCTGGTACACCCCCAGGGTGCCCACCACGCGCTGGCCGATCCGTAGCGGGGCGATGACGGCGGAGACCACCTCACAGTCCGGTTTGCGGCAGCCCACCCCGGCACGGTCCCGCACCAGCTGGGTACGGCCCTGGCGCACCGTGCGCGGCGCCGCGGAGGTCTGCATGGCGGCACCGGCCACATGGTGGTCCTGGCCAGGACCCACGTAAGCCAGGATGTCCTCGGTGTCGGTGATGGAGACCGCATCTCCGGAGAGCATCGGGCGCAGCAGTTCGCAGGTGCGCCGCGCGGCATCCTGGGTGAGTCCGGCACGCAGCGGCAGGGACCGCCCGGCCGCGGCCAGGTCCCGGAACCCGCGCTCGGGATCGCCCTGGCGCCCACCCCCGAGTACCCGGCCACGGTCCCGCGGTCCGCGCAGCACCGAGGGGTAGCCCAGCACCACGGCCACCGTGATCGCGACACCGGCACCGACCGTGGGCAGCACCGTCAGCGGGGGATCCACCACCAACTGGGTGACGACGTACAGCAACGACCAGATGCCCACCACCACGGCGGCCAGGGTCACGCTCCCCCGCATCAGCTCTCCCCTCCCCGGTGACGCCGACCAACACGCCCGCGCACACCCATCCGCTCCCGCCCCCGGCCCACCATCATGCTCGCCAGGCGCTCGGCCTGCCGGTCCGCGGCCGTGCCGTGCATGGTCAGCCAGGCGGCATCGGTTCCCTCCGGCCGGGGCGTGCGCAGCGAGACCAGCACCGTCACCGCGATGGCTACCGGGGCGGCCACCAGCGTGGGCGCGGACATCAGATCCCGCAACGCCGAGGGGTCCATGAACTCCGCGGACAGCACCATCGTGACCGCCAGGCCACCACCGGTGACCATCCCAGCAGTGGCAGCGGCGGCGGTGATACCGCGCCACCAGATCGACAGCACCACCACCGGGGTGAGCGCGGAACCGGCGATCGCGAACGCCCAGGTCACCATGGTGGCCACGAGCGAGGGCGAGGACGGGGCGAAACCGTCGGTACGCAGCGCGATGGCCAACCCTGCGGCCAGTCCTGCGCCCAGCAACGTGGTGAGACGTCCGGCCCGCACGGCCTGCTTCTGGGTCGCGCGCGGGTTGATGTAGCGCTCGTAGACGTCGTGGCCCCACGTCGCCGCCGAGGCCAGCAGCAACCCGGCCACCGTGGACATCGCCGCGATCAGCGCGGCTGCGGCAACGAAGCCGAGCCCGGACTGCCCACCATAGAGGCGTCCCAGTACCGGCAGGGCGTGCTCGGGCACCCGCAGCACCCCCTCCACGGTGAGGTCGGCCAACCAGGCGTGTTCGGTGGCCGCGGAGGGAATGATGTCGCGGGCAGCGGTACCCAGCAGCACGGCCATCGCGTAGAAAGCTCCGACCAGCACCAGGACCCACAGCGTGGTGGTGCGCGCCGCACGACCGGTGGGTGAGGTGAAGTACCGGTTCATCACGTGCGGCAGGCCCGCGGTACCCATCGCCAGGGTGACCACCAGCGCCACCTGCCCCACACGCCCGCCACGCAGGCCCACCTCGGAATCGGCGACGCCCGCCCCTGCCGCGTGGGAGAAGTTCAGTGGGTCCGCGTTGCCGTAATGGAACCCGTCCACGCTGACCGTCACCGCCAGCCACAACAGGGCTGCGAAGAGCAGCAGGAACTGCACGGCCTGGTTCCACGTGGTGCCGCGCATCCCTCCGAAGGCGACGACGACGGCGATCACCGCGGTGGATAGCAACACCCCGGTGACGTAGGGCGACAGACCGAGGATCCCGTGGCCTACGAGCAGTTCCCAGGTGATTCCGCTTCCCAGCGACTGCGGGATCAGGTAACACAGGATGACCAGTTGGACGACGCCGACCGCGCTGAGTCGCACCCGGTGCGACTGCAGCCGACGGCCCAGGAAGTCCGCCAGGGAGAACTCCCCGAACCGCCGCAACGGCGCTGCCACGAACAGCAGCACCGGCACGAAGCCCGCCGCGAACCCCACGGCGTACCAGGCGCCGTCGAGACCGGAGGCATACACCGCAGCCGCGACCCCGAGGAACGAGGCGGCGGACAGGTAGTCGCCGCAGATGGCCCAGGAGTTGGTCACCACACCGACCCGTTGGCCGGCCAGGTAGAAGTCAACGGTGGAGGAGTTGCGCGGCCGGGTGGCCACCGATACGCCCAGCACCACCACGACCACGGCCGTCAGGGTGACGACCGCCGTCAGGCTCAACCCTCCTCCGCGTCGGTGTCATGGCTCTCGGAGGAGGTCCCGCCGAGCATGCGGGACTCGACCGAGGAACTCAGCGTGGCGGCCGCGATCCCGATCACGGCGAACACGACGTAAAGCCCGACGGCGGCCACCAGGAACGCCGGGCTCAGTCCTCCGAGCAGCCGGGACCGGGTCCACCACTCCAGCGTCATCGTCAGCACCGGGAAAGCGCCGAGCACCGCGAGGAAGACCACGAAATAGGTCACCGCGATCCGGCGCAGCGTCCGGAACGCGGCGTCGACCTCGGCAGGGGTGTCCTGGACTTCGGGATCGCCGCTCACCTCGTGCGGGGCGCTTCCTTCCAGTGCCGCCACATCGTCCACGCGGCCTTGATGAGCACGACGGCCCCGCCCCCGGCGAGCACCACCCCCATGCCCGGCAGGAAGGAGCCCCAGGCGGTCTGGATCGAGCCCGCCACGATGTTCCAGGCCTGCAGCAACACGATGATCGCCACCAGCACCCCCGGTACGGCGGCGTGGCCGATCGCGAGTCTGCGTCTCGGCACGAAGGCGCCGGCGAAGGCGAGGAAGCCCAGTGCCAGGGTCGCCACACCGGGGCCGTCGGTACCGCGCAGCGCGAAGGACTCCCCGGTGATCTGCTGGGTCAGCGTCACGTAGACCCACGGTAGGAAGGCCGCCACGATGAGCATCAGGCCTCCGGTGGCCATCCCCCAACTACCCGGGTGGAACACCCCCCATCCAGTGGCTTTGCCGGCGCGGATGCGGGCAGCGACGCCGGCGAGTCCGGGTTGTGTGGTGTCCTGGGACGCCGTTGTACTCATGGACCCATCCTAGGAGTGCGGCCGATCACCGGCGAGGGTTGTGGCCGTTCGCCCCACGGGCGGCGCCCCCGGCGCCACGAGTGGTCGGCATGGGCTCACGAGCGGCTGACCACAGGGCCGGGAACCGCTGATCGGCCCCACCCCACCGCCCGGGCACGCCCAGGCACCGTCGGCGAAATAGACACCGGGTCTGCGTTGTGTGCCGGCACGTCGTGCAGTTGGTTGGGGCCACGCCCTCGCGGACCAATGAAGGGAGCCTCATGTCCGAGGTGACACGCGACAAGCCCGGTGGCGATGCGCCGCCACCAGCCGACGGGAACGACTGGCGGCGCCGCTACTGGAAGAAGAACCTGCGGCTGATGGTCGTGCTGCTGGCGATCTGGTTCACCGTCTCTTTCGGCTTCGGCATCCTGTTGATCGAGCCCCTGAACAACATCGTCATCGCCGGTTTCCCGCTCGGGCTCTGGTTCGCCCAGCAGGGTTCCATCATCACCTTCCTGATCATCATCGGGATCTACGCCTTGCGGATGGACCGGATCGACGATGAGTTCGGCGTCTCCGAGCGGAACAGGAACGGTGACCGGCTATGAACGACATGCAGGCCTGGACCGCCTTCTTCCTGCTACTGACCTTCGGGATCTACATCACGATCGCCTGGCGCTCCCGGGTGAAGGAGACGAAGGAGTTCTACGTCGCCTCCCGGGGCGTGCCGACAATCGCCAACGGGGCTGCCGTCGCCGCGGACTGGATGTCCGCCGCGAGTTTCATCGGCATGGCCGGCATGCTCGCCTTCCTGGGATCGGACGGCTCGGTCTACCTCATGGGCTGGACCGGCGGCTATGTTCTGCTGGCCATGCTGCTGGCCCCGTACCTGCGCAAGTGGGGCAAGTTCACCGTGCCGGAGTTCGTCGGCGACCGGTACAACAACACGGTGCGCCTCGTGGCGGCCGTCGCCGCCATCGTCATCTCCTTCACCTACGTGGTCGGCCAGATGACCGGTGGCGGGGTCGTCTTCGCCCGATTCCTCGGGCTGAGTTCGCAATGGGCCGTGGTGGTGGCCGCGGCGGTCATCTTCTTCTACGCCGTGCTCGGCGGGATGAAGGGCATCACCTACACCCAGGTGGCGCAGTACGTCGTGCTCATCACCGCCTACCTGATCCCGGCCGTGGCCGTGGCCCAACAGATGACGAACATCCCAATCCCGCAGATCTCCTACGGCACGATCCTGGCCGAGTTGGATGCGTTGCGGTTGGAGTTCGGTCTGGATCGCTTCACCGAGGCGTTCGCCGGGCGTGACGGCGGCCAACTCGACGTCTTCCTGGTGGTCGCCTCGCTGATGCTCGGGACCGCCGGCCTGCCGCACGTGATCATCCGCTTCTACACCACAAAGACAGTGCGCGGGGCGCGCTACTCCGCCTTCTGGGCACTGTTCTTCATCTCGCTGCTCTACCTGACCGCCCCAGCGGTCGGTGCCTTCACCAAGTTGAACCTGCTGCGGGATGCCCAGGGTTCGACGGCGGAGGGTCTGCCGGACTGGATCGCACCCTGGGCGGATGCCGGCTACGTGACGCTGAACAGCGACGGCGTGATCCAGACCATCTCGAACTCACCGGCCTCGGGTGCGGACCTGATCATCTCCAACGACATCCTGGTCCTGGCATCCCCCGAGATCGCCGGGCTTCCCGCGCCGATCATCGGGCTGATGGCGGCCGGTGGTATGGCCGCTGCGCTGTCGACGGCTGCCGGACTGCTCCTCGTGATCTCCTCGGCCACCTCCCACGACATCTACTTCCGGATGATCTCCAAGGAGCGCGCCTCGGAGAAGAAGCAGATGCTCGTCGGCCGGGTCGCAATGGTCGGAGCCGTGGTGGTGGCGATCTTCGGCGGGCTGAACCCGCCGGCGTTCGTGGCCCAGGTGGTGGCCTTCGCCTTCGGGCTGGCCGCCTCCACCTTCTTCCCTATCCTCATCCTGGGCATCTTCTGGAAGAAGGCCAATGCCACCGGCGCGGCCGCGGGCATGCTCACCGGCCTGCTGTTCACCGGCGGGTACATGCTCTACACACTGGAGGTCTTCGGTCTCGGCGCGAACGAGCACATCTTCGGGGTCTCCCCGGAAGGCATCGGCGCAATCGGTGCCGTGGTCAACCTTGTCGTGACAGCGGTGGTCTCATCGCTGACGCGACCCCCGTCACCGGAGGTGCAGGAAATGGTGGAGTCCATCCGCTACCCCTCTGCCACGGTGGGGACCGACGCCGAGAAGGTCGACGCCTGAGAGTCGGGCTGCACGCGGCCCGCACCGGTCGACCATCGGGCGGGCCGTGCCGGCTCATCGGTTCAGGGCGGCGTTCACTCCTTCACCGCCCCGTCGGCGTCGAGTTCGGCCAGCAACGAGACAGCAGCGCGGGTGTAATCGCTGATCCAGCGGTCGTGAATGCGCTTGATCGGCAACGGCGCCAGCGCCAGGTGCCGCTCCCGGCCCACCTTGCGCCCGGTCACCAACTCGGCACGCTCCAGCACCCGCAGATGCTGCAACACCGTGGTGCGGTCCAGTTCCGGCAGGGCAGCGCACAACGACCCGGTGGTGTGCGAGGACTCCCTGAGCGCATCGAGCATCCGCCGGCGAACCGGGGAGGCGAGCGCCTTGAAGACCCGGTCGTCGTCGAGTTCCGGATCAGGCCCCTTGCCGCCACCGTCAATCATGTTGTTAACTTACAACATGTCCACCAATAGTGCGCTGACCGAGATCTCCTTCACCGTTTCCGGCCGGATCGGGCGCCCCCGCGAGCAGGTCTACGAAGCCGTGGCGGACCCGGAGCAGCTCTCCCGGTACTTCACCACCGGCGGCGCCCAGGGCCGACTCTCAGCCGGAGTGGAGGTGACGTGGGACTTCGCCGACTTCCCCGGCGCCTTCGGCGTCCGCGTTCTCGAGGCCGACCCACCTCGTCGCATCGTGATCGAATGGAGCGGCGAGGCCACGACCGGCGAGGACGGCACCAGCCGGACCACGTTCGAGTTCGGATCGATCGACGACGGGACGCGCACCCTGGTCACCATCACCGAGTCCTCCTGGCAACCCACCCGGGCCGGCGCCCGGGCGGCCTTCGACAATTGCGAGGGATGGACCAGCATGCTCAATGCGCTCAAAGCATGGATGGAGCACGGGATCAACCTGCGCGAGGGCTTCTACCGATGAGGCACACCGGCCCGCAGGTGGTGGACCGCGCCACCTGGGAGGACGCCCGGGGCGTGCTGCTGCAACAGGAGAAGGCACTGACCCGGATGAAGGATGCGATCAGCGCCGCCCGCCGGCGGATGCCGATCGTGCCGGTGCGATCCGACTACGCCTTCGAAGGGCCCGAGGGCAGCGTCACCCTGCTCGAGTTGTTCCAGGGCCGCGACCAGCTCATCGTGCAGCACTTCATGTTCGCTCCGGACTGGACCCAGGGCTGCGACGGGTGCTCGATGATGGCCGAGCGCGTCCGACCGCTATCCCATCTGCACGCCCGGCGCACCTCCTTCGTCCTGACCTCCCGGGCCCCGCTCCCCCGGCTGCTCACCTTCCGGGACCGGATGGGCTGGGACCTGCCGTGGTACTCCACGATCGGCGACGCCTTCAACACCGAGTTCGGCGCCACGGTCGACGGCGAGGAGCACCAGGCGATCAGCGTCTTCCTGCGTAGGGGCTCGCAGGTGTTCCACTCCTGGTCCACCCACGCGCGTGGAGAGGAACCGTTCATGATGGTCCTGGACCTGCTCGACCTGACCCCCCTGGGCCGCCAGGAGGAATGGGAGAACTCACCACCCGGTACCCCTCAGGATCCGACCTACTCCTGGATGCGCCTGGCCGATGCCTATGCGGAGGCACCACCTGAGGGCAGTTGCCACGGGCCGAGTGATTGAGGCGGCGACCGGCGCACTACCCCGAACGCAGCACCAGATCGAAGTTTCCCGGCGGCATCACGTGGGTGAAGTAGTGGTCCTCCGCTTGCGCCCAGCGCGCGCTCCAGTCGGCATGCTCATCCTCACCGTCGCGTGCACGCAGGCGCCGGATCCGCACCTCATCAGGGACCCGTAGCAGGACGGCCAGATCCAGCAGGTCACGCAGTTCGGGCCGGCAACTGTAGGCACCCTCCAGGATCACCACCGCCCCCACCCGGGCGTGCACCGGCACCCTCGAGAACGGCGGCGGGTCCCCGTCCCAGCCCGTGGCGCCCCAATCGAACGGGCGCCAGGTAGCACTCCCGTGCTCGCGCAGCGCCTCGAGCACCTGGTGTTGGCGCCGCCAGTCGATCACACGCTCGGCCTGCTCGGCAGCGGTCCGCCGGTCCCAGGCGTGCGCTTCCCCCGGCGTAGAAGTCATCTCCGTCGATCACCAGCACGGCGCCGGACCCGTCCGCGTCGAGACCGGTGGCGACGACCTCGGCGAGTGTGGACTTGCCGGCACCGCTGCGGCCATCGATACCCACGAACCGCGGCGCCCCGCCGGCGCCGCTGAGACGCCGCAGCCGATCCACCAGCGCGGCGCCCGGCTCCTCCGGGACTGCCCCGCGCGCGCTCTCAACCGGCCACATCTGCCCATCATCCCGTGCCGAGGACGTCCCGCGCAGCACCCGGGAGCCAGCGACACACACAAGCCCCGATCGGGGCGCAGTGAGACGATAGGTCCGTGACTGGCGTCGCGCTCGGCTCGGCCCAGGGCCGGTGGGTGGTGCTGACGGCGACGCTCGCCTCGGCGATCGCGCTGCTGGATGGCACCGTGGTCAACGTTGCCCTGCGCCCCATCGGGCTGGACCTGGATGCCACGCTGGCCAACCTCCAGTGGGTCGTCAACGGCTACATGCTCACCCTCGCCGGGCTCGTGCTCGTGGGTGGTTCACTCGGGGACCGGCTCGGCCTGCGGCGCATCTTCTTGATCGGGACCGCCGGCTTCGCCATCACCTCGCTCGCGTGTGGCCTCGCGATCGGCATCGATCAACTCATCGCCGCGCGGGTGCTGCAAGGGGTGGCCGCCGCCCTGCTCACCCCGAGCAGCCTGGCGATCATCCAGGCCACGATCACCGAAACCGACCGGCCCCGGGCGATCGGGGTCTGGGCGGCCTGGTCCGGTATCTCCAGCGCGATCGGCCCCCTGCTCGGGGGGTGGCTGATCGAGATCCTGTCCTGGCGATGGGTCTTCTTCATCAATCTGCCCCTGACAGCCCTCGTCGTCCTGATCGCGTGGCGGTACGTCCCCAAGTCCCCCGGCATCGCCCGTGATCAACGGTCGCGATTCGATGTCACCGGCGCCGCCCTTGCCCTCATCGGCCTGGGCGGGATCACCTACGCGCTGATCCAGGGCGAGTGGCTACCCGCCATGGTGGGGCTGACCGCCCTGGCGAGCTTCGTCGTCGTCGAGCATCACACTGCCCACCCGATGCTTCCGCTGGGCGTCTTCACCATCCGAGCCTTCTCCGCGGCCAACGTGATGACGTTCGTGACCTACGGAGCCCTGAGCGCACTGATGTTCTTCCTGGTGCTGCAACTGCAGGTGGTCAGCGGGTACAGCCCGCTACAGGCCGGCCTGGCCACGGTGCCGTTCACGGTACTGATGCTGCTGTTCTCCCCCCGGGTGGGCGCGCTGATGGCGCGCACCGGCGCCCGGTTCCTGATGAGCGCCGGACCCGCCCTGGCCGCGGTCGGCGTGCTGCACCTGGCCACCATCGGAGCCGAGGCGCCGTACGCCACGCAGGTGCTGCCCGGTGTCGTCCTCTTCGGCGCCGGGGTCACCCTGATGGTCACCCCGCTCACGGCCACGGTGATGGCCGCCGTGCCGGGGCACCAGGTGGGGATCGCCAGCGGGGTGAACAACGCTGTCGCCCGGGCGGGCAGCCTGCTGGCGGTGGCGGCGCTGCCGGCGATCGTCGGCCTCTCCGGGGACGATTACGCGATCCCGGAGGTTTTCAGCGCCGGCTACACCGAGGCCATGTGGTGGTGTGCGGGCTTCCTGATCCTGGGTGGGCTGATCTCGGCGCTCTTCATTCCCGGTCGCCGTGCCCGAACGGCCGGGGCGGCTCGGTGACGGACCTGATCAGGGCACGCAGATCGGACGGGTCCCTTCGGTGCGCGCCTTCCGGGAGACGCGCCCGCCTCAGTCCTGGAGCAGTTGACGCAGCACGTAGGGCAGGATCCCGCCGTGGCGGAAGTAGGCCGCCTCGGCCGGGGTGTCGATGCGCACCCGTGCCTGCACCTCCCGGGTCTGCCCGCCGTCGTCGGTGATCCCCACCGTGACCGTCTCCGGGACCGAGTCCGCTCCCTCCAGGCCGGTGATCGAGTAGGTCTCCTCGCCGCTCAGCCCGAGGTCCTCGGCGGACTCCCCTTCGGGGAACTGCAGCGGCAGCACGCCCATGCCGATGAGGTTGGACCGGTGGATACGTTCGAAAGAGGCCGCCAGCACCGCCCTGACACCCATGAGCATGGTGCCCTTGGCGGCCCAGTCGCGCGAGGAGCCCGAGCCGTAATCGGCACCGGCCAGGATCACCAACGGGGTGCCGTCGGCAACGTACTCCTGCGCCGCGTCGAAGATGCTCTCCGGCTCCCCGTCGGGCAGGTGCCGGGTGTAGCCACCCTCGACGTCGGGCACGAGTTTGTTCCGCAGGCGCACGTTGGCGAACGTGCCACGGATCATCACCTCGTGGTTCCCGCGCCTCGAACCGTAGGAGTTGAAGTCCTTCACCTTCACACCGTGGTCCTTCAGGTACCTGCCTGCCGGGGAGTCGGGCCGGATCGCCCCCGCCGGGGAGATGTGGTCGGTGGTGACCGAGTCCCCCAGGTAGGCCAGCACCCTGGCACCGGTGATGTCACTCATGGGCTGCGGCTCGGCCGGCATGTCATCGAAATAGGGGGGCCGGCGCACATAGGTGGACTCATCGTCCCAGTCGAACGTCTCGGAGTCCGATATGCCCATGTTCTGCCAGTTCTCGTCGCCGGTGAACACATCGGAGTACCCGTCGGTGAACATCTGCGCCTCGACCCCGGCATCGACGGCCTCCTTGACCTCCTGGGCGGTCGGCCAGATGTCGCGCAGGTAGACGTCCTGGCCCTCGGAGTTCTGCCCGAGCGGTTCACGCAACAGGTCGGTGTGCATGGTGCCGGCCAGGGCGTAGGCGATCACCAGAGGCGGTGAGGTCAGGAAGTTCATCTTCGTCTCGCTGTGGATGCGGCCTTCGAAGTTGCGGTTGCCGGATAGCACCGACGCCACCGTGAGATCGTGACCGGTGACCGCTTCGCTCACCTCGGGGATCAGCGGGCCGGAGTTCCCGATACAGGTGGTGCAGCCATACCCCACGAGGTTGAATCCGAGCTGGTCGAGGTAGGAGGTCAGTCCGCTGCGCTCGTAGTAGTCCGTGACAATGCGGGAACCGGGAGCCAATGAGGTCTTCACCCACGGCTTGGACTGCAGGCCGTGCTCCACGGCCTTCTTCGCCAGCAGCCCGGCGCCCAGCATCACCGAGGGATTGGACGTGTTCGTGCAGGAGGTGATCGCGGCGATCACCACGTCGCCGTGGTCCAGGTGCGCCGGGGAATCGTCCAACATGATCTCCACCGGGTCCGAGGGCCAGGACGACGGTGACTTCGCGGTACCGGTCCGCGGCGGATCGTCACGCTCGGTCAGTGTGCTGACCGCGATCGGATCACTGGCCGGGAAAGACCCGGCCGAGGCGTCGTCCAACCCGCCCTGGACGGCGTCGTCGTGCTCCCATCCGGCGAGCAATCCGCGGATCGTGCCCTGGGCGGCCTTGAGCGGGATCCGGTCCTGGGGACGGCTGGGACCGGCCAGCGATGGTTCGACCGTCCCAAGCTCAAGTTCGACCACCTGGCTGTAGTCGGGCACATGATCCGGGTCGTGCCACAGGCCCTGCTCCTTGGCGTAGGCCTCCACCAGGGCGACCTGCTCGCCCGAGCGGCCGGTCAGGCGCAGGTAGTCCAGGGTCTCGGCATCGACCGGGAAGATCGTCACGGTCGAGCCGTACTCCGGGCTCATGTTGCCCAGGGTGGCACGCGTCGCCAACGGTACGCTGCCGACCCCGGGGCCGAAGAAGTCCACGAACTTGCCCACCACCCCGGTGCTCCGCAGCAGTTGGGCCACGGTGAGAACCAGGTCGGTGGCGGTGGTGCCCTCCGGTAACTCGCCGGTCAGTTTCAGGCCCACGACCCGCGGGATCAGCATCGACAGCGGCTGGCCGAGCATGGCGGCCTCGGCCTCGATCCCGCCCACACCCCAGCCCAGTACACCCAGACCGTTGATCATCGGGGTGTGGGAGTCGGTGCCGACCAGCGAGTCGGGGTAGGCCACCGGCCGCCCGTCACGTTCGGAGGTGAAGACCACCTGAGCCAGGTACTCCAGGTTCACCTGGTGGCAGATACCCGTCCCCGGCGGCACCACCGAGAAGTCATCGAAGGCGCTCTGGCCCCAGCGCAGCAGACCGTAGCGCTCGTGGTTGCGCTCGAACTCCAGGTCGGTGTTGATCCGGAAGGCATCGGAAGAGCCGAACACGTCGGCGATCACCGAGTGATCGATCACCAGGTCGGTGGGGATCAGGGGGTTGATCTTGGCAGGGTCACCTCCGGCAGCGGTCATGGCATCGCGCATCGCGACCAGGTCGACCACGCACGGCACCCCCGTGAAGTCCTGCATCAGCACCCGGGCCGGGGTGAACTGGATCTCGGCGCTGTCCTGCGCGCTCGCCTGTGGGTCCCAGGCCAACATGGCCTGGACCTGCTCGGCAGTGACCACCCGCCCGTCCTCGTTGCGAAGGAGGTTCTCCAGTAGCACCTTCAGGCTGTAGGGCAGACGCTCTGCTCCTTCCACCGCGTCGAGTCGGTGGATCTGGTACTGGACCTCACCCACGCGCAACTGGTCGCGCGCACCGAAACTATTTGCAGTCTTCGCGGCCACAGCATGCTCCTTCGAACGCAGTTGGCGTGCCGCTGAGACCATCGACGTGGCTCGTGGCGCCGCAGATCCCAGACGCACCTGTGCTTCGCACGGTACAACCCTTCGCCGAGCGGCGCACCAGGGCCCGGGCCACGGATGAAGGGGATGACCACGGCGGTGGACCCTACCGGTCAGGTCCGGTCCGGTCGGTGTGCTCGTCCCGTGCGGTCGGCGCATCGACACCCACCCTCGCGTGCACGGCGACCGAACCGCGTGCGTCTGCAGGATCGTGCAGGGTGGTGCGCAGCGGGATCGACTTGACCAGCATGGAGGCGATCACCGCCAGCAGCACCAGTGGCACGGCCGCGAGGAAGACCGTGTGCAGCGCATCGGCCATCCCTCGGCGCACCGCCTCGGCCATGGCCTGCGGCAACTCGGCCAGCAAGGTCGGATCGAGAACCGAGTCCGCACCCAGGCCTTCGGCCGGAAGCACCTCCTCGACCCCCTCGGGCAGGTGGTGCGGAATCGTGGTGACCATCCTGGAGGTCATGATGGTCCCAAGCACCGCCGTCCCAACCGTTCCCCCGGTATTACGGAAGAACTGGATCGTAGCGGTGGCCACGCCGAGGTCACGCTGACTCACCGCGTTCTGCACGATGATCGTGAACGGCTGCATCGATCCGCCCAGTCCGGCGCCCAGCACCACCATCGCTACGGTCAGTTGCAGTTCGGAGGAGCCGTAGTCCATCCGCAGCAGCAGACCGAACCCGGCCAGCATCGTCAGGGTGCCCCCGACGATGAAGACCTTGTACCTCCCGGTCCTGGTGATGAGGAACCCGATCACGATGCCCACCACGATCATCGCCAGACTCATCGGGATCATGATCGCTCCGGACACGGTGGCGCTGACACCGAGGACTCCCTGGGCATAGACCGGGATATAGAAGATCGCGCCGAACATACTCATCGCGATCATCAGGCTGGCGAGGTTGGAGAAGGTCAGGATCGAGTTGCGGAACAGGCGCAACGGGAGCACCGGTTCTTCGGCCCGCAGTTCGATCAGGATGAAGACGGCGAGCAGTACCGCGCCCAGCGCGAACAGGCTCAGCACCTGCGGTGAACTCCACGCGTAGGTGGTACCGCCCCAGGAGGTGGCGAGCAGGATCGACACCAGTGCGGCGGCCAGCGTGACGATGCCGGCCACATCAATCTTGGCCCTGCGTTGCACCTGCGGCACATGCAGGTACTTGGTGATGAAGACCAGTGCCACCACACCCACGGGCAGCGCGGCGTAGAACAGCCATCGCCAGCCCCAGTGGTCGGTGATCCAGCCACCGAGCAACGGACCGGCGATCGAGGTCACGCCGAACACCGCGCCCATGAACCCCTGGTACTTGCCGCGCTGACGTGGGGGGATGATGTCGCCGATGATGGTCTGGGACAGCGTCATCAACGCGCCCATCCCCAGGCCCTGGACCCCGCGAGCTGCGACCAGCCACCAGAAGCTCGGGGCCAGTCCGGCCAGGATCGAGCCGAGTAGGAAGATGCTCAGGCCGGCCAGGTAGAACGAGCGCCGGCCGTACAGGTCGGACAGCTTCCCCACGATCGGCACCACCACTGCGGACACCAGCATCGCCGCCGTCGCCAGCCAGCTGTAGTGATCGATGCCCCCGAGGTCGGCCACGATGATCGGCATCGCCGGAGAGACGATCGTCTGACTGATCGAAGCCACCAGCATGCCGAGCAGCAGACCGATGAACACCATCCTGGATGCGCGACTCAGTCCCCACGTCGGTGCGGGGCTGGCTGAACCAGTCATGAATGCGGTGCTCCTTGATCCCTGGGTGCGCACACGGCCCCAGGACGCGATCGAGCGTAGAGGCAATAGTGCAGTAACTGCAACGTTGCAGTTACTGAACCAGCCTTCCGGTACGCTACGCGGTGATGTCCACCAGGCGAGTCTCCGTCCCGGTCCAGCCGCACGCTGCCGGTGACGATGGCGTTCGATTGCGGGAGCGGAAGAAGCGCACCACCTGGCGGGCACTCCAGATGGCCGGCCTGTCGCTGGTGGCCGAGCGCGGCCTGCACGCGGTCACGACCGAGCAGATCGCTGCTGAGGCCGGGGTTTCGCAGCGGACGCTGTTCAATTACTTCACCAGCAAGGAGGACGTCCTGGTCGGGACCGATCCGGACCTGGCACCCGCCCTGGCCGCGATCCTGCGGGCGCGCCCCGCGACCGAACCGCCGCTGGAGTCACTGAAGCAGGTGTTCGTGGGGTACGCCGAGGCGATCGCGCAGGATCAGCACCGGTGGCAGTTGCGCATGCAGGCGGTCGATGACAATCCGGAACTCCTTCCCGCACTGGTGGGGTCCTCGGCGGTGATCGGGCGGGAACTGACCCGCGCCGTCGCCGCTCGCACCGGAATGGACCCGGAGACCGACACCTATCCGTCCCTGGTCGTCAACGTGTCCCTGACCACGCTGCGCACGGTCCTGCACAAGCACGCGGCTACCGGGTTCGCCGGGTCGTTGACCGCGCTCACCGCGGCAGCGTTCGACGCCGTCATGGCAGGCCTGCCCAGCCCCGACTGATGTGACGGACCGCGTTCTGAGACGTCGGGACCACTCATCACTGAACCCCTGGCGATATGGTTCCGCCATGAGGGCGCTTCGATTCATTCGTACGCAGCCGTTGGCCATCGTGGCGTTCGTCGCCATCATCGTGGCGCTGATCCTCACAGTGACCGAGCGGCCCACCGCGGTGGCTGTGCTGGCGATCGGGGTCATCGGCATCGTCATCGCCGTCACCGCCTGGGACATGTTCCGGGATCTGATGGCCGGGCACTGGGGCCTGGACATCCTGGCCGTGGTGGCCATGGTCGCCACCTTGATGGTCGGTGAGTACATCGCGGGCCTCATCATCGCACTCATGCTCACCGGCGGGGAGGCGCTGGAGAACTACGCCGCGCACCGCGCCAGTCGTGAACTGGACCTGTTGGTCAACCGGGCCCCGTCCTTCGCGCAGCGGATCGGCCCGGGCACCTCGGAGGTCGAACGCATCGCCGTGGGCGAGGTCGCCGTCGGGGACCTACTGGTAGTGCGCTCGGGTGAGGTGGTGCCGGTGGACGGCACCCTGGTCTCCGAGCGCGCGGTGATCGATGAGTCCTCGGTGACGGGCGAGCCGATCCCGGTCACCTACGCCCAGGACGATTCGATCCTGTCCGGGACGGTCAATACCACCGAGGCCTTCACCCTGCGTGCGGACAAGGTCGCCGCGGACTCCCACTACGCCTCGATCGTGCGTCTGGTCACCGAGGCGGTCGAGTCCCGGGCGCCGATGGTGCGCCTGGCCGACCGGTACGCGGTGCCCTTCACGATCCTGTCACTGACCATCGCCGGCCTGGCCTGGTACATCAGCGCAGACGCGACCCGGTTCGCCGAGGTGCTCGTGGTGGCCACTCCGTGTCCCCTGCTGATCGCCACGCCGGTGGCCTTCATGGGCGGGATGAGTTCGGCGGCCAGGCTGAACGTGATCGTCAAGGAGGGCGGCGCGCTGGAGACCCTGGCCCGGGTCCGCTCGGCCGCCCTGGACAAGACCGGCACCCTGACCAAGGGCAAGCCCATCGTGGTGGACATCAGGCCGGCCGAGGAGTCGGCGACCGAGACGCTGCGGGCGGGGGGTGCCGCCGAGCAGTACTCGGTGCACGTGTTCGCCGACCCCATCGTCGCCCACGCCAGGGCCGAGGGCTTGCCGTTGCCCGAGGTCACCGCCGCCGAGGAGATCGCCACCAACGGCGTGCAGGCCACGCTCGCCGACGGCACGAGCGTGCGCGTGGGCAAGCCGACTTTCATCGAGGAGGTCACCGGCCCGGTGCAGCGGACCGAGCTTCGCCCGGGTGAGACCGCCGTCTACGTCTCCACCGGCACGCAACTGGCCGGGGTGATCGTGCTCTCCGACCCGCTGAAGGACAACGCCGCCGAGACCGTGCAGCGGCTCAAGGACCAGGGCGTGCGCACGATCGCCATGGTCACCGGCGACGTGGCGGCCACTGCGAAGTCGATCGCGGCCCAGGCCGGGATCGAGGACGTCTACGCCGAAACCACCCCGGGAACCAAGATCGAGGTGGTGCAGCAACTGCAGCCGAGGCCGACGCTGATGGTGGGTGACGGTATCAACGACGCACCGGTACTGGCGGTGGCCGACGTCGGGATCGCGATGGCGGCACGTGGGGCCACGGCCGCGAGCGAGTCCGCCTCTGCGGTGATCACCTCCGAGGACATCGGCCGGGTGGCAGACGTGATCCACGTGGGCCGGCGCACCGTCAGGATCGCGCTGCAATCCATCTGGTTGGGCATCATCATCTCGGTCGGCCTGATGCTGGTAGCGGCGTTCGGGTACCTGCCCGCTGTCGTGGGTGCCCTGCTGCAGGAGGTGGTGGACCTGGTCGCGATCCTCAGCGCCCTCCGTGCGCTGCGGATCCACCGCGAGATCCAGACCGCCAAGGTCGCCGGAGGCTCACGAGCCCTGGCCCCCGCGCGCTGAGCGGGTCGTGACGGTCAGCGACTGAGCAGTTCCTCGGTGCTCGTGCCGGGCAACGCGATCGTCACCTGAGTACCCCACGGATCCTTGACTACCACCGAGCGCCCGGTGTCCTGGTGCTGGACCTGCTGAGCCGACAACCGGGCGACGAGTGCGTCCAGGTCCTCCCGCTGGGGCACAGTGATCGCCACGTCGCCCAAGCCCAGGGTGGCCGCGCGGGGGCCCGCCTCGCCGCTGTTCCAGGTGTTCATCGCCACGTGGTGGTGATAGCCACCGGCAGCGGCGAACAGGGCCCCTGGGTAGGTTTCGACCGTGGTTTCAAACCCGAGGAGGTCCACGTAGAACTTCCGCGCGGAAGCGATGTCGCCCACCTGCAGGTGCACGTGTCCGACCGTGCCTGCCCGGCGCGCTCCGGCGGCGAGAACGTCCTCATCAAGATGTGCGCGCAGGTAGGCGTTCGGGTCGAGGAAGTTGGAAGCCATCTGCAGTTGGCCGTCGCGGAAGGTCCACTCGGAGCGGGGCCGATCGACATAGAGTTCGATGCCGTTGCCCTCCGGATCGGTGAAGTAGAAGGCCTCGCTGACCAGGTGGTCGCTGGAGCCGACGAACCGGCTGCGGGGATCCTGGGCCGCCCGATACACCGTGGCCGCCAGGCTGGCCTTGTCCTCGAACAGGAAGGCGGTGTGGAACAGTCCGGCTTGCCGCGGGTCCACCGCAGGAAGGCCGGGCGTGGAGATCAACCGGACCAGGGGCACCTCTCCGCGCCCCAGCACCCGGTGCACACCGGCCGCCCGGGACCGCTCCTCGATCGGCTCCATGGCCAGCGCCTCGGAGTAGTAGGACGACATGAGGTCAAGATCCCCCACGTGCAGGGTGACGGCGTCCATGGCGGTCTGCGCGGCGAGGGTCTTCTCGCTCACCGCTGACGAACTGGCGACCTCGGTCATCGGTGCGCCTCCTTCTCGACTGGGCAAAGTAGTTGAACGTGCAATCACCAGCGTAGCGAAGGATAGTTGAAAGTACAACTAACCATCGGGAGGTGCGCAACACACCAGACAGGCCCGCCGATCCCTCCGATCGACGGGCCCGTCCCGGCTTCTCGCTGCCGGCTTCGCGCTGGCTCTCAGGCCAGCGAGATCTTGTGGTTCCAGGACCGCACCGTGCGCCATGAGCAGAAGACGGTCACCAGGAGGATCGCCGGGATGAAGCCCAGCGGCATCACGTCCTCGGTACTTGCGGACCCGAGCTGCATCTCGGCGATGATGCTGTAGGACACCACTCCCAGCGCTCCGTTCTGCAGGCCGATCCCGAACGGAATGGCGATCATCCCGATGATGCCCGCCAATTGGGTGACCGTGTACAGCACGACGAACACCAGGACCGGCCCGCCGAGTCCCCACCGGTTCAGCGGCCGCTCGCTGCCTCGCGAGACGGCGAAGAAGTAGTGGATCGGCCAGATCAGGTACATCGCCAGCAGCAGTAGCACCCCGCCGGCGAGCATGCCGCTCGAACTCACCGCGCTGAGCCGGTCCCAGAGCATGCCCGCTGCGGTGAACGGGTTGCGGTCCATCCCGACGGCGGGGCCCACGCCCACCCAGAACACTCCGAACAGGACCAGGGTGAGCCCGAGCCCAGCGAGGCTCACCAGCACCGCCCAGGTGGCCTTGGCCGCATAGATCCTCCCGCCGCCGATCGGCAGGGAATGGGTGAAGTACCCGGTACGGCTGTAACTGGACCGGTAGTAATCGGCCGTGAGTGCCAATTGCAGGCCAGGGACGAGCACGGTGATGGCGATACCACCCAACAGCACGCCGAGCGGGCTCAGCACGGGCCAAGCCGTCGCGGTGAGTACAGTCCCGAGCAAGGTGAGGAGCACGGCCATTCCGGCCACGGTCCCCACCAGGGTCCGGGTGCGCAGCCATTCGTGTTTGAGCAGCATCATCGGTAGGTCTCCTTGAAGATTTGATCCAAACTCGCGGAGTGCTCGCCGCGCAGATCGTCGGCCTCGCCCTGCAGGACGACCCGACCGTGCCGCATCATCACCACCGAATCGAGAATGGACTCCAGGTCATGGATGAGATGCGTGGTGATGACCAGCAGAGAATCGGCGGAGAGGTTGCGCAGGATGCCGTCGAGAATCACCTGCCGCGCCGCCGGGTCCACACCGGCGATCGGCTCGTCGAGCAGGAAGATCCGGGCATCGCGTGACATCGCCAGCGCGATCTGCACCTTCTCGCGCATACCCTTGGACATCTCCTTCAGCCGCATACCATCGCGCAGTCCGAAGAATCCGATGAGGTCCGCCGCTCGCTCCCGGTCGAAGTCGGCGAAGAAGTCGGCGTACAGGTCCAGACAATGGGACACCTTGGCGCCGTCTGCGAGAAAGCTGGCGTCGGGAAGAAAGGAGACGAGCGCCTTGGACTCCGGGCCCGGCCGATGCCCGGCGATGGTGACCTCACCGGAGTAGTCGCTGAGCACTCCGGCCAGAACCTTCAGCAGCGTGGTCTTGCCACAGCCGTTCTCACCCAGCAGTCCGACGATCTGCCCCGGGCAAGGTCGAGGTCGAAGTCGTCCAGTGCGGTGGTCTGGCCGTAACGCATGGACAGACCGCGGGTACGGATAGCCGATGTGGCGCGGGCGTGAGTCATTTCAGGCTCCCCCGGTGTCGGTTCGGCTCTGATCGTGGTCGACATGGGCCGTCCACCTCTCCTCGATGAGTTGTTGTGCTTGGTCGGGTGGCATACGCAGTCCCTGGGCCCGGCGGATGAATTCGTCAGCCGCGTCCCGGGTCAGTTCGGCCCGCACCCGATTGATTCGCGACGCGTCCTCGGTGACGAACCTGCCGGCGGTGCGCTCGGAGCGGCACAGGCCCTGCCGCTCGAGTTCGGCCAGAGCGCGCTGGGCAGTGTTGGGATTCACTCCGAGCCCGGCGGCCAGCTCCCGCACCCCGGGGACCTTGCTACCCGGCGCCCACTCGCCGACCACGATCGACCGGGCGAACTCGGAGACGAGTTGCACCCAGATTGGCGCGGATGCGTCGAACTTCACGGCCTTTGTCCCACATGTATGTCTGTATTAGGTCACTAATACAGTGACACATGCACCAAGAGCGTGTCAACGTCGTCGGTCCGCTCCCTCGGCGGGGCCTCAAAGCCGAGTCGGCGCCACCGGTTCATCCGCGAGCCTCTGGCATTCCACCACTGGCCGGTTCCGCACCGCCGGGGACAGGAATATCGCCACCAGCACCACGATCATCGGGATCACCAGTGCGTGGCGCAGGCCCACCTGCTCGCCGATGAAGCCCAGTAGGGGCGGGCCCACCAGGAACGCGATGTAGCCGATGGTGGCCACCAAGGACACCCGCATAGCCGGGTTCGGCCCGGAATCACCGGCCGCGGACAAGGCCACCGGGAAGCCCAGCGAGGCGCCGAGCCCCCAGAGGACGACGGCGGCCACTGCGGTGAATTGACTGTCCACGAAGGCCACCACCACCAGACCCAGGAGCGCGAAGCCGGCACTGATACCCAACACCAGCGCCCGGCCGAGCCTGGCGATCACCGGCCCTCCGGCGAAACGACCAAGGGTCATCGAGGCGGCGAACACGGCGAATATCGCCGAACCCCACGCTTCGCCGAATCCGTGCCCGTCCACCATGATCAACGGCAACCAGTCGTTGGCCGTCCCTTCGGTCAGGGCCATCGCCAGGACGATCACCCCGATGAGCACCAGGCGGGTGTCCTTCCAGATCTGTGGCGCCGCAGCGTTCCCTCGCGAACCATCGGCTCGCAGGCGCGGGACGCGCCCGGTGCCCGGCAATACGCTGCGGATAGCCGCACCGAACACTCCGGCACCGAGTGCGCCGGTGATCACCAGGTGCCAGACCACGGGGAACCCGGTGGCGGTGGCGCCGATACCGACCAGGGCGCCGACCACCGTGCCCAGGCTGAAACACCCGTGCAGCGCCGGCAGAAACGGCCGGCGCCCGGCCCGCTCCACGTCGGCACCCTCGACGTTCATCGCCACGTCCGCAGCGCCAAGACCCAGGCCGAAGACGAACAACCCCGCCGCCACCACCCAGGCCGCTCCGGCACCGGCGCCCAGACCGATGACGGGCATGCTCAGCGCCACACCGGCGATCCCGGCCGCGATCACCGGCCGTCCCCCGAACTTGGCGACCAGAGCCCCGGAGCACAGGATCCCCAGCATCGATCCGACCGAGAGCCCGAAGAGCACCAGACCCATCTGCGCCGTCGAGGCGTGCAGGAGGTCGCGGATTGCCGGGGTCCGGGTGACCCACGAAGCCAGCGAGAGCCCGGGCACGAAGAACAGCGCGAACAGTGCCCACCGGCGCCTCGTGAGCGAAACGGTCACCGCACTCCTCATCACACCGGGGCACGTCCAGGCACACGCCCACCCACCGGGTTCAATCTACACCGCGGCCCGGCCCGAGACCGTGCGGCGACGCTACTCCTGCGGCTCCTGATCCTCATCGGCGACGATCGTCACCAGTGGGTACCCCTCGGTCGCGACCACCACGGTGGCCCCGTTCGCCGCGATCACCCCCGGCACCAGGATCTCGCCCTGCCCCTGGGGGTCATAGGCCTCCGCCACCTCCCCGGTGAGCACGTTGTGTACCCGCACGCTGTCGCCGGAGCGCAGATAGACCATTACTCCACCGGCCCCCTCGATCGTGGTGGGTTCGGTGAGCAGGTACGCCCACAGTTCTTCGCCGCGCGCGTCATATCCGCGTGCGTGCTCGCCCTCCAGCACCACCCTGGTGCCGGTGGACTCCTCGACGACGGCGTCGGTGGCGTCCTCGGCCAGCACCAGGCCCTGCTCCAGGTCGATGGCCGCGGCTACACCCGGGGCCACCTGCAGCCTGGTCACCCCGCTATCGGCCCCGGTCCCGGCGGCCGGCGCCAGGTCGGTGGGGTCCCAGCCGTACTCGGTCGCATCCAAGCGCCACACCTCCTCCTGAGCGGCACCGGCCAGGGCAAGCACGTCGTCGCCGGCGACCATCAGCACGGTGCCGTCGTACTCCCCCAGGACCCGGGCGTCGGCCTCCTCCTCACCGGCCAGGATCTCCCCGGTGGCGGCGTCCAGCACCAGCCGCGCACCGCCGTCGCCGATCGGCCCGGCCCCGGGTGCGGCGAAGACGAGGCCCGGGCCCACGTGCGGCCCGCCCACCGGCACCGGCCCCCACGCGAGCTCGCCGGTGCGCAGGTCATATGCCGTCGCGGTGGTCGTCGCACGTTCCCCGGAGTCGCCGTCGGGGTCGACATCGGTGAGCACAGCCAGATCCTGACCGTCCTCGGTGCCGGCCAGGGTGAACCCGGCGCAACCGCGCGGGCGCTCAGCCGTCCACAATACGCTGCCCTCGGCGTCCACCGCGCTGAACGTCAGGGCACCATCGCGCTCCTCCGGGGCGAGGAACACCTCGCCGCGCTCGGCCGGCAGCACGTCGAAAGGAGTCTGGACGATCCGGCGCGCCTCCAGGTGATAGGGCAGCCAGGTGCCCGCCGGGTCCATTTCAGCCAGGGGCTCGGGATCGAGGTCGGGGGCGCGGTCCAGATCGTCCTCGGGCTCATCGCACGCTCCGGCTGTGCCATCCGGTGAGGACTGTGTTGTCTCGGCGTCCTCCGCCGCGTCGGTCTCGGCTTGTTCCTCCGCTGTGGCCTGCCCGTCCTGGGCCACCTGTTCATCCGGCGTCGGCTGTTCGTCGGCGGGTGCCGAGCATCCGGCCAGGAGCAGCAGGGTCACCGCTGCCCCGGCCAGCGCCGTCCGGCGCCGCGCCCTCACCGGTCCTCCTGGTCCGTTGCGGCCTTCGCGGCCTCCTGCCGGATCGGCTGGTGTCGCTTGCGCAGGCGTGCCCAGATGAGCAGAACGACGACGGCGGCCACCAGGATCGCGATCACGTCCAGCGCGGGGTGGGCCAGCACGGCGCTGCGTTCCTGCAACCAGGCTTGGGTGGAGGTGGGCAGCAGGGCAGGGGTGCCCACGAATCCGTTGGTGGTCCAGAACGCGACACCGACCACAACCATGAGCACGCCGGTGATCACCGAGGTGGTGTGCAGCCGGCGGCCGAGCACGCTGAAGGTGCGCCCGCGCAGCAAGGAGCGGCCCTTGGCGCCCAACCGGCCCCAGACCGAGGCGAGCACGAGCAGCGGGACCACCATGCCCGCCCCGTAGATGGCCAGCATCGCCCCGGAGAGCACCAGGGACTCCTGGGTAGCCGCCATGGTCAGCACCGCACCCAGGATCGGGCCGGCGCAGAACCCGGCAATACCCCCGACCGCACCCAGCAACACCGTCTTGAGCATCCCGGTGCGCACCTGGGCCTGGTTCTGCAGCCCGCGGGCTCCGGGCAGCATCCGGGCCGGATCGAACCCCAGACCCAGGATCTGCACCACGCCGAGCACGATAAGCAGGAGCGAAGCAATGGCGATAACCGGCTCTCGGTAGGTGGAGAACAGCAGCCCGATGGCCCCGGCCCCCACTCCCAGGGGCACCAGCACCAGCACCAGGCCGGCGTAGAACAGCAGGCCGTGCAGCCACAATCTCGCCCCGGAGCCGAGGGTAGAGGCGAAGAACGCCGGCAGTAGCAGCGCCCCGCACGGGCTCAGCAGCGCCAGGGTTCCACCGATGAAGGCGGTCAGCAGTCCGATCTCCATGGTGCTAACCCGTCGCAGCGGCCAGTGCGGCCTCAACGGCGTCGGTGAACACCTCGGTGGGCTGGGCGCCAATGATGGGCTGGCCGTCGAGGATGAAGGTCGGCGTGGAGTATGCGCCCAGATCCAGGCCCAGCTGCGCGTTGCGGTCGATCTCCTCGGCGGTCTCGGGGGCGTTCAGATCCGCGGCGAACTGCTCCTCGTCCAGCCCCTCTGCCACGGCGAGTTCGGTCAGGCCACCTTCGGAGAGTTCCCGATGCGAGCGGATCTGCCCGTCGGGGAACAGGGCCTCGTGGTACTCCCAGAATCCGCCCTGCAGCGCCGCTGCGTAGGAGGCGCGCGCGGCACGCTCGGATTCCTCACCGAAGACGTTCACATCGCGCCATTCGATCCGCAGATCCCCGGCGTCGACGTACTCCATCATCACCGGTAGCGTCTCAGCGCTCCACTGCGCGCAGAACGGGCACTGGTAGTCCGAGAACACCACCAGCACCACCGGGGCATCGACCGGACCGGCGGCGAGGAGTTCATCGGCGTCGCGGCGCTCGACCCCCTCGGTCTCGGGTTGCTCAGGACCTTCCACGCGTGCCGGCGGGCCCTGTACACCCGGTTCCTGGGTGGTCCCGTCGCCTGCCTCGGGTCCGGCAGCACTCGAGCCCTCGTCCGCACCGTCCTGGTCCGGATCGGTCTGCCCGGCGCCGTTGGTGCCGGCTGGTTCCTGCGGGCCTGTCTGCTCCGAGGACCCGCCCCGCAGCAGGAATACCATCGCCAGCATCAGCGCAACGAGCCCCAGCACCACGGCGGGCACCACCCAGGCACGCGATTGCGGGTTACCCTGTTGCATCACTACTGCACCTCCTGCTGACTCTCTGCTCGCACCGCCAATGACTATGCAACATAGTAACCATGAGTCATACTGGCCCGATGACATGGATTTCGAAGAACGTGAGTTCGTTACGTCACACCGCCGCGATGGCCCGCCAGGGCCTGCGGTTGTGGACACCACGGCAATTCATCTTCGCCGCGGCCTCGGGGGCCGCCGTCGCGCTGCTCATCGGAATCGCGACCGTCCTGATCCCGAACCCGATCTTCGGCCGGGATATTCCGCCGGTGTGGTGGAACTATCCGGTCTGGCTGCTGACCTCAGCGTTCACCGGCATGCTCATCACCACCTACCTACGCCCCACCCCGGGCGTCGCCGAGGTGGGGCAGGGTGCCGATCCCGGGGCCGACCCCGCCGACGCCTCGCTGACCCCACGCCAGGAACGGCGCAACAGCCGGTTCGGCATGGCCGGAACCGTGCTGGCCTGGTTCGCCGTCGGATGCCCGGTCTGTAACAAGATCGCGTTGCTCGCCCTGGGATACACCGGCGCCATCACGTGGTTCGCTCCGATCCAACCCTTCCTGGCGCTGGGCGCCCTGGTTCTGACCGGCGTGGCGCTGCTGTGGCGCCTGCGGGGGCAGGTCGCCTGCGCGGTGCCGGCGCCGAAGGCGACGGTGTCGTCGTGAGCAGCGGGACGCGCGAACGTCCCGGCGGGCCGGTGCGGTTGGGGACCCTGGAGGCCCAGGTGATGGATGTGCTGTGGACCAGCGGCGCTGCCACCGTCCGGGAGATCATCGCCGAGTTGCCCGCGGAGCCGGCCTACACCACGATCGCTACAGTGCTGTCGAACCTTGAGCGCAAGGGCATGGTGGACGCCAAGCGGCAGGGCCGCTTCGTGCTGCACCGGCCGCGGATGAGCCGCGAGCAACACATTGCGCTGACGATGGGCCGTGCCCTGGACGCCGGAGGTGACCGGGCCGCCTCGATCATGCACTTCGTACAGACCATGCCCGAGCAGGACCGGGAGTTGCTCCGCGAGTACCTGCAGCACGATGACGACGGTGCCCGGCGATGACGCCGACGCTCACGATCGGCGTGCTCGGCGCTGCCCTGGTCGCGGTGGCCCTGGGCGGCCCATGGCTGCTTCGCCGGGCCAGTTCCGCACTGGCACACGTCCCGAGACTGGCGGTCGCGATCCTGGCGGCAGGCTCCCTCGCCTGGGTGCTGGCCGCGCTTGCCCTGGGCCCGTTGGCCGCCTGGGCGTTCACCGGTCCCGCGATCCCCGGACGCGCCGGGGAGGTGTGCCGCCAGTGCCTGGATGCGGCCAACCCCTGGACCGGTTCCACTCTGATCAACACCTGGGTGCCGGCGATCGTGCTCCTGGCGCTGCCGACTCTGGCCGCGATGGGACTGCTCACCGCGACCACCGCCCGGGCGTGGCGGCACGCGCAGGCAACGCGAGCGGTGGCCACTGAGATCCGTGACAAGGCGAGCAGAACACATCTGCAGGGTCAGCCGGTGCTGCTCATCCCCGACCCGGCGCCGCTGGTCTTCACCCTGGCCGCCCGGCACGGCGGGGTGGTGGTCTCCACCGGCGCGCGGGAGCGGCTCGACCAGGAGGAGTTGGCCGCCGTGCTCGAGCACGAGCGGGCCCACCTTCGCCAGCACCACCACCTGGTGATGGCCGTCATGCGGGCACTGATCCCCTACCTTCGCTGGGTGCCGTTGATCGCCTCGGCAGCCGCAGCCATCCCCCACTACCTGGAGATCGCCGCCGACGACGCGGCCCGGCGCCGGACGGGAACCCGTGCGCTGGCGACCGCGCTGCTGAAGGTCGGCGAGCCGGCGAGTTCCACGAGCCTTCCGGCAGACCTCGGCGGAGCACTGGGCGCCGCCGGGCCCCATCGCATCGGGCATCTCGTTCGCCCCACAGCGCGTGCGGAAAGGTGGCCGGCACTCTTCCTCGGTAGCCAGGTCATGCTCATGCTGCTGGCCACCAGCGCCGTCGGCCTCCCCTACGCGGGCGCCGTGGCGAGCGGCTGCTTCTGAGGCCACCGGCCGCACGACACCATCGCTCGATCGATCGCCGGGCTGTCGTCGCCGGCCGCGCCCCTGCTCGCCTCCGGAGACGTCACCGTAGGTCGCCGTTCCCGCTCGCGCCGGACCGCTGGCTCCGTCCCTGCTCGCGCGGTCCGCAACTCGCCTCCACCGCTGCCTGCCGACGGACATCCGACGTCGGGCCTTCTGGACACACCGGGCACATCGACGGTCCCATCTCCGCTTGCATACCCCTAGGGGTATATGTGAGACTGCAGCGCAGACCCCCGAGGAGAGGAATCTCATGCGTCTTGACCGGATCTATGACGAGGACCTTGCCCAAGCGAGTTACCTCATCGGCTGCCAAGCCAGCGGAGAGGCGGTCGTCGTCGACCCCCGCCGCGACATCACTGAGTATCTGGACCTGGCCGATCGGCACGGATTGCAGATCGTGGCGGTCACCGAAACCCACATCCACGCCGATTACCTGTCCGGTACCCGCGAACTGGCGGCCGCAACCGGAGCCCGGATCTACCTCTCCGGCGAGGGAGGGCAGGACTGGCAGTACGGTTTCGAGGGCACCCGCCTCTACGACCGCGACACTTTCGCCATCGGCAACATCTCCATCGAGGCCCGGCACACCCCCGGGCACACTCCGGAGCACTTGTCCTTCCTGGTGACCGATGGCGCCTTCAGTTCCGAGCCCGGCTACCTGCTGTCCGGTGACTTCATCTTCGTCGGCGACTTGGGCCGCCCGGACCTGCTCGATGAGGCCGCCGGCGGGGTCGACACCCGGTTCGTCGGTGCCCAGGAGCTGTTCACCAGCCTGAAGAACCTCCTCCTGGATCTTCCCGACCACGTGCAGATCTATCCCGCCCACGGCGCCGGTAGCGCCTGCGGCAAAGCCCTCGGCGCCGTGCCGGCCACCACCGTCGGCTACGAACGGCTCTTCTCCTGGTGGGCTTCCTACCTGCGCAACGACGACGAGCAGGGTTTCGTCAGCGAACTCCTCGCCGATCAGCCCGATGCGCACGCCTACTTCGCCCGGATGAAGCGTCAGAACAAGGAGGGCCCGCAGGTGCTGGGCCCCCTGGCGCCGCTCGCCGAGTGGGACACCGGACGCCTCTCCGCTGCCCTGCAGGAGGAGCAGGTCACCTTCGCCGACACCCGCCCGTGGGAGGACGTCCACCGGGGGACGGTCGCCGGTGCGCTGCACATACCTGGGCCGGACAAGGCCGCGACCTACGGAGCCTGGGTGTTCGACCCCGAGCGGGAGACCGCACCCCTGGTGCTGCTGGCGCCCGACAGCGAGGTCGCCGAGGACATCCGCGCCCACCTGTTGCGGGTAGGGATCGATGACGTCGCCGGCTACACCACCGAACTGGCCGGACTGCCCCCCGCGGTCCCTGCGGTCGTGAGTCCGGACGACCTGGAGGACCTGACCGATGGCGACAACGTCCACCTCCTGGATGTCCGCAACCGCACCGAGCACGCCGAGGGCGCCATCCCCGGGAGTGATCAACTCGCCGTCGGACGGCTGATGTGGCATCTGGACGACCTGCCCGCCGCCGGCACGCTCGTGGCCTACTGCCAGAGTGGCAACCGTAGTTCGGTGGCTGGGGCGGCTCTGCGCCGGGCCGGCCACGACGTCATCGAGGTTACCGGCGGGTTCCAGGCGTGGTCACAGACCACGGAAACCCTGGACACCCCGGTCCGGGCCCGGTAGCACCGGCACCGGCAGATGGAGGCTTATCTCATCGTCGTGCTGATCCTGGCCGTGCTGGTCGGGGTCAGCCTCGGTCTCCTCGGTGGCGGTGGTTCGATCCTGACCGTCCCACTGCTGACCTATGTGGCCGGGATGGATCCCAGGGAGGCGATCAGCGCGTCCCTGTTCATCGTCGGCGTGACCTCGCTGGTCGGGATGCTCAGTCACGCCCGCCGCGGGAATGTGCGCTGGCGCACCGGCTTGGTCTTCGGTGGCGCGAGCATGGTCGGTGCGTTCGGTGCGGGCCTGGTCGGCGGGCACCTGCCCGGCACCGTGCTCATGATCGCCTTCGCGCTCATGATGCTCACCAGCGCGGCCGCGATGATCCGCCGCAAGGGAACAGCCCGGCCCCGGCGCAGTGACATGGCGGCAGGGCGCGCCGTACTCGATGGCTTCGTGGTGGGCGCGATCACCGGCCTGGTCGGAGCCGGCGGCGGGTTCCTCGTGGTCCCGGCGCTGGTGCTGCTCGGTGGGCTGGCGATGCCGGCGGCCGTGGGCACCTCGTTGCTGGTGATCACCATGAAATCATTCGCCGGTCTGGGCGGGTACCTGACCACGGTGAGCCTGGACTGGGCACTGGTGGGCGCCGTCACGGCCGCCGCAGTCGCCGGCTCCTTCCTCGGCACGGCGTTGACCGGCAAGGTCCCCGAGGGCCTGCTGCGGCGACTCTTCGGCTTCTTCGTGCTGGGCATGGGCGTCCTGGTCCTCGCACTGGAGCTGCCGGCCCCGGGCGGGACGGTCGTGGTGCTCGCCGCGGCGCTGGTGATCGTGGTGGCGCTGGGCGGGAGCGCAATCGGCGCGCACCGGCGTCGGACGTCAACACGCCGTCGAAACCCTGAACCGATCCATCACCCCTGACGAAAGGACCATCCGAAATGTGTCGTCCCACCACCTGCCGCCGCTGCGGTAAGACCACCTGGGCCGGTTGTGGCCAGCACGTGGACCAAGTACTGAGAGGCGTCCCGCAGCACCAGCGCTGCCAGGGCCACGAGGGGGAACCCAGCACGGGTTTCTTCGCCCGGTTCGCCAGACGTTCCCGATGACCGTGCCGGGCTTGCGGGCTCGGTGAGACTCCGGTCCCGGGGCCAGGCCGGGCGGGACCCGGGGTCCTGCGGAGAGCGACCGACTCTCCGGTCCGGTACCGTCGTGACGGCAGGTCACTGACCCGACGGAGGCTAGGGCATGATCGAGTTCCGCTCAGTCCGCAAGGAGTACGACGACGGAACTGTCGCCGTGGACGACTTCTCCCTGGTGATCCCACCACGCAGTACCACGGTGCTGGTGGGCTCCTCCGGGTGCGGGAAGACCACGCTGCTGCGGATGATCAACCGGATGGTCGAACCGACCTCCGGGGTCATCGAGATCGACGGTGAGCCCGTGGCCGACCGGGAACCGGTGGCCCTGCGCCGCAGCATCGGATACGTGCTGCAGAACGGCGGCCTGCTGCCGCACCAGAAGGTGATCGACAACGTTGCCACGGTGCTCCGGCTGACCAAGAACCCCCGCGCCCGGGCCCATCAGCGCGCCTTGGAGTTACTGGACACGGTCGGGTTGGACCGGGCCCTGGCCGAGCGGTACCCCAGCCAACTCTCCGGCGGGCAGCAGCAGCGGGTCGGGGTGGCCCGAGCGCTGGCCGCCGATCCCAACATCCTGCTCATGGACGAACCATTCGGCGCGGTGGACCCGATCGTGCGCGCCGAGTTGCAGACCGAGACCGCCCGGCTCCAGAACGAGTTGCACAAGACGGTGGTGTTCGTCACCCATGACGTCGAGGAAGCCTTCGGGCTCGGCGACCAGGTGGTGATCCTGCAGAAGGGCGCGCACATCGCCCAGTGCGGCAGCCCCAGCGAGATCATCGAGAATCCGGCCAGTGACTTCGTGGCCGATTTCATCGGGTTGAATCGCGGCGCCCGGAAACTGCACCTGAAGGAGACCGGGAACGGCACGGTGCTCGTGGACGCCAACGGGCGGACCAAGGGTGTGCTGGCCGAAGGCGCCCCGTGACCTGGGTCCTGGATAACCTCGACCTGATCGGGGGGCTCACCGTGGAGCACCTGCGCCAGAGCGCGGTGCCGATCGTGCTCGGGCTGGCGTTATCCATCCCGTTGGGCTGGGTCGCCTACCGCTACCGCCTCACCCAGGGCCTGGTGCTGACCCTGGTGGGCTTGCTGTACACGATCCCATCCCTGGCCCTGTTCGCGATCCTGCCGCCGCTGCTGGGCATCAGTTTCCTCTCCGAGGTCAATCTCATCATCGCCCTGACCATCTACGCGGTCGCGATCATGACTCGGTTCGTGGCTGATGCGCTTGTTTCGGTGGAGCCCTCCGTGCGTCAGGCCGCCACCGCCGTCGGCTACGGACCCTGGCAACGCTTCTGGCAGGTGGAACTGCCCCTCGCCGGTCCGGTGGTACTCGCCGGGCTGAGAGTGACCGCGGTCTCCACGATCTCCCTGGCCACGGTGGGCATCCTGATCGGCATCGACAACCTCGGGTACCTGTTCACCAACGGTTACCAGCGACAGCTCGTGGCCTCGGTGCTGGCCGGCGTGGTGGCCACGGTGGTGATCGCGCTTCTGATCGATGCCCTGCTGCAACTGGCGGGCCGGCTCCTGATGCCGTGGACGGCGCTCACCAGCGCGAAAAGGGCCACGACATGAACCTGTTCCTGGAGGCCATCGACTGGATCTTCGCACCGGAGCGCGCCACCGGAGCCCTGCCGCTGCGCGAGGCGATCAGCACGCACCTGCTCTACACCGTGGTGTCGGTGCTGATCGCGGCCGCCATCGCGATCCCGGCCGGTTGGCTGATCGGGCATACCGGCCGCGGGCGCGGATTCGCAGTGGCCCTGGCCGGCGCGGCCCGGGCGGTGCCCTCCTTCGGGCTGGTGCTCCTTCTGGTGCTCGTATTCGGTGTGCTGTACAAGGTGGAGGCCTCGGTCACCGCCTTCGTGCTGTTGGCCATCCCCTCGATCCTGGCGGGTGCCTACGCTGGGCTCGAGGCAATCGACCGCCGCGTGATCGACGGGGCCCGCTCGGTGGGGATGTCGCCGTGGCAGCTGCTGCTGAAGGTGGAGGCGCCCTTGGGCCTGCCGCTGCTCATCGGCGGGTTGCGCTCGGCGAGCCTGCAGGTGGTCTCGACAGTGACGCTGATGGGCTACGTGGGCAACTGGGGGCTGGGATTCCACATCGTGCAGGGCATCAACCTGCGCACCTTCGAACAAATTCTTGGCGCTGCGCTGGTCATCGTGGTGCTGGCCGTTAGTTTGGACGCATTGTTCGCCATCGCCGAGCGCGTGGTCACCCCGAAAGGTGTCCAGGCCCGACGCACCCGCGGAAAGAAGCAACGACGGCCCTCCGAACGACTCGCCACGAGTTGAGGCCCTAACCCCGTATTGACCGACCCGGAAGGATTCGAGCATGATCCGACGCACCACCACCGCGATAGCCACCCTCGCGATCGCAGGCCTGGCGCTGGCCGCCTGCGGCGGGGATTCCGACCCGCTGGCCGATCCCGAGACCGACGACGGCGCCGTCACCGAGCCCGACGATGAGGACGACGCGCCGGCCGGGCCCGGCCCCGACACCACCGTGATGGTGGGATCCCAGGCCTACTACTCCAACGAGATCATCGCCGAGATCTACGCCCAGGCACTGGAGGCCGAAGGCTTCATGGTGGAGCGCAACTTCTCCATCGGCCAGCGCGATGCGTACATGCCGGCCCTGGAGAGCGGCGAGATCGACCTGTTCCCCGAGTACACCGGCAACCTGCTGCAGTTCTACGACCCGGACACCGAGGCCACCGAGGCCGAGGACGTGTACGCCGAACTCGGTACCGCGCTTCCGGAGAACCTGGTGGCACTGGACCAGGCCGAGGCCACCGATCAGGACTCCTACAACGTGACCGCTGACTTCGCCGAGGAGCACGGCCTCACCTCCCTGGCCGACCTGGCCGAGGTGGATATGGACCTGACCCTGGGCGGTCCGGCCGAACTCGAGGAGCGCCCCTACGGTCCGAGCGGGTTGAGCGAGGTCTATGGGGTCGAGGTGTCCTTCAGTGCCACCGGTGACACCACGGTGCAGGACCTGGTGGCCGGCACCGTGGACGTGGGGAACGTCTATAGCGCCGACCCGCGGATCCAGACCGAGGACCTGGTCACGCTGGAGGATCCGGAAGGGCTGTTCCTGGCCTCACACGTGGTGCCGCTGGCGAACGCCGACATCGCCGAGCAGGTCGCTCCGGTGATCAACCAGGTCAGCGCGGCATTGTCGGCCCAGGATCTGGTGGCGATGAACGTGGAGTCCACCGAGGATCAGCGCTCCCCCAGTGACATCGCCGCCGACTGGCTGGAGGGTTCCGGCATCCTGAACTGACGCCCCGGGGCGGCCCGCGCCGGACGGCCCCAATTGGACGGTTCCGGCGGGGTCTCGCGTGGAAGTGCCGCTCAACGGCCCCAATTGGACGGTTCCGGCGGGGTCTCGCGCGGAAGTGCCGCTCAACGGCACCAATTGGACGGTTCCGGCGCCGTCGGGGAGGGTAGGGCCGCGGTGTCAGCGGCCGCGGCTGCGTTTGTTCAGCCAGGCGGAGGCAGCGACATAGACCAGCACCGCCACAATCACCACCAACACGATCCGCAGGAGCACCCACAGTGCGGTGAAGACGAACTGCACCAGCGCCCAGGCGATGATGACCGCGATGACCACGAGAACAAGTGAGATGAGCCGGTTGCGTTGCACCCCTCCAGTGTGTCAGAGCCTCGCTAATGGGTACGACGAACCACCACCTCATCGAGAACGACGCCCGTGGTCATAGTCGACTGGTCGGCGCGTCGCTTTCGACCCCAGGGGTCGACCTCGGCCGCTAGGTGTACCCAGCTAGGGCGCGGGGGGTGGTGGGGGTGGCGTGGTGGGGGGTGGTGGGGGTGGGGTGGGGTGGGGGTGGGTCAGGCTTCCCGGACGACGGCGACGTCCCCGGCCGGGAGTGCGTAGGTACCCTCGGCCCGGGTTCCGGTGAGCAGTTCGGTGCCCGTGACGCTCACCTGCACATCCTCGCCGGTGTGGTTGAGTACGAACAGGTAGCGTGCGCCGTCCGCGCCGTGGCGCCGCTGCGCCTCCACACCCTCGGGCAACCCGTCCACCACGGGAGTGACCCGAGCCTCGGCGAGGACGTCACGCACGAGGCGACGCACGCCGTCGGCGTCCGGCCGGGTGCCCACGTACCAGGCCGCACCCGCCCCCACCTGGTTGCGGGTGATCGCGGGCTTTCCGGCCAGAGGTCCCTGCGCCCAGGTACGGACCGCCTGCGCCCCGGCCAGGTGGGTGTTCTCGCTCCACAGGTCGGCGCCGGTGCCGTCGTCCAGGCGCAGCACCTCGTCGGCCTGCAGGGGCCAGAACTCCTCGGTGCGCACCCCGAGCAACTCCCGGAACGCACCGGGGTAGCCACCCAGTCGGACGTGATCGTGCTGATCGGCGATGCCGCTGAAGAATGTCACCAGCACGGAGGCACCGGACCGAGCCGCGTCGGCGATCGTGTCGGCGGCGTCGTCATCGAGCAGGTATAGGGTGGGCACCAGCACGGCGCGGTACTCGCCCAGATCGGCTCCGGGCGAAACGATGTCCACGCTGACCCCCTCCAGCCAGAGGCGGCGGTAGTAGCGCAGCAGCTCCGCCATGTAGCCCAAATGCTGGGTGGGGTGGGAGTCCAGTTCGCTACCCCACCAGGCCTGGTAGTCGAATACCAGCGCCACCTGGGAGCGCACCCGCGAGCCCCGCACCGGTGCGAGGGCCGCCAGGGCCCGGCCCAGGCGCACGGTGGTGCGCCACACGTCGGAGTCCGTGCCGGCGTGGGGCACCATCGCCGAGTGGTATCTCTCCGCACCGGCCTTGGACTGGCGCCACTGGAAGAACATCACCGCGTCGGCCCCGCGGGCCACATGACACAACGAGTCGCGCACCATCTCCTGCGGATCCTTGGGCCGGTTGCGTTCCTGCCAGTTCACCGCCGAGGTGGAATGCTCCATCAGCATCCACGGCTCCCCACCGGACACGCCGCGGCTCAGATCGGCGCTGAAGGCTGCCTCGATATGCCGTTCGGGGTCGGCGGCGATGGTGTAGTGATCGGTGGCGATTACGTCCATGTCCGGCGCCCAGCCGAAGTAGTCCATCCATTTGGTGCGGCTGGTCAGCATCATGTTCGTGGTGATCGGCACATTCGGCGTGATTCCGCGCAGCACCTCGCGCAGGGCGCGGTAGTGACGCAGCAGCTCATCGGAGGAGTAGCGGGCGAAATCGAGTTGCTGGGTCGGGTTGGGATCGTGGGGAGCCACCCGAGGCGGCAGGATCTCCTCGAACGAGTCATACCGTTGGGACCAGAACGCCGTTCCCCAGGCCGCGTTCAGTGCCTCCACCGTGCCGTACCGCTGACTCAACCACGCGCGGAATGCCCGTGCGGCGTCCTCGGAGAAATCGTGCGGGACGTGGCAGCCGAGTTCGTTGTCCACGTGCCACACCGCCAACGCCGGATGGTTGCCGTAGCGCTGGGCCATCGCCCGGGTCATCCGCAGCGCGTAGTCGCGGAACACCGGCGAAGACACCGAATAGGCCTGCCTGGACCCTGGGTAGAGCACCGTGCCATCGGCCAGTTCGGGCAGGATGTGCGGGTGCTTGCGGGTCAACCACGGCGGCGGTGAGGCGGTGGCGGTGGCCAGGGAAACCCGGATCCTGGCCTCGAGCAGGCGATCCATGACCGCATCGAGCCAGCCCCAGTCGTAGTCACCCTCGCGCGGCTCCAGCATCGCCCAGGAGAAGATCCCCACGCTGACCAGGTTCACCCCGGCCCGCACCATCAGTTCCACGTCCTGCACCCGGGTGGCCACCGGCCACTGTTCCGGGTTGTAGTCGCACCCGTAGGCAAGCCCGGAGACGCCCAGGGGCCAGGAGTTGGTGGTGGTCATCGCAGGATCCTCCGGTGCTTCTGTGCGGGTTGGGGCGCATCGGGCAGATACGCTACCCCGCCCCGGTCGGGACGAAGTCCGCGGAGGTGAGCGTGACCGGGGCGTCGGCGGGCACGTCCACATTCACCCCGGCACCGGCGAAGCACACCCGCCGGTTACCCGCGCGGGCGGGAGCGGTGGCCCGCAGGCATGCCCCGGTCAGCGCCACCCGGCCGTCGTCGTCGATCTCCCAGTCCACATCCACAACGGTGCCGCCGCGGGCGAGCAGGCCGCGTGCCTGACCCGGGCCGAGCGCGGCCGGCAGTGCCGGAAGCAGGTCGATCCGGTCGCCGTGGCTCTGCAGCAGGGCCTCGGCCAGTGCGGCGGTGAAGCCGAGGTTGCCGTCGATCTGGAACGGCGGGTGGGCGGCGAAGTAGTTGGCGTACAACCCACCCGACTGGCCGCCGGCGTCGGCCTCCTTGCTGCGCAGCGCCAGGCGGATCAAGGACTCCACCCCCTCGGGCTGGCCGAGCCTGGCGCGCATCGCCATCTTCCAGGCCAGGGACCACCCGGTGGACTCATCCCCCCGGGCGTCCAGGCTCGCCGAGACCGCCCCGGCCAGGTCCCGATCGAGAGGTCGGGTGCCGGGATAGCAGAACACCAGGTGGGAGATGTGCCGGTGCAGCGGCTCGGGGTAGGACACGTCCATCGCCCACTCCCCCACCAGCCCGTCGGTCCGGATCGGTGGTGCCGGCAGGCGCGGCAGCGCCGTACGAGCTGCCGCCACCACGTCGTCGTCGTTGATCCCGAGGCGCTCGGCCAGGTCGGTCACGATGGTCAGGAGGTCACTGATCAGCGCGATGTCGCAGGTGGAGGAGATTCCGGCGCTGCCCTCGCGGCCGTCAGGCGTGCGGAACCTGTTCTCCGGCGAGGTGGACGGATAGGTGCCCAGGCCGCCGTCGGGCATCTCCTGCAGCCAGTGCAGGCAGAAGGCGGCAGCCTCCCGGCCCACCGCGAAAGCGCGGCGGGCGAATCCGTCGTCGGCCCCGAAGGCCACCTGCTCCCACAGGTGCCGAACCAGCCAAGGGCCGGCCATCGGCCAGAACGCCCAGGCGGGATCGTGCTCGCCGTGACCGACCGGCAGGGTGTAACCCCAGATGTCGCTGTTGTGATGGGCCACCCAGCCAGGGGCCCCGTAGAGGTCGGCTGCGGTCCGCCGACCCCGATCGGCCAGCGCCTCCACGAGGTCGAACAACGGCTCGGCCGCCTCGAGCAGGTTCGCCGGACCGGCCATCCAGTAGTTCATCTGCAGGTTGATGTTGGTGGTGTAGTTCGAACTCCACGGGGGCCGTAGGTCGGCGTTCCAGATTCCCTGCAGGTTCGCCGGTGTCCCCCCGGGCCGGGAGGAGCAGACGAGCAGGTACCGGCCGTAGTTGAACACCAGTGCCACCAGCGCCGGGTCCCGCTCGAACTCGGGCAGGCCCGGGGCATTGACCGCCGCCAGGCGTTCGTCGCTGGGCGCGCTGGAACCGTGAGCGAACCTCACCTCGGCCCGCCCGTACAACTCCTGGTGGTCGGCTCGTTGCCTGGCCCCGAGTTCGGCTGTGTTGTGCGCCTCAGCCGCGTCCAGCGTAGCTACCGCACGTGTGATCGCCGGCGGGAGGTCCCGGCGTGGCGCGCGACCCAAGCCGCGGAACCCGGTGGCGGTGCTGACCAGCGCGGTGACCTCGCGCGCTCCGCGCACTCCGGTGCCACCCTGGATGGGCACCTGGAGGCCGTCGTGCCGGACGCGTAGGGCCACCGCGACCGGTTGGCTGTCCCCGCCGTAGTGCACCGGCTCCTGCGAACCTGCGACCGGGGCGCGGAAAGTGTCGTCGTGCGGGGGATGCACTTCCGTGGGCAGGGTGAGGGCGAGCACCGCATCCGCTCCGCCCGGAGTTTCGACGAGGCCACCGCGCAACTGAGAGGTCAGGGCGAGGTCGACGTCGAGGCCGGCGGGGTCCTCCGTGGTGACGGTCCACACGAGCACCTGATCGGGCGCGCTGACGAACGTGGTGGCGGTGACCCGGTGATCCCCGTGGCGGCAGCTGGTGCGGTGCGTCGCGGTGGTCAGGTCGAGCCGGCGCTCGTAATCGATCACGGCGCCCTCAGTGCCGGGGCTGCCGGTGCGGTCGGTGGTGGCGGCTGGGTTGCCAGGGGCCGAGGCCTGCTCACCTGAGCCGGCCGGCCTGATCGTGATGTCAAGGTCTGCCAAGGGCATGAAGGCGCCCGAACTGCGGTGCTGCAGCGCGCGCAAGGCGTCCTCGGCGCCGGACCAGTCGCCATCCCTGATCGCCCCCCGGGCACGGGCCAGGGCACGCGCGGAGACCTGCGGATCGGGCCGGTCCTCGGTGAACTCACGTTCGGGCCCACCGGACCAGGCGGTGCCGTCGTTGAGCCGGAGGCGTTCGTGCCACGGGTCCCCGTAGACCATCGCTCCGATACGGCCGTTACCCAACGGGAGCGCCTGCAACCAATCGGTGGCGGGCGTCGTGAAGCGGAGTATGTGCGACGTCGGCCTCGCGTCTTGGTTCCGAACCACGTGGTCAGGCCAGGTCGATGTTCGCCGGATCCGGCCCCATGCGCAGTTCGGCAACGATGGAGTCGGCGAAGCGTTCGATGGCGCCGGACTCCAGGGAGCAGAACAGGTTCGGCTCCACCAGCTCCAGTTCCATCAGCAGCGAGGCCCCGCCGTGGGTGGGGATCAGGTCGACTCGCGCGTACGGCAGCGGACGCGAGGAGATGGACCGGCCCGGAATGCGTGCGCGGGCGAAGGCCAGGACTTCCTGACCCGCCTGGATCTCCTCCCGGCTGGCGCGGTAGGGCTCCATCTCCTCCTGCAGGTACCGCCCGGCCTCGGCTCGTTCGGCGCCCTCCAGGATCGTGCCCTTGCGGGCGGCGTGGGAGTAGGTGCCATGGAAGAAGACCAGGGCGATCTCGCCGAGCACATCGACCTCGGGCACATAGCGCTGCACCATCACCGAGCGGCCGTCGGCCAGCAGCCGGGAGGCGTGCTCGATGGCCGCGCGTCGATCGTCGGCCAGCACGCGGTACCGGGCGGTGTCCATTGATCCGGCGCTGATGGCCGGCTTGATGACGAATTCCTCCCGAGCGGGAAAGCGATTGTGCAGATCGCGCTTGGTGAACTCGCGCTCCGGTTCCAGCCATCGGGTGTCGACCACCGGCAGGCCGTGGTCGGCCAGCGGCTGCAGATAGTGCTTGTCGGTGTTCCAGCGCAACACGTTCGGCGGGTTCAGCAACCGCGGCACGGACTGGGCCCAGGCCACGAAATCGTCGCGGTGAGCCGCATAGTCCCAGGCCGAGCGCACCAACACCAGGTCGTAGGTGGACCAGTCCACGCTCGGGTCGTTCCAGACGGCGGCCTCGGCGTGCACAGCGCGATCGGCCAGCGCGGGCACGAGCGGTCGATCCTCCTCGTGCAAACGGGGCAGGTCGGCGCAGGTGACGAGGGCAACTCGGGATTCAGGCACGCCCCTACCGTACCGATCGCGTACCGGGAACGCCCACGGTCACCGCCGCGGGCTCAAGATGCGCGATTCCCCCGGTGATGCCACCATCGGTTCCACCGCCGGCCCATCAGGCGCCGGTCCGTCGATCGAACAAGGAGTCCCCATGGGTTTCATCGCATTCCTGCTGCTCGGTCTCATTGCTGGTGCGATCGCTCGTGCGATCCTCAAGGACCGTATCGCCGGCGGCTGGCTCGCCAGCCTGTTAATCGGCGTGATCGGCGCAATGCTCGGTGGTTGGATCGGCACAGCCACAGGCTTGGGCGATGTGGATGAGTTCTTCTCCATCTCCTCCTGGCTGCTGGCCATCCTCGGCTCGGTGATCGTCCTGGTGATCTGGGGCGCGATCAGCGGCCGGAGCAAGTCCACACGCTGAGGTTCCCGCGGCGAGTTCGGCGCGAACCTGACCGGATCAGCGGAACAGAGCACCCAGGTAGATCTCCGTTGGTGTACACCCGTAGTGGTACCGGTCCGCGTTGCGCGTCGGCTCGCCGCACTCACGGCACGGTTGGCTGTGGTCACCGGTGCGGTGTTCGGTCGCCTTGACCCACTCGGTGCTCTTCTCTTTGATGGGCATTGGTCACACTCCTGTCGACCTCGATCTGTTGAAGTGCACGGTAATCCGAGGGCCTTTTAATGAGTTGTGGCAAACGTGTGGACCCTGGCCGCGGCCCGAACTTTGATGCCAGACGTTGATGCCACAAGGGCGTCCGTCAACCAGTCGAGGAGCAGGATGCCCGCGGAGTCCGAGCGGTTGAGCGCGCAGGGTTGGGTCAGCCTGTCCAGGTCGCACGATTGCGCCCGACTCGCCCTCGGCGGCGAGATCGACGCCGCCGACATCTCCACGCTCAATGACGCCGTCGAGGAGGCGCTCGGCTACGGCTTGCCCGTCGACGTCGACACTCAGGGCGTGCTGTTCATGGACTCCATGACTATCGCCGCTATTTCCCGGCTCTCCGGAGCCGGCACCCGGGTGCGCTTCCTCAACCCGCCGGGACTTGTGCGCTTCCTGCTGGACGTGACGCACATCGGTGCGGAGGTTGAGATCGTCGACGAATCCCCGGCCTCCCGGTCAGGACGTCATGGTCGGCACGTCGGCGAAGGAGTACGGGGGCCACGGACCTAGGAACCGGATCTGCGCTGCCGGTTGCTCGTCACGGATCTTCGCCAGCGCACTACCGATCGCCTGAGTCTGCTCGGCCGGCGCCAGCACCGAGAACGCGGCAACCGGCACCTCCCCCGGTTCGGCACGACTGGCGCGGTTCTCCACCAGGTCATCGGCGAGGGCGGCAAGCCGGCGCCGGTAGTCGGGGTACAACTCGTCGGCCAGTGCATCAGCCAGGTCCCTGGCGTGATGCTCCAGACGTTTGCGCAACAACCGCTGCATCCCGGCTGGTCTGTCGTCGATCTCCGCGCGCATCACCTCGGTCTCCGGGTGCCCGTGCGCCACGGTGGCGGCGTCCAGAGAGATCTCGATGCGCAACTCGATCCGACCACGTAGTTGTGCCAGACGAGCGGCGAGGTCATCGGCGTTCTCGTGCAACCAGCGCTGCAGCCGCACCTCGGCCGGGTCCTCCTCGCTGTGTGCCACGATGACGTTGAAACTCACCGGCAACACGGCACCGGTGGCTTCGGCGAGCCGTTCCACGACATCGCTGTGACTCAACACCCACCGGCGTACGTCATCGTCATCGTCACCTTGGTACGGGCCATCGCGGTGCTCATGGACGACGGCGGCGACTCCCCCCGGTGCGGTGATCACCCTGAGTGTGTGGTCATCGATTCCGGTCCCCAGTTGGTGTTCCTCGGCCGGGGTACTGATCGCGTACACATACAGGTCTGCGCTCATCGGTGGTCCGGACCTGCCTCTTCAGCCCATCGGTCCGGGTTGATCAATTTGTCCACCACCTCATCAACGACGTCATCCAGACCACGGCGCAGGTCCGCCACGGATCCGGTCAGGCCGTGCTCGTCTTTGAGTTCGGCCATCGCCTCGTCCAACTCCATCAGCGCCTCGCCCAGCCGGTTCTGTTCCTCCTCGGTCAGATCACCGCCTTCGATCCGCCGGATGGCCTGGGTCTCCAGTGCCTCCTGGATGATCTCCACCAAGGTGACCACCAGCGTGAGGACACCGTTCTTGAGGCTCTTCTCGTCGACCTTCAGCGTCATCGGTCCGCTCCTGCCGCTACCTGTTCGGGCTGGTTCCGCCGCAGTAGTTGCAGGATCAGGCCCGCCCACCGTTCGTTATCATCGGCGGCTAGGTGGACGTTCCCGGAATCAGTACGCACGAGCAGGATCGTATCCAGCAGCGGGGTGTCCCCGGAGCGCAGTGTCACCGACCTGATCTCGCTCGGGCGCAGCCGCACCGCGGGACGGGAGTCCAGGGCACCCTTCCAGGTCAGGCCGCTCTCGGCGTCGAGTTTTCCGGTGCCGCCGCGCCACAGGGGCTTACCCGCACTACCTTCGCGGAACCACATCCGTCCCTCGGCCAGAGGTCGTGCTTCCTCCGGACGCGGCGTGGGATCCGAGGAAGCGCTGCTGTGGCGGCGCACGAGGTCGTGCAAACGCTCCGGCTCCGAGGCGGACAGGATGTGCGTACCGCCCCCGGCGGTGCTCACATGCAGGCGGGCACGTTCCTCTCCGCCGATGCTCCGCTCGCTACGTAACTCGACCCGCTCGATGTCACCGAGGGGGGTCTGCCAGAGAATCTCCTGGGGATCGCGCCGGTAGGCCACCAGCCGGTGGGTGGTGAGATAGATGGTGCCTGGACGCCATGATCCGTGCACAGTCTGGGCCAGATAGCCACCTGGCATCCGGGCGACGACGTCCTCATCGGTAGCCAACGGCAGGTGCCGGGATACCGCCGCGCGCACCCAGGCACGCGTTCGTTCGTCCCAGTTGCGCATCATCCCGTACTCCAACATCGTTTCCAGGCCCGCGATCGTGGCGCGCAGGTTGATCCCGATCAGGGGAACGTCGGCGACGGCGATGATCAGGTCCAGGTTGAGATAGACCCCCTTGTTCAGCAGCACTTCGAGCAGGTCCGGCAACGTGACCGCCGGGTCGCGGGTGGGTTGCATCGCCTTCGTGACCTCCGCAGCGCTCCCCACGGCAGTGCCTGGAGGATCGCTAGCCTGCTCAGTCATCTGAGTCGGTGACCTCCGCCGGCTGGTCCCGCCCTGCCAGCGCCTGGGCACTCTGCCACCCGCACCAGGGGCAACTCTGCTCAAGCAATTGGTCTACCGGGGAGTGCTTGCCGCACTCCGGGCATGATTCCTTGGTCTCGATGGCTTCTCGCCAGGCCACTGTGTCGGTGTCGGTCCCGGCGGGGAATTCCAGCCCGTACTTCGCGGCAGTTTCGAACGAGGCCAAAGCGGCGCGGATCCGAATGCCGAGCAACTCCACCCCGGCCACCGAGACCATGATGTCGGCGTTGAGGACCAACCCTTTGTCCAGCAGGGTCTCCACGACGTGTACCAGCGTGCCCTCACGGGAGCGCTGCGGCTGGATCGCGTCACCTGGCCCACTAGTCATCGCGCCACCTCCTGCAACCGCCTCGCCTCACTCTTCCCGCGCCCGTCCGCGCATGTAGCGCCGGGTGCGACGGTAGGACATCAGTTCACCATCACCGGAAAGAACCACCTCGTACTCGGCGAGAACGTCGGTGGTACTAGGGATCCGTTCATTCTCCAGGACCTCCACGGTGACCAGCCAGCCATCTTCGGACCGCTCGACGCCGACCACCCCTTCGATTCCGCGGCCGGTCAACTCACCGAGTTGGCTCATCGCCTCCCGAGCAGCCCGGCCGGCCGAGATACCACGGCTCGGTGGCTCGGTTTGTTCCTCGTCGGGCTCGTCGGGCCCTTCGGGCTCAGCCTGCTCCTCGGGCTCGGCTTCCTCCTCGGGCTCGGCTTCCTCCTCGGGCTCGGCTTCCTCCTCGGGCTCGGCTTCCTCCTCGGGCTCGGCTTCCTCCTCGGGCTCGGCTTCCTCCTCGGGCTCGGCTTCCTCCTCGGATTCGGCTTCCCCTTCGGGTTCGGACTCCTCGGGCTCGGCTTCCTCCTCTACCTCAGCCTGCTCCTGGGCATCCTCCTCGGGGGCCTGGTCGGCGTCGTCCTTCTTGGTACGCCTGCTGGTGGAGCGGGAACGGCTGCTGCCGGACTTGCTGCTGCTCGCCTTCGAACCAGCACTCCTGCCGCTGCCGCCCGACTTACTCTGCGTACCCCCCGACTTACTCCGCGTACTGCCCGACTTACTGGCAGAACTGCCCGATTTACTGCCGGTACTGCCCGACTTGGTCTTGGAACTCCGGGACTGGCTGCGTCCGCTGCTGCCCTTGGCACGCTGGGACGAACCGGATTTGCTCCCCGAACTGCGAGCCCGTCCCTTGCTCGCCGTCTCCGTGCTCTCCTCGGTTTCCTTAGCCATCTCAACCTTCCTTGTCGGGACGTCGCCGGGACTGGATGAGCCGGGCCACCAGTTCCTGCTCCATCGCGTCCGCCTGCTCGTCGTCGATCTCGCCGGATTCCCTGGCGCGGGCAACCTCATCGAGTTGCCGTCGGATCGAGGCGGGGTCGTAGTGTTGCCGCTCGGCTTGCTCGAGCACGCGCTCAGCCACCCACACGGTACCGCGCAGCGGCGCCAGAGGGAGGCTCAGAACGTTCCAGAGCAGACTCATCGTGGCTCACCGGCGAAGTCGTAGGGCGCCTGCGGCCCGACAAGGCGGAACGTCACCCGATCGTGCATCGTGGCTGCCACCTGCTCAAGAGCGCCTTCGAAAGTCGACCGGTCCTCATGGGGCACCAGGAGCGCGACATCCAGCACATCCTCGGCCTGGCTGGTCTCGCGCATGCGCAGGTCCCGCACCAGCGGCCGGATGGTCTCCAGGATTCGGCCGGCGTCCTGTTTGGCCTTGTCCTGCATCTGACCGACGATGAGTTCACCGAGCCGGATGCGCTCGTAGTACGTCGCCTCGGAGGAGTCACCGCGAGTGGCATCCCGCAACCGGGATACCTCCGGGTTCTCGGCGACCACCTCGTTCAGGATGCTCGCCTCCACGTATCGGGCACGCAGGGTGAACTGAATCGCGCCCTCAACCTGCTTCAGGCCGAGCAGGTACTCCTGCTGGCGGGCGGGATCCTCGATCTCCTCCAGTGCCTCCAACTCAGGCGCGAGCGTTCCGAACGCCATGGGAAGGACTGGTACGTCCATCGCGATAGCGTCCAGCACACTGGCGTGCGCACGCAGGTCTGCCGGCCGGCCGAAGTCCTCGGCATCGTCCAGATCCGAGACCACCGCGGCGATCGCACCCAATTCGAGCGTACGAACCCTGCTTCCGTCCACTCCGGTGAGATCCTCGGGGATCCGGGCAGCCGCAGTCGTGATCCCGTAGACGTAGACTTCGCTCGTGGGAACTTGCCCAGGGGTCACGACTCCGCTTCTTCCTCCTCGGCCTCTTCCTCTTCGTCATCGTCGCCCATGAGGGCATCCTTGGCGCCGGAGATCGCGCCACTGACCTTGCCCTCGGAGGCGCTTTCAGTACTGTCCCCGAACAACTCCGGCAGGTCACGTCCACCCTTGGCCTCAAGGTCGAGACGATTGGTGGCCTCCGCGAAGCGCAAGTAGGTGTCCACGCTCGCGATGACGATCCTGGCATCGATGGTCAGGACCTCGATGCCCACGAGGGAGACCCGAACGTAGGCGTCGATGACCAGACCCTTGTCCAGGATGATCTCGACGACGTCGGCCAGGGAACTGGGAGAGGGACGTTCGATGTAACTTCCGTGGCGCCTCGTCGCAGTGGCAGTACTCATCGTGACCTCGCCTTCCTTCGTGTCCGGGGACGCTCCTCGGACTGCTCTTCTTCCTCGGAGGATTCGCCCTCATCCTCGGGCTCGTCCTCGTCCTCCTCGACCGGCTCGTCCTCGACCGGCTCCTCCTCGACGGCTTCGCCCTCATCCTCGGGCTCGTCCTCATCCTCCTCGACCGGCTCCCCCTCGGCCTCGTCCTCAGCGGGGACCTCGTCGTCAGGAGCGTCCTCCTCGGCGGAGTCTTCGGGTCCTTCTTCGGCCTGCTCTTCTTCGGCCTGCTCTTCTTCGACGACCTCGTCGTGGGTACGCACGATTTCCTCGTCCCGGATCTCCCCGCGCCAACCCTCGACGCTATCCGGATCCAGGATCACCTCGGTCATCACGTGCCGGACGAAGTGCTTGAGTTCCAGCCGAAGTCGCCGGCCCACCGCCCGCCAAATGTTGCCGGTCTTCTCGAAGAAGCCTTGCGGGTGATACTCGACGACGATAACCATCCGGGTGAGTCGCTCACCCAACGGATGGAACGACACCGCCCCGTCCAGATGGCCCTTCTCTCCCGTTGAGCGCCACACAATGTGATCGTCGGGGACCTGCTGAACGATCGTGGCCTCCCAACTGCGATGGGACCAGAAGACCTGGCCCTTCATCTCAGCGGTGCCCTCGTCCTCATTAAACTTGGCTTGCTCGGCCTTCTTCATGAAGTCCGGCCAACTGTCGTACGTCGTCCAGGCGTTGTAGACCACGCTCAGCGGCATTCCCACATCGATGGTCTCCACGAAGTTGGCGAATCTCATCTTTCCGCTGCCTCCGCTACCGCCACCACCGCCGAAGACGTCCTTCGCCTTCTCCTTCACTCCGGTGGTCGCTGCTGAGAGAGCAGCCTTGGCCGGAGACTCACCTTCGGCGAGTTCCTCGGCGCCCTCTTTAGCCGCCTCACCCGCCGCTCCGCCACCGTTCGACGCCTGCTCGGCGACACCGTTGAGTTTGTCGACGCCGCGCTGGACGAGGTTCTCGCCCCAGCCGCTCACGTACTCACCGAGGCTGCTCTTGAGTTTGTCCAGCCCCAACTGGTCCATCAAAGAATCCGATTCGGATGATTCCTTGGCCATGGATCGCTCCTTCTTGTCTCGGGTCGACCTCAGGACGAGGACCGGCTGCTGCTCTTGGACCGGGTGCCGCCGCCACTGCTGCGACTACCGCTCCCCGAGGACTTCGTGCTGCGGGAAGAGGAGGAACTCCTGCTGCCACCGGACGAGCCCTTCGACCCGCCGGACGAACTCTTCGAACCTCCAGAGGAGCGCTTCGTCCCGCCGGACGAACTCTTCGAACCTCCAGAGGAGCGCTTCGTCCCGCCGGAGGAACTCTTCGAACCGCCGGAGGAACTCTTGGTGCTGCCGGAGGACTTGCTGCTTGAGCGCGGGGAACTCTTGGTACTGCTGGAGGTCTTCTTCCGGGTGCTGCTCGCTGCGCGCTTCGGCTTCTCCTCAGCGGAGGCTTCTTCCTCAGCAGGCTCCTCCTCGGACTCCTCCTCAGCCGAGGCTTCTTCCTCAGCAGGCTCCTCCTCGGACTCCTCCTCAGCCGAGGCTTCTTCCTCAGCAGGCTCCTCCTCGGACTCCTCCTCAGCCGAGGCTTCTTCCTCAGCAGACTCCTCCTCGGACTCCTCCTCAGCCGAGGCTTCTTCCTCAGCAGACTCGTCCTCGGGCTCCTCCTGGTCCGACTCGTCCTCACTTTCCTCCGACTCCGAAGACCCTGGTCGCATCTCCGCGGTCCGGTCCTGAAGCGTGGTGTTCAGCGAGTCAACGCCCTTGGCAGCGACGGCAACCGCTGCACCCTTGGCGGCCTCGAGCAGCGGGCCGGTGAGGCGTTCACCCAGTTCCTTGATCTCCGGGGGCAATTCGAACTCGCCGTCCGAATCGGAGAACTTCCTCGCCGCGTAGGTGCCAGCCGTCGCGAGGGCCACCAAGCCCTTCTTACGGCGTCCCAGCAAGTAGCCCCCGACCAATAATGCTGCCAATTTCCATGTGTCCATCTCGGACCCCAGTCTGTGTGTCGGTACTTCGGGATTCGTGGCCCCGTGGGCCAGATGACCATCGGTGCGGTCTCGTAGCACGAGAGTCGCACAGCTCTCACCATCGCGCATGTGGAAGGCGATGCGCGTGGGGACTGCGGCACGAGAGGTGCTCACCGGCCTGAGGCAGTACCCGCGAAGAGGGGCCCGCTGGAACTCATCCGGCCGGGTTCGGTAACGAAGTACGCCCCCCGGGACTCGAACCCGGAACCCAGTGATTAAGAGTCACTTGCTCTGCCAATTGAGCTAGAGGCGCGCGTAGGTAGCGGGTAGTGATGCTAGCAGCAGCCGGACCGGTGCGGCGAACCCGAACGGCTGCTCGTGACCAGTCCCACACCCCTGCCCACGCCAGCCACCGCGCGTAGGCTGGCGAGATCGAGATCCCTGACGCAAGGAGCCTTTTGTGAATCGCCTCTCCCCCGGAGACAAAGCCCCCGACTTCACCCTGACCGCAGCCGATGGCTCCTCCTGGTCGCTGGCCGACCATCTCGCCGAGGCGACCAACGGCGTCATCGTCTACTTCTACCCTGCTGCCGGTACCCCCGGGTGCACCAAGCAGGCGTGCGACTTCCGGGACAACCTCGCGAGCCTGACCTCCCACGGTTACGCCGTCGTCGGGGTCTCCCCCGACTCGGTGGAGGCGCTCGCCGGATTCGTGGAGAAGGAGTCGCTGACGTTCCCCCTGCTCAGTGACCCCGAACACGCCACTCTGGAGGCCTACGGTGCTTGGGGTGAGAAGAAGAACTACGGCCGCACCTACACCGGTGTGATCCGCTCCACCGTGGTGATCGCCCCGGAGGGCTCGGTGGCCCTGGCCCAGTACAACGTCAAAGCCAGCGGGCACGTCACCAAGTTGCGCCGGGACCTCGGTATCGACTGAGGCCGTGGCGGACGTAGGCTTGTCCGCGAGCGCGAGTGGCGTAATTGGCAGCCGCGCAGGATTTAGGTTCCTGTGCCTTCGGGCGTGTGGGTTCGAGTCCCACCTCGCGCACCCGTCGCCCCGAGCACGCCGCCGCGGCGGGCGTGCCGGGCCAGCAGCAGGAAACCCGTGGCTGCGGCGAGGAGCGGGACCAGCGCCAGCACCGGCAGTGTCTGCGGCGACCACAGGTCGACCGCCGCACTGCCCGCTGCCGCGCCGAGGGCGATGCCCAGATTCATCGAGATCGGCATCAGGGATCCCGCCGTGGCCCGGTGCCGGCTGCCGGCCATGCTCATCACCCTGCCCTGCACCGCCGGGCCCACCCCGCCCAACACCAGGCCCCACATTGCGACCAGAACCACGTCCAGCACGGCGTGGCGGCCGAGGCCGACCAAGCCCCACACGCCGACAGCCATCGCCAGTGAGACCACTACGGGCACAATCGTCGGGTAACGGTCACCGGTCAGACCCACCAGCGCCAGGCCGCCGACCCCGGCCGCACCGAAGACCACGAGCAGCAGCGGTGTGGGAACCGCACTGGGCGCCAGCACCTCAGCCACGAAGGTGAAGACCATGAAGTGTGCGGACAGCACGAGTCCGCCGAGCCCGGCCGTGGCCAGCACCGGCCACAACCGCACCGGTGCGGCCGTGCGCTGTGTGCCGGTCACGACGACGGCGGTGTGCACACGATGCCGGGGCAGTACCACACCCACCGCCACGGCCGCTGCCAGCGCCGCAACCGCGAGGACGAGGAACGGCACCCGCCACCCGGCGACCTGGGCGATGGCGTTACCGGCCGGGATCGCAACGACAGTGCCCATGGTGCCGCCGAAGAGCACGATCGCCGCAGCCCGGGCGATGTGGCGTTGCGGCACGATAGCGGCCGCATGGGCGTTGATCAGTGACCAGAGCAAACCGGTGGCGCCCGCAGCGACCAGCCGTGAGGCCATTGCGGTGCCGTAGGTCTCGGCCGAGGCCGTCACCACCGTTGCGAGCGCCACCACCACCAGCGCCGCCGCGATCACCCTGGGACGCTCGAGCCGCGCGGTCAGGCGCGCCAGCGGCAGGCTCGCCACCACCACCGTGGCGGCCCAGGCCGAGACCAGCAGGCCCGCTTGTGCCAGGGAGACACCAAGCCCGTCGGCCATGTCCGGAAGCACCGCGGCCGGCATCATCTCGGCGCTGACGACGACGAAGGTCGTCAGTGTCATGGTGACCAAGGCCAGCCACGGAAGCCGATCGTCACTCCGGCCCGTCTTCCGCGCGGGTACCAGGCCTACGTCGCCGGGTTCGGAGGTCTCCTCGGTTCGTGCGTCCATGATCTTTCGGCTCATGCGCCCGATGCTAAAGTTTGACATTAATGTCAATGTCAAGGCGTTAGGTGTTGTCGATGCGAATCGGGGAACTGGCCCGGCGCACGGGGGTGGCCCCCCGGCTGCTGCGCTACTACGAACAGCAGGGCTTGATCAGTGCCGAGCGGGCCGATAACGGCTACCGCACCTACCGTGAGGCGGATGTGGCGAAGGTGGAACGGGTGGCCGGCCTCATCCGAGCCGGCCTACCCACCCGGCTCGTCCGGGCGATCCTGGACCTGGAGGTACTGCCGTGCGAGGAGCTGGTGGCAACCTGCAGCCGGGACGTCGCGGAGAAACTGGCACGGGAACTAGCCGAGATCGAGGGCAGGATCGACTGCCTGTCCAGGAGTCGGGACACGATCCGGGGATTCCTCGGGCAGACCCGGTACACCGGCCTCACCCAAGCCTGAGGAACTGTCCCGGCCCTCGGCGCTACCCGTTCGGTCCCGCGGTTTCAGTCCCGCTGGTCCGCGACCGGCTCCGTTCGTTGCTCCGTGGGATCGGTCGCCACACTGAACGCCTGCCCCTTCCGGGTGATGATCAGGTAGCCACCCCGCACCAGCAGCGGGATACCGAACACCGCGATCATGGCGTAGGCCATCGCGGTATAACCCACCGCGATCAGGTCGATGATGCCCACCTGAGCCAGGAGGAGCGCCAGCACCAGGGTTCCCACCGCGATGAAGCCGCCGGTACGGCGGTTCATCGGCCGGCGTTTGGCGTCCACCAGGTTCTGATCCACTCGGGCGACCAGGGCGTAGATCATGCCCGTTGCGGTCTCGATCAGCGTCCAACCCACCACGATCCCGAACAACACGACCACCCAGACCGCCTCCGGTCCCAGCATCACCAGCCAGGGCACGGTCGCATCGAAGACCTCCGCACTGGGGTAGAAGCCCATCAGGGCGATATAGGTGAGGAACCACGGCAGGGTCATGAACAATCCGGCCACGATTCCGGAGACCAGGGTGTGCCGCAGCCGGGTCTGCCGCCGGGCGGTGAACAGTGCGGCCGGGTAAACGGCGAGGTTGTATCCGACATAGAGAACTCCCGCCCACAGCACCGCCATCCACGAGATGTCCGGGTGCAGGGAGTGATCCACGGTGCGGAAGGTCTCGACAACCTGATCCCAGTTGCGGTTGATCACCAGGACCGCGAACATGATGTATCCCAGGTACAGCGCGGTGGTGCCCACGCTCTTGGTCTTCTCGATGAGGCCCTCGCCGTAGTAGATCAGCAGCCAGACCACCACGATCATGAAGATCACGCCGACCCAGTAATTGAACCCCATGGTCTGCTGCACGATCTCACCGGTGGCCGCAGCCATGATCGCGATGATCAGGATCGCGAGCATGATGTAGACGATGTCGAAGAGCCAGTACAGCGGCCCGATCAGGACGCGCAACAGCCGCCGGTAGTCGAACACCTGGAAGCGGCGCGCGATCTCGAACATCAGGAACGCCATCAGCCCGAAGCCGATGATGATCGCCACGCCGGCGATCCAGCCCATGGCGCCGTAGGTCGCGCCGAACTCCACGATCTCCCGGCCGGTGGCATAACCACCGCCGATGAGCACCGACTGCAGGATCACCCCGGGCAGGATCAATCGCCCGTACCGACCCCCGAAGAACTTGCTGACCTTGGACTCTGCTGCGGGTGCGGGCTCGGTCATAGTGCCACCTCCTCCTCGAGATCGGACCAGGCTATCGATGAACGCCATCCGATGCCATGACCGGGCCCCTGAGGCAGCAACACCCGTATTGGTAGTCTGCCGAGCGGTTCGCCGACGGGCGCAGGCACTTCCCGTTCACGCACGTCCCAAAACGGCGCCGGGCGCCGGAGGTCGAGAGGTACACCATGAGCACCACACGGTCGACGGCGCCCAGGGGTAGCGCCGAGCCGGTGCTGCGCGACGCGTTGCTCGTGGCGTCGGGCGGGTCACTCGGAACTCTCGCGCGCTACGTCATCGACGCACTGCTCGGCAGCCCGGCCGGCTTCCCGGTGGCAATCCTGGCGGTCAACCTCACCGGTGCCTTCCTGCTGGGTGTGCTCGTGCAGCGGCTTGCCGCGAGTTCTCACCCGGGCCGTACCCGCCGGCGATTGCACCTGCTGCTCGGCGCCGGGCTCCTCGGCGGCTACACCACCTACAGCCTTCTCGCTACTGACATCGCCCAGTTCCTGGTTGCGCAGCGCTACGCCGAGGCGATCGGATACGGCGGCGCCACCCTCCTGCTCGGTCTCGGGGCGAGTTGGGCCGGTCTACGGGTCGCAGACCCGCGGACAGGTCGGCGATGAGTGGGCTCGGCACGGCCCTCGTCGTCGCGCTGGCCGGCGGGGTGGGGTCGGCGCTGCGATTCCTCACCGATCGCGCCGTGCCCACCCGCGCGCGGGACCGGTATCCCTGGGGCACGATGATCGTCAACCTCACAGGTTCGCTGGCGCTCGGTGTGCTCACGGGGATGCTGCTCGACCACACGTGGGCCCCGGTACTCACCGTCGGCCTCCTGGGCGGCTACACCACGTTCAGCACGGCGAGCCTGGAGTGCCTGGAACTTCTCCGGCAGGAACGCCGCGCCGCGGCGCTGCTCCACGGCCCGGGCATGATCATGGCCTGCACCGCCGTGGCGATCGGCGGAATCCTGCTGACCGCCACATGAGCGCGGCGGGCCCGAACGTGTTCTCGCCGCGGACAGACCTGATCCTGACCTCGGGGCGACGCGGGCCGTCGGCCATCGGCTCGGGGCCACTTCCCCGTCCCTCGGACGGCCGAGGAGCCTCAGTGCAGCACCACCGGCACCCGGGCCCAGCCGCCCACCGGAGGGATCTCGCGCACGGCCGGTTCATGGGCGTCCAACTCGATCCAACTGGTCTCCTGGAGCAGGACCTCGGTGAGCACCCGCAGTTCCATCAGCGTCAGTCCGCGAGCGGGGCACACGTGCGGGCCGATCCCGAACACCAGGTTCGCCTCGGCGTGACCAGCCGGGTCGTACTCATCGGGGTCATCGAACACACGCGGATCCCGGTTCGCGGCGGTCCAGTTCAACAGCACCTGGGCGTCCGCGGCCAGCGTGGTTCCACCCACCTGCACTTGTCTGGTGAGGCGCCGGCGGTTGGAGACGAACGGGTCATCGATACGCAGAATCTCGTTGAGCGCCTCCTCAATTTCGGTCGGGGATGCGGTACCCAACTGCTTGCGCAGCCACCCCTGGATCTCGGAGTGGCAGGCCAGATAGTGCACGATCACGCCCGCCGAGGTGGCCAGTGAGCCCAAGTCTCCGGCGGTGAAGTTGCGCAGGATGGAGACCACCTCGGCGTCGGTCAAGGTGCGCCCATCCACCTGCTCGCGCATCAGCGCGCCGGTCACATCGGTAGCCGGGCCGGTCCGGCGCTCCGCGAGCAGGGAGTGGATCATGTCGTCGAATTCCCGGGCGACCATCGTGGTGCGGGCCCGGTCTCCCGATCTGGTCGCAGCGTGGTTCCTTGCCATCCAGGCCACCAGGTCCGCTTCCAACCCGGTGGGCCAGCCCAACCATGCCGACATGGTGCGCACCGCGTAGGGCACGCCGATGTCGGTGATGGTCCTGATCATCTCGCCCCGGGGCAGGCCCCGCACGATCGCGGTGGCCGTCGCGCGGCACTGACCCTCCTGGTCGGCCACCTGCGCCGGCCCGAGGTAGGAGTCCACGATCGCCCGGTAGGCCGCATGTTCGGAACCGTCGAGCCCGTTGGGGATAACCCGTCGGGTGGAGACCGTGCTGGAGAACGTCGCAGGGTCGGTAGCCGCGGCGACGACGTCGCCATGGCGCAGGAGCATCACGTTCCCGTCCGTGTGAGCCACCGGGCACTGCTCCCGCATCTCATCGAGGACGACCCGCTGGTCGGTCCACGTGTGCTCCGCGTCGATCTCGACCGGGTCTCCCACTCCTGCCTCCTGGCTCGATGGCAAATGTCTCCGTCGCGACTTTACGCGGGTGCGCACGGTGGTGCCGCGGAACGCCTGACCGGCCCGGGCCCCACCGTGGCACGCCGGACGAACGGGCGCTTCGACGTCGTCGCCTCGTTTAGGTGCTAGTCTCGAAGACACCGAGCGGCGGATCACCGCCTCTCCTGCGTCGCAGAACGCTCCCTCATCACGCTGGGCGAAGCAATACCGGCCCGCGAGTGACTTTCTTCGGCGAACGGATGTGGCCACTGCCACCTTCGCCACCGGGCCCCCGGGCCCTCACCGGCATGATGCCGGCCCAAAGCATTGAGAGACGAACACTTGTCCCAGAACGACTTCGGCGCGCTCGGCGTGCCTTCCCCCCTGGTCGAGCGGCTCGCCGCCACCGGGATCACCTCAGCCTTCCCCATCCAGGTGGCCACCCTGCCCGACACGCTCGCCGGCCGGGATGTGCTCGGCCGCGGCAAGACCGGGTCCGGAAAGACCCTGGCCTTCGCGCTGCCGCTGGTGGCTCGCCTGGCCCAGGCGAGTCGGCAACCGGCCGGGGGTCGGGGCCGCGGCTCCGGGCGCACCCGTCCGGGCCATCCCCGCGGTCTGGTGCTGGCTCCCACCCGCGAACTCGCCACCCAGATCGCCGCGGTGTTCGAACCCCTGGCCGGTGCCTATGACCTGACCGTCACGACCATCTTCGGTGGCGTCAGCCAGAACCGTCAGGTCAGCGCACTGCGCGCCGGTGTGGACATCGTGATCGCCTGCCCGGGCCGCCTCGAGGACCTGATGAACCAGGGCCACGCCAACCTCGGGGACGTCAGCATCACCGTCCTGGACGAGGCCGACCACATGGCCGACCTCGGCTTCCTACCGGTGGTCACCCGGATCATGAACCGTACCCCGTCCGGGGGCCAACGGATGCTCTTCAGCGCCACCCTGGACAACGGTGTGGACGCACTCGTGCGCCGCTACCTGAAGGACGAACTGCGTCACTCGGTGGACAGCGCCAACTCCCCGGTGTCGGCGATGACGCACCGGGTGTTCGAGGTGCCCGACGTGACCACCAAACGCGACGTGGTCCAGGCGCTGGCCTCGGGCACCGGGCGACGGATCCTGTTCATGCGTACCAAGCACCAGGCCAAGAAGCTCGCCCGGCAACTGACCGCCGCCGGCATCCCCAGCGTGGACCTGCACGGCAACCTCTCGCAGAACCAACGCGACCGGAACCTCAAGGCCTTCACCGACGGCACCTCATCGGTTCTGGTGGCCACCGATGTGGCCGCCCGCGGTGTGCACGTGGACGATGTGGAACTGGTGGTGCACGTGGACCCGCCGGCGGAGCACAAGTCCTACCTGCACCGCAGCGGACGCACCGCCCGGGCCGGGTCCGAGGGCAGTGTGCTCACCCTCGTGCTACCCGAACAGCGTCGGGACACCCATCAACTGATGCGCAAGGCCAAGATCTCGGTCAAGCCCGAACCGGTCACGGCCACCTCGGGCGCGGTGACCGCCCTCGTGGGTGAGGTCGCCGCCTATGTCGAGCCAACGGCACCGGCGCAGCCACAGCAGCGCGCCAACGCAGGGCGTGGTCGCTCCGGTGGCCGTGGTCGTGGTGGGGCCCCGCACGGCGGATCCGGTTCGGGCGCCGGTGGCTCCTCCGGGCCGGGCCGACGGCGTAGGTCCCGCGGGCACAGTCGCTCCGGGGCTCCCCGTGGCCGGGCAGGTGGCCAGGCAAGGTCAGCTTCGGCCTAGGTCCAATGACCCGGCGCGCCTCAGTCTGTGGAGGTCCCCTCGGATCGACGTCCCGTACCGGTGCCATGCCGTGGAACTCCTCGAGGGTGCAGCACTGACTGGTGACCCGGAACCCGGCGCCGGGGCGCCGCCCCCGGGCGCCAACAGCGGGTTGACGGATCACCGGTTGCGCAGGTCTGTCCCGCCCATACGCTGAGAGTTCTTGCCGCCGGGCCACGGAAGGACCCGCTATGACCCCGCTCTGGTTCGCCGAACGCACCCTCCCCACCTTCGACGATCCCGACCTGTCGGCCCACTACGAGGTGGCCGTGGTAGGGGCCGGGATCACCGGTCTGACCACAGCCGTGCTGTTGGCGGAGCTGGGGCATCGGGTGATCGTGCTGGAGGCGCGCACCATCGGCGCCGGCACCACGGGGGCTTCGAATGCGAAGGTCTCGCTGGTGCAGGGCACCCGGTTCTCCTCCATCGCGGGCAAGCATCCGGCCGAGACGCTGGGCCAGTACGTCAGCGGCAACCGGTTCGGGATGGACTGGTTGCTGCGGTTCTGTGCCGAGCACGAGGTAGCGGTACAACGCCCGGCGGGCATCACCTACGCCGCCGACGCCGGTGGGCTGGGCCAGGTGGAACGCGAGCACGAACTGCTCACCGAGCACGGCCTGGACCCGTTCTGGCGCGACGAGGACGATGTGCCGTTCCCGTTCGCCGGCGGCACCGGATTGCCCGATCAGGCCCAGGTGAACCCGGTGGAGTTGCTGGCGGCACTGACCTCGGCTGCCGAGGCCGCCGGCATCACCCTGGCCACCGGGCACCGGGTGGTTTCGGTGGGCAGCGACCGCGACCCGACGTTGGCCACCACCAAGGGAGAGGTGCACGCCGATCGGGTGGTGTTGGCCACCGGCATCCCGATCGCCGACCGCGGCGGCTTCTTCGCGCGGGTGGTGCCGCAGCGCTCCTACCTGTCGGCGGCGCACCTGCCGTCGGTGGGGCAGATGGACATGTACCTGGCGACCGGCTCCCCTGGCTGGTCGGTGCGCACCGCACCGGCGCAGACGGGCCAGTGGGTGCTGGCCGGGGGGTACGCCCACGACGTGGGTTATGCCGAGTCCGAGGCCGCCCGGCTGGAGGACCTGGCCGGCTGGGCCCGCTCCCACTTCGGTGCGGACCCGGCACACCGGTGGTCCGCCCAGGACTACCACCCGGTGGATGAGTTGCCCTACGTGGGGCCCTTGACCCCGACGGGCCGGCGGGTGCTGGTGGCCAGCGGGTTCGCCAAGTGGGGGTTGACGAACGCCCCGGCCGCGGCCGCGGTTATCGCCGGTCACCTGGGCGGCGAGGTACCGGACTGGGCGGATGCCTACCGGAGTTGGCACACCCACGAACTCTCCGGTGTCGTCTCCGGGGTGACTCACAACGTCAAGGTGGCGGGCACCCTGGCCGGCGACCGGCTCGCCTCACTGCGCTCCCGGCAGGAGGACCCCTCCGAGGGCACCGGGTGCGTGGCCCGCCAGGGGATGCAGGCGGTGGCCACCTCGACGGTGCAGGGCCGCACCCGCACGGTCTCGGCGACCTGCCCGCACATGGGCGGCCTGGTCCGATGGAACGACGCCGAACAGAGTTGGGACTGCCCGTTGCACGGATCGCGGTTCACCGCCGGGGGCGACCTGATCGAAGGTCCGGCCACGTCCGGCCTGGAGCGGGTCGACGACAAGAACGGGCCGGCCGAGAGCGGGTCGGCCGAGAACCGCGCCTGAGGTCCTCCGCCGACCCGGACTCCGGGCTCGTCGGTCAGGTCAGGGCGTGGGCTGGCCACCGTTGACGTGGATGGTGGCCCCGAGCACGTAACTGGACTCGGAGGAGGCCAGGAACACATACGCGGGCGCCAGTTCGGTGGGCTGCCCGGCCCGGCCCAGGCCGACGTCCTTGCCGAAGTCGGGCAGTTTTTCGATCGGCTGGCCATCGCTCGGCTGGATGGCCGTCCAGATCGGACCGGGCGCCACGGCGTTGACCCGGATGCCCTTCGGGGCGAGTTCCTCGGCCAGGCCCTTGGAGAAGTTGTTGATCGCGGCCTTGGTGGCGGCGTAGTCCAGCAGCGTGGGCGAGGGCTGGTAGGCCTGGATCGAGGTGGTGTTGATGATGCTGGAACCCGGCTGAAGGTGCGGGAGTGCGGCCCTGGTCAGGCGGAACATAGACAGGATGTTGGCGGTGAAGGTCTCCTCGAGCTGGTCATCGGACAGATCCGCCAGGCCCTCGATCGCCACCTGCTTGGCGGCATTGTTGACCAGGATGTCCAGTCCGCCCAACTCACGAACGGCCTCCTCCACCACCCGGGCGGGGTACTCGGGGTCCATCAAGTCACCAGGGATCTGCACCACCCGCTGACCTGACTCGGTGATGATGCGTGCCACGTTGGCCGCGTCGGTCTCCTCCGCTGGGAGGTAGGCGATCGCCACGTCCGCTCCCTCACGGGCGAACGCCACGGCGGTGGCGGCCCCGATCCCGGAGTCGCCGCCGGTGATCAAGGCCTTGCGCCCCTTGAGCCGGCCGGTGCCGCGGTAGGTGTGCTCGCCGATGTCAGGCACCGGGTCCATCTTCGCTTCCAGTCCCGGTTCGGGCTGGTGCTGCTCGGGCGGGCTGATCGAGGCGAATCGTTCGACCGGGTTGGTGAACTCGAGCTGGTCGGTGGCCATGTGTTCCTCCGTGTTCGTCGTCGGGCTTTACTACTGCTTGTCCTGATCGTTGGACCGCGAGCGCCCTCAGGCCATCGGATCCAGGACGACCTTGATGCAGCCGTGGAGTTTCTTCTGGAACATCTCGTAGGCGTGCGGGGCCTCGGCCAGAGGCAGCCGATGGGTGCGCAGGTCCAGCACCCCCAGGGGGTCGGCCGGGTCGGTGACCAGCGGCATCAGGTCATCCACCCATCGGCGTACGTTCGCCTGGCCCATCCGCACGGTGAGCTGCTTGTCGAACGCGGTAAGCATCGGGATCGGGTCGGCGGTGCCGCCGTACACGCCCGACAGGGAGATCGTTCCCCCGCGGCGCACGGTGTGGATCGCGCTGTACAGGGCGGCAAGCCGGTCCAGGCCGGCGGTCTTCAACGAGGGCGCCGCCACGGCGTCGGGCAACAACCCGACCACTTTCTGCGCGGCCCCGGCGACCGGTGACCCGTGCGCCTCCATCCCGACGGCGTCGATCACCGAATCCGGTCCGCGCCCCTGGGTGAGGTCACGCACCACGGCACCGAGGTCATCGATGTCGCGCAGGTCCAGGACGTGCGCCCCGTGCCGCTGGGCCATCGCCAGCCGTTCCGGCACCAGGTCCGCGGCCAGGACTGTCTCGGCCCCGAGATGGCGGGCGATCCGGGCCGACATCTGCCCGATCGGTCCCAGCCCCAGCACCAGCACGCTGCCCCCGGCGGGGATGTGCGCGTACTGCACCGCCTGCCATGCGGTGGGAAGCACATCGGACAGGTACAGGTACCGCTCGTCGGGTTCGTCGTCGTCGGGCACCTTGATCGGCCCGAAGTCGGCGTGCGGCACCCGTAGGTACTCGGCCTGCCCCCCGGGTACCTGGCCATACAACACGCTGTAGCCGAACAGCGCGGCACCGGTGCCGTGCTCGCGTACCTGGGTGGTCTCGCACTGGGTGTGCAGCCCGTTGTCGCACATCCAGCAGTGACCACAGGCGATCTGGAACGGGATCACCACCCGGTCCCCCGGTTTGATGTGCTCCACCTGGGCGCCCACCTCGGTGACCACACCCATCGCCTCGTGGCCGATCACGTCACCCTGCGTCATGAACGGGCCCAGCACCGCGTACAGGTGCAGGTCCGAGCCGCACACGGCGGTGGAGGTCACCTGCACGATCGCATCGGTGGGCTCCCGTAGCCGCGGCATCGGCACCTCATCGACGCCGACCTTCTCCTTGCCTTGCCAGACGACTGCGCGCATCGAGGGATCACAACCTTCCCTGGGTCAAAGGTGTTGCGGGTGGGCCCCCGCCCCGGATCCGCTGGCATCGGGGGTTGTCAACGTAGGTCAGGTCCACCACGGCTGCACGTCGAAGCGACTCGAGTCGCGCTGGGCCGATTGCTGGGTGATCCTGAAACGGACCGGCATCGGCAACGAAGGGAGCGCATCGTGGCTACCTGCGACACCTGCGGCAATAGTTACGACAAGACGATGACGATCACCCGCGACGACTCATCGGGGGTGTTCGACAGTTTCGAGTGCGCCACCCACGCCATGGCACCCACCTGCGCCCACTGCGGTGTGCGGATCCTGGGCCACGGGGTGGAGGCCGACGGCGTGATCTACTGCTGCGCGCACTGCGCCCGTGGGAGCGGGGAGGACCAGGTACAGGACCGCGCCTGAGGAGGGCACGTTCCCGGGCTCGGGCCCGACCGCCGGCGGTTCAGGTATCGCTGCCGGCTTGCGTCATCGACGCCTACGGCCTGCGGTCGCGCGCGATTCTCAGACGGGGTCGCGGTCCATCCGCAGCAGCACCTTGCCCGGGTCCATCTGCCCGGCTGCCATCTCGGCGAAGACCTCAGGTGCCCGGGCGAGCGGGACCTCCCTGCTGATCAGTTTGCCCACGTCCATGCCCTCCTGGCCGAGGAGGGCCACCGCGTGGGCGAACACCTCCCGGCTGTAGCAGAAACTCCCCACCAGGTGGCGCTGGCCGGTGCTGATCGCGAACGCCGGGATGCTCACCCGTGGGGAACCCATGCCCACCAGCACCACGGTGCCCTGTGGCCCCACGGAATGCAGGGAGTCGGCCAGGGTGGCATCCACGCCGACGGCATCGACCGCCACCTGGGCGGGCCCGTCCAGGATCTCCAGCACCTGCTCGCTCGCCGGACCCTCGGCCGGGTCGATGGTGGTGGCGCCCAATTGCCCGCACAACTGTCGCCTTCCCGCCACCGGCTCACTGACCACGACGTGCTCGGCACCGGCGCGCAGCGCTGCCAGCACCACGGCCTGCCCGATCGGCCCACCACCGGTCACCAGCACCGTGGTACCCGCGGCGACACCGCCCTGGCGCACCGCCTGGACGCCCACAGCCAGCGGCTCGGCGAGCGCTCCGTGGGTGAGTGGGACCCCTTGCGGCAGCGGCAGCACGTTGCCGGCCGGTACCACGATTTGCTCGGCATAGGCCGAAACGATCTCCGGCGCCACCCCGATCACCTTGCCCGAAGCACAGTGCTGTTCGGCGCCCCGTGCGCACGCGGGGCACTCCCCGCAACTCAGCGCCGGGTTGAAGGTGACCGCCTGGCCGATCTCCAGCCCTGCGGCGGTGGCGGCCGGGCCGGCGTCCAGGATCTGCCCGACCGCCTCGTGCCCCATCACCTGTCCGGGCACGCGCCGACCGTTCTCGCCGGTATAACCGTGCAGGTCCGTGCCGCAGATCCCGGTATGGGCAAGGGCGATCACGACATCGTCGGGTTCAACGACCCGTGGGTCGGGACGTTCGTCGATGGTCAGGTGGTGGAAGTCCGTCAGGACCAGGGTTCGCATCCACCACAGCGTATTCACTCCGGCGCCTGGTGCGCACCGAATGGGACAGTTGCGGACCCGCGGCCCCGAGGCCGGTCAGGCCACGTGCTACCCCTCGATGGTGAAGGCCTGGGTTCGGACCTGTTCGTGCAACCGCTCCAGGTCATCGGCCTGCCGGGCGGCGAGTTCGGCCAGGTCCGTGAAGAGTTCCTCGGGCAGGCCCAGGTCCTCGGCGTAGGTGGCCAGCACCTGCCAGACCGAGCGTTTGCCCATCACGGCGCTGCGCATCAACTCCAGTTCCAGCAACGGCGTCATCGGGGATATCTGCAGAACCCGCCGGTTCATCTTCAATCGGCCCAGCCGTTCCCCCACGGCTGCCAGCACCTGGCGCGGGCGTCGTTGATGCAGGCCCAAGGTGTCCATCACGTCGCTGAGGAAGGCGTGCTCACCCTCGATCTCGGCGCTGATGCGGGCCAGTTCCGGCCCGAGCCGGGTGGTGGCGTACTGGCGGGCCATCTGTCCGATCCGATCCCGTCCGGCGGTCGCACCGGTCAGGTGGTCGGACAGGTACAGGCTCAGCAGCGGTGCGTTGATGTGGTCCGGCACACCGTCACGGCCGGCCTCCTGCGGCAATGTCGGGCGCGACGGGGAGGGGGTCATCGTGGTCGCCGCCGCTTCCTCCATGTGCCCGAAACTTCGCACGCCGGGCACCATGACCGGGGTGGGGGTGCCCTCCGATCCGGCCAAGCCGCGCAACATCTCGGTCAACGTCTCCTCGGCGCCATGGCGTGGCTGCCAACCCAGGCCGCGCAGCCGGGAGGAGTCCATCATCGGCAACTCCCGTGCCATATCCACCCACCCTTCATCGGCAGCGGCCAGTCGCGCCTTGTGGCCCAGCGCAAGCAGCGGCCGCACCAGACCCCACGGCACCTCCACGGTGCGTCCGCGGCCCACCAGGCGGCCCAAGGCGGCCACGTCCAGCACCGGCTCGGCGGCGGCGTTGAACGCTCCCCGCTCTCCGGCACGCAACACGGTCAGGTAGGCCTCGGCGGCGTCCTCGGCGTGGATCACCTGCACCTGTAGTCCCTGCGGGAGCGGCACCACCGGCAGCGTGCGCGGGGACAGCACCTGCGGGGGGATGAACGGGCCGATGAAGTACCGCGTGATCGCGGCCCCGGCCTCGCGCTGGAACACCAGGGCGGTCCGCATCCGCGCCACGGCAACCTGGGGATGGGCCGCTTCGAAGTCATCCAGAACGCGCTCCTGGGCGGCCTTGTCCACGCTGTAGTGGGAGGAGCGCACCCCACCGGCGGACCAGGTCTCATCACGCCGTTGCTTGTCCGGGTCCGGGCTGTAGACCGCCCAGGAGGAGGCCACCAGCAACTGGCCCACCCCGGCCCGCCCGACCGCCTCGGCCACCCGCCGGGTGCCATCAACGTTCACCTCACGCAACTGGTCCCGACGGGTGTTCGGCTGGATCTGCCAGGCGAGGTGGATCACCGCATCGGCACCGGTGAACAACTCGGTGAGTTCGTCCACGACGTGCTCGCCCTCGGCGATGTCGACGGCCGCCCACTCCACCTGCCCGTAGGGCTCGGCGTCGGTGACCGGTGGACGGCGTGCGATGCCGAGCACGGAACCGATCTCATGGTCGCTGTTCAGGGCCCGCAGCACGGCGGTTCCCACGTTGCCACTGGCTCCTACGACGACGACTCGGCTCATCCGTCCACGCTAAGCCCATCGGGTGGACGCGCAACTCGGCCCCTCAGGTGACCAGGCGCAACAGCGCGGTGACGATGATCGCCACCGCGAAGGCCACCAGGAACCCGAACCGCAGCAACAGTGCGATCATGGCGGCGCCCACACCGGCGAGCACCCGCCAGTCCACGTCGAAGGATCGGTCCCCGGCGGCGAGTTCGGTGACGATCAGGGCCGAGAGCATCGCCACCGGCAGATACCGTGAGATCGCCTGCACCAGCGGGTGCTCCAGCACCGTCTCCGGCATCGCGGTCCCGGCCAGTTTCAACAGGTAGCACCCCACCGCGGCCACGATCGTCGCGATCCACAATGCGCTCATCGCCGGCCTCCCTCGGTCTTCACCCCTGAGCCCCCTGCAGCGGCGCCCCCACCAGGGTGTGCCTTGTCCTTGCGCACCTCAGCCAAGCCGGCCAGCACTGCGATGGCAACCGCGGCGAGCACCGGCACCCCCGGTGGCACCCAGGGGATCAGGACCAGGGCCAGCGCCACCGATCCGGCCGCGACCCAACGCGCCCGCGCGGTTCGCAGCGCAGGCCACAGCAGCGCCAGGAAGGCCGCCGGGGCCGCGGCGTCCAGACCGAAGGTGGCGGTGTCCAGCACGCTGCCCAGCAGTGCCCCCGCAGCACTGCCGGCGTTCCACAGCAGGAACATCGCCACGCCACTGGCCCAGAAGGCGAACCGTTTGGCCCGTGGGCTGCGCTGGGCGATCGTCATCGCGGCGGTCTCGTCGATCGACAGGTGCCCGGACAGGAACCGGCGCCACCCCTGTGGACGCAGGACCTGGGCGATCGTGACGCCGTAGAAGGTGTTGCGCACCCCGAGCAACAGGGCCGCCGGGATTGCTGCGAACGGAGAACCGGAGGCCACCACACCGACGAAGGCGAACTGGGAAGCCCCGGAGAACAGCAACGCGGACAACAGCATCGTCTGCGCCACGCTCAGTCCCGAAGCCACCGATACGGCACCGAAGGACAACCCGAAAGCGGCAGCGTAGATGGCCAGGGCGATGGCGGCCCGGATGATCTCGGCCCGCTCGACCAGCGGTTCGTGGGGGTCGGGGTGCCCGGCTGCCCCACCGAGCCCGATGGATTCGGCCTGCCACCCCGCCCCGGGGGACTGAGATTCGTGCACATCTGGATTCTCACACCTGTGCCGACCGATACGGAACCGGCGTCCACCAGTTGGCCGTCGGGGCGCTAGCGTGGTCGCAGCACAAGTACGCAGCAGACGCCCAAGGCGGAGGACGTGATGAGCGAGATCGCATCGGATGACATCAACACCTGGTTCGCTCCCGATGAACTGGCGCGGATCAGGCGTCGGTTGCCGATCGTGTACGTCGACGCCGTGCCGGTGCGGGTGGACGCCGACGGCACCATCCAGCAGATCGCGCTGCTCCTGCGAACCCCGCGCGATGAAACCATCCAGCGATCACTGGTCTCGGGGCGGGTGATGTATCACGAGCGGCTGCGCGATGCGCTGTCGCGACACCTGGACAAGGATCTGGGGCCGATGGCGCTGCCCCGGCTCCCGGTGACCCTGGTGCCCTTCACCGTCGCCGAGTACTTCCCAACCCCGGGGATCACGCCGTACCACGACCCGCGCCAGCACGCCGTATCGCTGGCTTACATCGTGCCGGTCGACGGCGACTGCGCGCCCCAGCAGGACGTGCTCGACATCACCTGGCTCAGTCCGGAGGAGGCGCTCAATCCCGGTATCCAGGCGGAGATGGTCGACGGGCACGGGGCGCTGGTCCGTCAGGCACTGTCCCACGCGGGCCGGATCGTCTGAGGCCCGCCCCGGCCCGGCGGCCCGGGCAGTGCGGGCGGGCTCAGCCCCGCGTCGCTGGAGGGCTCAGCCCAGCAGCGGGCCCAGGTGGGTGGCCAGGGCCCGGAAGGCCTGCCCCCGGTGGGAGATCGCGTTCTTCTCCGCCGGGCTCAGTTCGGCACAGGAGCGGTGCTGCCCGTCCGGGACCAGGATCGGGTCGTATCCGAACCCTCCGCTGCCCCGCGGTTCGGTGAGTAGGACCCCGGGCAGGTAGCCGTGCTCGACCACTTCGGTGCCGTCGGGGGTGGCCAGGGCCGCGGCGCAGACGAACCGGGCGCGGCGGTGCTCCGGGGAGATGTCGGCCAGTTGCTCCAGCAGCAGGGTCAGGTTCGCGGTGTCGTCACCGTGGCGACCGGCCCAGCGCGCGGAGAAGATCCCCGGAGCCCCGCCGAGGATGTCCACGGCCAGGCCCGAGTCGTCCGCCACCGCGATCAGGCCGGTGTGCGCGGCGACGGCCCGGGCCTTGAGAAGTGCGTTCTGGGCGAAGGTGACCCCGGTCTCGGCCACGTCCGGAGCCCCTGCCTCACCGGCCCCGATCACCTCACCGGCCTCGAGCAGCCCGGACAGGATCTGCCGGAGTTCGCCGATCTTGTGCTGGTTGTGCGTGGCCATCACCACGCGCGGCCGGCTCACCGGTCCAGGACGCCCGGGATCGATCGAGCGGCCACGTCAGCGGCCAGCGCCTGGTTCTGGCGGTCGGTCAGGTCGGCACAGCCGAGGGCGGCCAGGTCCAGTAGTTCCTCGAGTTGGGTACGGCTGAACGGCTCCCGCTCCGCGGTGCCCTGCACCTCGACGAACCCGCCGGAGCCGGTCACCACCACGTTCATGTCGGTGTCCGCCCGCACGTCCTCGGGGTAGTCCAGGTCCAGCATCGCCACTCCGTCGACCAGACCCACGCTGACGGCACAGACCGAGTCGGTCAACACCGTCGCCTTGGTGGAGATCGCCTTGTTCTGCTTGCCCCAGGTGACCGCGTCGGCCAATGCCACGTAGGCGCCGGTGATCGCTGCGGTCCGGGTACCTCCGTCGGCCTGCAACACGTCACAGTCCAGTACGATGGTGTTCTCCCCGAGCGCGCCGGTGTCGATGATGGCGCGCAGGGAGCGTCCGATCAGGCGGGAGATCTCGTGGGTGCGGCCCCCGATCTTGCCCCGGACCGACTCCCGGTCCGAGCGGGTGTTCGTCGATCGCGGCAGCATCGCGTACTCCGCGGTCACCCAGCCCTTGCCCGACCCCCGGCGCCACCGGGGCACACCCTCGGTGAAGGAGGCGGTGCACAACACCCTGGTGCCGCCGAACTGGACCAGGACCGAGCCCTCGGCCTGGTCCGACCAGCCCCGGGTGAACCGCACCGGCCGCAACTCGGTGGTGGATCGACCTTCGGCGCGCTGGACTGTCATGGTTACCGACCCTAAAGCACCTTCGGCGGTGCCCGGTCCACAACGGACTCCGGATGGCCCACACTGTGGACCATGCGCGCTGTTGTCTACCAGGCCTTCGGCCAGATGCCCGCCGTCCGGGAGGTTCCGGACCTCGAGCCGGAGCCCGATGCCGTGGTGGTCTCGGTGGAGGCCACCGGATTGTGCCGCAGCGACTGGCACGGCTGGGCCGGTCACGACCGCGACATCACGGTGCCGCACGTGCCCGGGCACGAGTTCGTCGGGCGTGTGGTCGCTGCCGGCGCCGCGGTCGCGTCGGTGCAGGTGGGTCAACGGATCATCACCCCGTTCGTGTGCGGGTGCGGAGTGTGCCGCCAGTGCGCCGATGGCCACGCGCAGGTGTGCCCGGACCAGACCCAGCCCGGTTTCACCCACTGGGGATCCTTCGCCGAGCAGGTGCAGGTGCGGCACGCCGACTTCAACGCCGTCGTCGTCCCTGAGCGCCTGGACCCGCTCGCGCTGGTGGGATTGGGCTGCCGGTTCGCCACCGCCTTCGCCGGCCTGCACCACCGTGCCCAGGTTCGGCCCGGAGAGCGACTGGTGGTGATCGGCACCGGAGGGGTGGGATTGTCGGCGGTGCTGATCGGCGCGGCCCTGGGTGCCGAGGTGATCGCGGTGGACCGGGCGCCGGCAGCACTGGAGCTGGCCAGGGCGGCCGGAGCGGCGCACACGGTACTGGCCGGAACCGCCGACCCGCAGAGCCTCGCCAGCCAGGTGCGCCAATTCGGTCCGGTCCAGGTGAGCCTGGAAGCCCTGGGCAGGGCCGAGACCACCCGTGCTGCACTGCTCAGTCTGGCTCCCCGCGGACGGCACGTGCAGATCGGTCTGTTCGCTGAGGAACCATCGCTTCCGGTGGGCGCGATCATCGCGCAGGAACTGGCGTTCCTGGGTTCCCACGGAATGGCCGCCGCCCAGTACCGGCCGATGCTGGACCTGGTTGTCGCCGGGACGTTGCGCCCGGCGGACCTGGTCACCCGCCAGATCACGCTGGACGAGGCTCCCCGGGCGCTGGCACGGATGGACCGGGACCCAGCCCCGGGGATCACGGTGATCCGGCCCACCACTACCGGCAACGGCAGCAGCACGCTCCCGGCATGACGAGCCGTGCTGCGGGTCTCGAGACCGAGCCTGCGCGCTCAGGGCGATACCCGCAGGGCTCGGCCTCGGCGGGCACGCTCGGCCTCGGCGGTCGCTCAGCCGGTGTTCTGCAGGCCTGCGGCCACTCCGTTCACCGACAACAACATGACCCGGCGCAGTTGGTCGTCGACGTCCTCGCCCTCATCGGCGCGTAGCGCCCGCAACGCACGGAGTTGGATCAGCGAGAGCGCGTCGACGTAGGGGCTGCGCAACTGCACCGCCCGGCCCAGCACGCTGTGGCCGGCCAGCAACCGGTCCTGTTCGGTGATGTCCACCACCCACTGGCGGGTCAGGACCATCTCCTCCATCACCAACTCGCTCAGGTCCTCCCGGTCGCCCAGATCCAAGTAGCGCAGGGCGATCCGCTCGTCGGTCTTGGCCAGGGACATCTCCACGTTGTCGATCATGGTGGTGAACAGCGGCCAGCGCCGGTAGGCCTCCCGCAGCCGCTGCAGGTCCCCCACCGCGGCCAGCGCCGAGCCGAGCCCGAACCAGCCGGTCAGGTTGATCCGGGCCTGGGTCCAGGCGAACACCCACGGGATTGCGCGCAAGTCCTCCAGCGACTCCACGCTGAGGCCGCGCCGGGCCGGGCGCGAACCCAGTGCCAGCCAGCCGACCTCCTCCTGCGGGGTCACCTCGGCGAACCAGCCCGGGAATCCTTCGGCGTGCACCAGCTGGAAGAACCGGTCCCGGGACACCCGGTCCATGGTGGCGGCCACGTCGGCGAAGTCCTCGGCCGCGGTGGCGTTGCGATGCTCGATGTGCGGGGTGGAGGCCAGCAGCGTGGCCGCCGCCACCTGTTCGATGTGCCGGGCCGCGATCACCGGGTCCCCGTAGCGGGCGAAGATCACCTCGCCCTGCTCGGTGAGCTTGAACCGGCCGTCCACCGACCCGGGCGGCTGGGACATCAGGGCCCGGTTGGCCGGTCCGCCACCGCGGCCCAGGGCGCCCCCACGACCGTGGAACAGGGTGAGGGTGATGTCGTTGTCCTTGGCCCACAGGGTGATCCTCGACTGCGCGTCATACAGCGCCAGGGTGGCCGCGACCGGGCCGACGTCCTTGGAGGAGTCCGAGTATCCGAGCATGACCTCCAAGCGTCTACCGGTGGCCTCCAGGCGGGCGCGCACCTGGGGCAGCTCGATCATCTCGTCCAGCACCTCGGTGCTGTTCTTCAGATCCTGGTGCGTCTCGAACAGGGGGATCACGTCCAACACCGGCGCCTCCTGCTCCGAGCCCAGTGCGGCCACGGCCAGCCGGAACACGTTCGCCAGGTCGGTGGCCGAGGTAGTGAAGGAGACGATGTAGCGCCGGGCGGCCAACTCCCCGTAGCGGTCCTGGATCGCCCCGATGGAGCGGAAGGTCTCCAGCACCTCCTCGCTCATCTCGCTGAGTTCCGCACCGGCGTCGATCTGGGCCAGGGTCGCCGAGTGCACCTTGGCGTGCTGGCGGACCTCCAGTTCGGCCAGGTGGAACCCGAAGGTCTGCACCTGCCAGATCAGTTCCTGGATGTCGCCGTAGGCCTTGCGCTTCTCTCCCACCTGGGCCAGGGAGGTCTGCACCACCTCGAGGTCGGCGAGCAACTCATCGGCGTCGCCGTAGGCCAGGTCGGCGTCACGCTGCCGGGTGGCCGCGATGCGCTCGGCGATCATCAGCACCACCCGGCGGTAGGGCTCGTCCGGGGACCGGGTTGCGATGTCGGAGGTCAGTTCCGCGGCGAGGCGGCGCTGACGGTTCCACAGCGCTTCCAACTCCGCGGTGGTCGGGGTGGTGTGGGAGTCCAGGGTCAGACCGCGTCCGATCCGGTGCGCCACCCGCTCCAACCCGAGCAGCACGTGCTCGTTGGCGATCGCGGCGGCGGCTCGGGTGATGCCGGAGGTGACGTTGGGGTTACCGTCCCGGTCCGCCCCGATCCAGGAACCCAGTCGCACGAACGCGCGCGATCGAGGTTCACGGCTCACCGCGTGGTCCCCGTCGAGCAGGTCGTCCAGGCGCCGGTACATCTGCGGCAGCACGCTGAACAGGGTCTGGTCGAACACACCCATCGCGGTGCGGACCTCATCCAGCGGGGTGGGCTTGTCCGCCCGCAGCGGGGAGGTGCGCCACAGGGTGTCCACCTCCGAGAGCAGCGCGCGCTGCACGTCCCCGCGTTCGCGGGCACTCAGCCGCTGGTCATCCCACTGCCCGACGAGTTCGCTGATCCGCCGGATGCACGAGGACACGGCGCGCCGCCGGGCCTCGGTGGGGTGGGCGGTCAGCACCGGGCGGAACTCCAGCGCCTGGACCCGTGCGAAGGCCTCCTCCCGGCCCACCTGGTCGGTGAGGAACTCCAGCGCTTGGGCCATGGAGTCCTCCGGCGGACGGCCGCTGGCCGTGGGCGAGCCGCCCACCTGGTCGCGTTCGCGCAGCACCCGGACCCGGTGGAACTCCTCGGCCAGGTTCACCAGGTGGAAGTAAGCGCTGAACGCCCGGGCCACGTCCTCAGCCCGCTCCAGCGTGAAGGAGTCGACCAGTTCCTCAGCCTGGGTGAAGGCGTCCGAGCCGGGTTCGGAGTAGGCGGTGATGGTCAGTTCACGCAGCCGCTCGACGTCATCGAGCAGGTCCTGCCCACCGGATTCGGCCAGCACGGTGCCGAGCATGCCGCCCAGCATCCGTACGTCGTTTCGCAGCGCCTCGGGCACCTCCAGCGCCGCTCCGGTCCGGGAGCCCGACGCCAGGTGCTCGGCCGGCGTGGACGCGCTCTCAGCGTCCTGAGCCTGCGTGGTGACGTCCGTGGCTGGTGTCTCGGGTCTGATCGACATGATCGAAAGCGTAACGAGTTCTTGGGCCTTCCTTGTACGCCGTCTCGTGAACGGTTACCCAATGGCATGGAAATCACCCAGAACGCGTGACGCCGATCACCCCGACCGGTCAGGAACGCACAGGTCATCACCGCCCCACCCCGCCAGAGCGCCGATACGCCGGTCAGATCAGCCAGGTAGCACCGGGTTCGGCGACCTCGATCGGGCCGGCGTAGGTGCCGGTCGCCTCGGTGCGTACGGTGGCGGCGCACGTCCAGGGCGGGATGTGGGTGAGTATCAGGCGCCCGGCGCGCGCCGCGGTGGCCAGCTGCCCGGCGCGCAGGCCGGTCAGGTGGATCCCGCGCACCTGGTCGCGCTCCTCCTGGAAGGCGGCCTCGGACAGCAGCACGTGGGCGTCGCGGGCCGCCAGGGTCACGCCGGCGCAATGGTCGGTGTCCCCGGTGTAGGTGAGCACCCGGGTCCCAGCGCTCTCAGCGGACGGTCCGGTGATCCGCATGGCGTAGGCGGGGACGGGATGCTCCACCTCGAAGGGTTCGATCACGAACGGACCCACGTGCACCGGTGTGCCGGGCTGCCAGGTGGTGACGGTGAAGGCGTGATCGGGATCGCCGGACTCCCCGCACAACTGGACGATCCGAGCGCGGGTACCTACCGGGCCATAGACCGGCACCGGGGGGCGCGGGGCGCCCGGCCCGTAGCGGATCAGTACCTCCAGCCCGGCCAGGTCGGCGATGTGGTCGGCATGCAGGTGCGAGACCAGCACCGCGTCCACCTGCGCGGGGTCCACGTAGCGCATCGCCTGCCCCACCGCTCCGGGCCCCAGGTCCAGCAGCACCTGCCAGGTGCGGTCGCCGTCGTGGGCCTGCAGCAGGTAGCACGAGGCCGCCGACTCCGGCCCGGAGATCGACCCGGAACTGCCCACGACCGTCAGTTTCATCCCCGTGCCCCACTTCCCCCTCGTGTCCGTACCCCGGGCACCGGTCCCGCTCCCGGGCCCGCGGCGGCGGTGATCCTCGGGATCTCACCGGTGATCTCGACCGCGCTGTGCGAGCCGACCTCCGGTCCCAGGAATCGGTGGGCCAGGTCATCGAAGGCATCGGTGTCCCCAGTGGCGAGGAACCTGTGCACCGGGGCGGCACCGTCATCACGCACCAGGTCATGGGCCAGGAGCGCCCGATAGACGTCCTTGGCGGTCTCCTCCGCGGAGGAGACCAGGGTCACGTCATCGCCCATCACGTACTGGAGCACCCCGGTCAGCAACGGATAGTGGGTACACCCCAGCACCAGGGTGTCCACCTGCGCACGGCGCAACGGGGCCAGGTACTCCGCCGCAGCCTCCAGCACGTCACCGCCGGCGGTGATCCCGCGTTCGACGAACTCCACGAAGCGAGGCGCCGCCGCCGTGGCCAGGTCCAGATGCGTCGCTGCGGCGAAGGCGTCCTCGTAGGCCTGGGACGTGATCGTCGCCTGCGTGGCCACCACACCCACCTTGTGGTTGCGGGTCATCGCCACCGCCCGGCGCACCGCCGGCTGGATCACCTCCACCACGGGGATGCCACGGCTGCCGGTGTAGCGCTCGCGGGCATCGCGCAAGACTGCTGCGGAGGCGGAGTTACAGGCGATCACCAGCATCTTCACACCGGAGTCCACCAGATCGTCCATCACCCGCAGCGCGTGCGCACGAACCTGGGCAATCGGCAGCGGGCCATAGGGGCCGTGGGCGGTGTCGCCGACGTAGCGCACCGACTCCCCCGGCACCTGGTCGAGTACGGCGCGGGCCACGGTCAGCCCGCCCACGCCGGAGTCGAAGATCCCGATCGGTGCCTGCTTCATCGCCACCAGCTTAGCCCGGCGACCGGGGTCGCAGGAGCGTCAGTCCTGGAGTGTAGGCAACATCACCTGGACCAGGGACTCCTGCAACCAGGTGAAAGCCGAGTACACACTCGCGAGCGCCAGCCGCAGATCCTCCTCCTCGCTGCTGCCGGGCCGACCCGATGTGTTGGACAGCGCGTAGATCTCCTCGGCGTCGGCGTCGGAGCGTATCCCCAGCCGTTCGGACAGCACCAGGCGCACATCGGTCATCGCGGCCGCCCAGTCCATCGCCTCCTCCGGCACCACGGTGAGTTTGGTGCCCGGGGCGCGCAGCGCCGCCCAGACCATCCGCAGCCGGGCGATCTTGTCGTTGCGCAACTCATCCTGGGTAAGGCGACGGAACTCTGCGGCCAGTTCGGGATCGTCACGGCTGGCCGCGGGCAACAGCCGGGCCAGGGCCGGGTCGGCGGGCTCGGGCACGTCCTGGCCGAGCCGGGCCAACTGCTCCTCCATACCCTCGGCCGCGTCGTCCTCATTCCCCGTGGCTCCGGCATCCTCCGGCCCGTCCGCGGCCGGGCTCCCGCCACCACCGGAGAGCGCTGCGGAATCCGGGTGGGACCCCTCGTCCGTTCCCGGTCCGGCACCGGCATCGGGACCGGCAGGGCCATGGTGAGCCCCGTCGTCGACCTCCTGCCCGGGGCCGCCGGGCGCCAGGTCCCGGGGAGGATCGCCCAGCAGCGTGGCGGTGTCGGCGATCACCCCCGCCAGGATGGAGCGTTCGGTTGGGTCGAGTTCGGCCACATAACGGCCACGACGGCGTACGAACGCGCGCATCAGGCCCCCTCCTGGTCCAGCGTCGCCCACAGGCCGTAGGAGTGCATGGCCTGCACGTGCGCCTCCATCTTCTCCCGCGCCCCGGAGGCCACGATCGCCTTGCCCTCGTGGTGGACCTGGAGCATCAACTCGGTGGCCTTCTGCTCGGAATAGCCGAAGTAGGACCGGAACACGTAGGCCACGTAGCTCATCAGGTTCACCGGGTCGTTCCACACGATGGTGCGCCAGACCTTGTCCGCTTCCGTGCGCGCGCCGGCGCCCACCTCGGTGTGGGTGTCGGTGTCCGGTGCAGCGGTCATGCCACCAGGGTAGGCCCCGAGTGCCGAGCAGCCCATCCGGTGCCCGCCCGGGGCGGCCCGGCCACGCAGGCACCCGCTGTCTCTGCTGCGGTGAAGTCAGTAGGGTCGGGCGCTATGACGCAACCGCACGCGCCCAGCACGGCCCTGTTGACCGACCGGTACGAACTCACCATGGTCCAGGCCGCCCTGGCGAGCGGGACGGCGGAGCGCCGCTGCGTGTTCGAGGTGTTCACCCGCCGGCTGCCCCCCGGGCGCCGCTACGGGGTCCTGGCCGGTACCGGACGGTTCCTGGAGGCGCTGGCCGATTTCCGGTTCACCGACGCCGAACTGCAGCACCTGCGCGACGAGAAGGTCGCGAACACCCAGATGTTGGACTACCTGGCGAACTACCGCTTCACCGGGAGCATCTACGGGTACGCGGAGGGCGAGGTCTTCTTCCCCGGCTCCCCGGTACTGGTGGTGGAGTCCACCTTCGCCGAGGGGGTACTGCTGGAGACCCTGGCGTTGTCGGTGCTCAACTACGACTCCGCTGTGGCCTCTGCGGCCTCCCGGATGACCTCGGCCGCCGGCTCACGCCCGTGCCTGGAGATGGGATCGCGGCGCGCACACGAACAGGCCGCGGTCGCGGCCGCACGGGCCTCGGTGGTGGGCGGGTTCACCGGCACTTCCAACCTGGAGGCCGGACGGCGGTACGGGTTGGAGACGATCGGCACCGCCGCCCACTCCTTCACACTGCTGCACGACGACGAACCGGCCGCCTTCGCGGCGCAGATCGCCGCCTACGGCCCCCACACCACCCTGCTGGTGGACACCTATGACATCGCCGAGGGCGTGCGCCGTGCGATCGAGGCGGCCGGCACCGAGTTGGACGCGGTGCGGTTGGACTCCGGCGATCTGGGCGTGGTGGCCCGGGAGGTACGGGACCAACTGGACTCCCTCGGTGCGCCCGGTACCAAGATCGTGGTGTCCTCGGATCTGGATGAGCACGCGATCGCCTCGCTGGCGGCAGCACCGGTCGATTCCTACGGGGTGGGCACCTCGGTGGTGACCGGCTCGGGCGCACCCACCTGCGGGATGGTGTACAAATTGGTCTCCCGTGAGGGCGCGAGCGGCCAGATGGAGTCGGTGGAGAAGGCTTCCTCGGCCAAGACCAGCGTCGGCGGACGCAAGAACGCGGCCAGGCGCCTGGACCCGGCCGGGCGGGCCGAACAGGAGGTCGTGGTGGCCGGTGCCGGCGCGCAGTGGGCCCCGGCCGGTCAGGATCTTCGCGTCCTGCAGGTGCCCTTGGTGCTCGACGGCGAGGTGGACAGGTCCTTCACCGGCACCTCCGGCGTGCATGCCGCCGCGCAACGACACCGAGCCTCACGGGCCGAGCTCTCCCCCTACGCCCGGCGGCTGTCCGCCGGCGATCCGGCCCTGGAGACGGTGCACCAGATGCTCTGAGCGCCCCTCCGGTCCGATGGGGCACCGTGTCTGGACGCGCGGGCCCGTCCGTGGGTGACATACCCTCGAGCGCGGACAAGCCTCCCAGGGCGCGCGAGGGCAGGGCCCGAGCAGCAGACAGGAGGGACCGTGAAGGGTCGAGTGTGGCGCCGCATCGTCAACAGGGTGCGCTCCCCGGAGTTCGTGACTACCGGGATCCAGGTGCTCAAGAGCACCATCGCGGCCACAGCGGCCTGGTGGTTGGCCGTGGCGGTCTTCGAGACCGAACTCCCGTTCCTGGCTCCGTGGATCGCGTTGCTCACCGTGCACGCGACCATCTACCGGTCCCTGAGCCGGGGCTTGCAGACGATGGTCGCCTCCGCGATCGGCATCGGGTTGTCGTTCGTGATCGGCGCCTACCTCGGAGTCACGCTCTGGACCTTCGGGCTGGCGCTGTTGGTGGGGCTTGTGGCTGCCCGTCTGCGCTGGCTCAGGGATGAGGGCGTGGCCATCGCCACCACCGCCATCTTCGTGCTCGGTAGTGGCTTCGGCGAGCAGGCTCCCCTGCTCGCCGATCGTCTCCTCGAGGTGGCCCTTGGGGTGGCTGTCGGCGTGGTGGTGAACCTGGTGCTCGTGCCACCGCTCTGGGGAGGACGGGCCGCACGGTACGTGGACAGCGTGAACCGCCGTATGGGCCAGGTGCTCATCGAGATCGCCGAGGAGCTGGAGACGTCCTGGGACACCGCGCGCGCCGACGCCTGGGTCAGCGAGACGGTCTCGATCACCGCCGAGGTCGAGCACGCCTCGCAGTGGGTGTCCTTCGCTCGGGAGAGCCGGCGCGCCAACCCGCGGTTGCTGACCCCGGCGCGGCCCCGGGTGCGGGATCGGCGCACGGACCGGGCTCGAGCCGGGCAGCCGACCTCGTACGAGGAGCTCCTGGAACGGATCGGTGAGGGAGTCTCCCATCTGCGGCATCTGGCGCGGACGCTGCGTGAGGCCACGATCGCGGAGAGCCGCTGGGATGAGGTGTTCCGGCAGGCCTGGGTGGCGATCGTTCGTGATGCCGGCCGGTCAATCCAGGATCCGGACGCCCAGGTGGAACCGGTGCACGACCGGCTCCGAGCACTGGCCGGGCGGCTCACCGAGGGTGGGCAGCTGCCCGGGTCCGACTGGCCCGTCTACGGCTCGTTGATCACCAGCATGGAGCACATCGCCCTGATCGTCGACGACGTTGCCTCGGCCAGGGAAGCCAGGCAGGCCGACCGCCCGAATCCGCGGGTCTGATCGAGACGGTGCCGTGGGTGCGTCCGTTGCCGCGGCACCCGGTCAGCGCCGGCCGATGAACCAGGCGCGCACCTTGGCGATGCGTGCCTGCAGGTGCTCGGCGCCGGCGCGGGCCACCTCCCCGCCGCCGGTGTGCTCGCGCAGCCGGGTGTGCACCACTGCGTGCGGAGTGCCGCTGCGCCGCGCCCAGGCGCTGACCAGCGCGTTGAGTTCCTTGCGCAACTCGGTCAGCCGCCGATGGTCGACCACGTCGGTCGCCGAAGCGCCGGCGCGCGGGTTCTTGTGCCGGCCGAGCTGCTCGGCCTGGCGGCTGCGCAACAACGTGGCCACCTGATCGGCATCCAACAGCCCCGGCAGTCCGAGGAAGTCCTGCTCCTCATCCGATCCCAGGTCCCCGCCGGTGCCGAACTCACCGCCGTCGAAGAGCACCTTGTCGAAGGAGGCCTGGGCGTCCAGGGCGGCGAAGCCGGGCAGCATCTGCTCATCGGAGGCCCGCTCGGCGCGGTTGGCCCCGGCGAGCGCGTCGTCGTCGAGCCAGACCTCCTCACCCTGGGCCACCGGCCGGTCCAGGGCATGGTCGCGCTCGGTCTCCAGTTCACCCGCCAACGCCAGCAGCACCGGGACCGAGGGCAGGAAGATCGAAGCGGTCTCCCCGCGCCGCCGGGCCCGCACGAAGCGGCCCACCGCCTGGGCGAAGAACAGCGGGGTCGCGGTGGCAGTGGCGTAGACTCCCACGGCCAGGCGGGGCACGTCCACCCCTTCGGACACCATCCGCACCGCCACCATCCACCGCTGGTCGCCGGCGGCGTACTCCTCGATCCGCCCCGATGCCCCGGCATCGTCGGAGAGCACCACCACCGGCTTCTCGCCAGCGATCTGGCGCAACTGCTCCGCATAGGCGCGGGCCTTGGTCTGGTCGGTGGCGATGACCAGCCCGCCGGCGTCCGGGACGTGCCGGCGCACTTCGGTCAGGCGCCGGTCCGCAGCGGCCAGCACCGCAGGGATCCATTCCCCGTGCTCATCCAGAGCGGTCCGCCAGGCCTGGGCGGTGATGTCCTTGGTGGCGGCCTCCCCGAGCCGGGCGCTGACTTCCTCTCCGGTTCGGGTGCGCCAGCGCATCTGCCCGGAGTAGGACAGGAACAGCACCGGGCGCACCACTCCGTCGCGCAGCGCGTCGCCGTAGCCGTAGGTGTGATCGGCCCGGGAGCGCCGAATGCCCTCAGGCCCGGGTTCGTAGTCCACGAACGGGATGGCTGCGGTGTCGGAGCGGAACGGGGTGCCGGTCAGTGATAGGCGCCGGGTGGCGGGCTCGAACGCCTCCCGCATCGCATCGCCCCAGGTCAACGCGTCCCCGCCGTGGTGGACCTCATCGAGGATCACCAGGGTTGGCGCCGCCTCGGTGCGGGCCCGGTGCAGGGCGGCGTTCGCGGCGACCTGGGCGTAGGTCAGGGCAACCCCGTCGAACTGGGCGCCGTGGCGGCCCTGAGCGTTGCGGAAGGTGGGGTCCAGGGCGATGCCGACCCGCCTGGCAGCATCGGCCCACTGGGTCTTCAGGTGTTCGGTGGGAGCGACCACCGCGATCCGGCGCACCACGCGCTGCTGCAGCAACTCAGTGGCCACGCGCAGCGCGAAGGTGGTTTTACCCGCCCCGGGCGTGGCCACGGCGAGGAAATCGCGGGGCTGATCGCGCAGGTAGGTATCCAGCGCCGCGGCCTGCCACGCACGCAGCCGCTCCGCTGTCCCCCACGCAGCGCGGTCGGGGTAGGCCGGGGGCAGGTGGGAGGCGGCCGCCGTCGAGCCCGGCACGTCGGCCGTCCCGGTACGGACTGGACCTGCGTCGTGCTGTGGGTGGTGAGGAGGGGCGGCCTGGTGGTGCCCGCCGGTCACTTCTTGGAGCCGAAGCCGAAGAAGCCCCGGCCCTTGCCCGAACCCGAATCGTCCCCGTCGCCCCCGGCGCCCATCGTCTCGTAGATCTCCTTGCACGCAGGGCAGATCGGGTACTTCTTCGGGTCCCTGCTGGGGGTCCAGACCTTCCCGCACAGCGCCACGACCGGCCCACCGGAGACGGCCGAGGCGGTCACCTTGTCTTTCCGTACGTAGTGGGAGTAGCGCTCGGAATCGCCGGCGTCGGTCTTGTCCCGGACCTCCTCGCGCTCCAGCACGTCGGTCGAGGTAGCGCCACCGGAGAGGCGTTCGGTCTCCTGTGGCTGCGTCGGCGGATTCTGCTCGGTCATGCCCCCAGTGTACGAGTCCGCTCAACCGGGCTCCACCACACCGACCCTCCCGTCGTGGCCGATGCCGGCCTCCTCGCCCTCTCCACATCGCACCCGAAGCGTCCGCCCTGCGCCTGACCCGGTGGCCAGCGGTTCAGGGCGCAGACCACAGCCGTGCTACGGCCAGTCGGTAACCGACCCCTCGGACGTTCTCCACCGGGTCGACACCCGCGCGCACCAGCTTCTCGCGCAGTCGCTTCACCATCGGGGTGAGCGCCACCGGGACGCCGCCACGACCCGGCCCCACGATGCTGATCAGGTCGGCGGTGCCGATCGCCTCATCGGCGCGGCGAGCGAGTGCGTACAGCAGCCTGAACTCCCTCACGCTGAGGGGGACCACGCGGTCGTGCACCTGGGCCTCGACTGCGGCCGGGTGGAGCCGCAGGGGGCCGAGTTCGAGGGTCCGTGTGGTCGGTGTGGTTCCCTCGATCGCGGCGAGTGCGGTCAGGACCGAGTCGAGCCGGTAGGGGTGTTCCAGGATGGGTCTGGCGCCGGCGAAGATGATGGGCGAGGCGGCCTCGGTCCCATCCGTCCCGAGTGCGAGCAGTACCGGTGTGCCCAGTTCCTCCCGGATCGCGCTCACCGCACCAATCGCCTCTGCCATGGGCACGGCCGTTGAGAGCACCAGGACGTCGGGTTGCTCACGGCCGCAGGCGAGCAGGGCACGGTGGGGTTCGGTGTGCACCGTGACTGCGAGGCCGATTCCGCGTAGTTCCTTGATGATCGGTGCCTCGCAGTCGAGCCCGGGGTCCAGGAACGACACCGAGTCGACCTGCCCATGCCGCTGCCAGGTGCGCAGGGCCTCCAGGTAGCGCACCTCGGTAGCCCGGTCGGTCGCCGGGTTCGGGGCAACGTGGGCAGCGACCATCACACGCGGTGGGCTTTCGAGGCGCGTGCTCCGACGTACCGGGCGACGACGGTGAGCACCAGGACCACCACCAGCAGGGCCAGCGCCCCACCCCAGGCCCGTTCGATCCCCGGATCGAACGGTTGCCGGGCGCCGTTGTAGATCTGCAACGGCACGGCGCTGATCGCCACGTTGTAGGCGGCGTAGACGATGTTCACGTTGCCGAATGCGGTCAGGATGAGAGGGGCGGTCTCCCCCGCGCCGCGGGCGATGGCGAGCATCACGCTGGTGGTCAGGCCCGGGGCGGCAGCCGGCAGGACCACGCGGGTGGTGGTCTGCCACTTGCGCGCACCAAGCGCGAAGGATCCGCGGCGGATGTCCGCTGAGACGGTCTTGAGCACCTCCTCGCAGGAGCGCACCACGATGGGCAGCATCACGATCGCGATCGCGACCGCGCCGGTGAACGCCCCGAAGCCGACCACCTGTCCGGTACCCAGCACCAGGATCGCGTAGACGGCCAACCCGATGAACACCGACGGGATACCTGTCATGACGTCGGTGACGAAACGGATCAGGGTGGTGAACGACCCGGTGCCGTAGTCGACCAGATAGACCGCGGCGGCCAGGCCGAGCGGTACCGAGATGCCGATCGCCATCAGCATGATGATCCCAGTGCCGATGAAGCCGGCGGCGTACCCGCCGCCCTCCCGTGCCGGCGGGTGCTCCCGTCGGGTGAAGAACTCCCAGGAGATCACCCCGGCGCCCATCCGAACCACCTCGATGATGATGAGTAGCAGTGGGATCGCGGCCAACACCATCAGGAACGTCAACACGACCCGGGTAGCCGCATCGAAACGCTTGCGGCGTCTGCCATTGCCGGTCCGGGAAGTGAGAGGGGCGGGCACCGAGGGCCCGGACTTCTCGTTCGGACGGGTCAGGGTGTGCGTCACAGGGCATCTCCAGCAGAAGCGGTCCGGGCGAATCGCCACACGATGAGGCGTGCAATGACGTTCACGACCATGGTCAACAGGAAAAGCACGACGCCGATACCCATGAGCGCCGTCAGCGTCTCGGGTGAGGCATCCTGGAACGTCGCAGCGATGTGGGCGGCAAGAGAGTCCCCGGGAAAGAACAGCCTGGACCCGGCTTGTTGTGAACCTCCGATGAGCATCAGAACCGCGATCGTCTCCCCCAGCGCGCGGCCCAGACCCAGCATCGTCGCTCCGACGATGCCTCCGAAGGATCGGGGCAGCACGATCCTTCCGAGCACCTCGCTCTTGGTCGCCCCGAGCCCGTAGGCGGCATGGACCTCCTCCGGTGGGGTGGCGGCCATCACCTCGCGGGTGATCGCGGTGATGATCGGCAGGATCATGATCGCCAGCACGACCCCGGCGTGGAAGTAGTTGGTGTTCGGTACCGAACCACCGACGAAGGGGAACACCGAGCCGAGAGTGGTGTTGATCGCCCGGGAGATCGGGTGCAACACGTTCGGCACGAACCAGAGCAGGCCCCACAGGCCGAAGATGATCGAAGGCACCGCAGCGAGGATCTCCACGCTGTAGGACAGCAGGGTGCGGAACCTCCTGCTGGCGTAGAAGGTGATGAACAGTGACACGCAGATCGCCAGCGGAAGTGCGATCGCGACCGCGATCGCCGAGGTGTACAACGTGCCGAGGATGAACGGCATCGCACCGTAGGTCCCGGTGAACTCGTGACGCGCGAACCCAGCGTGCCACTCCGGCCCGAGGACGAACTCGAAGAAGCCCTGGTAGACGAAGACCGGATAGGCGTCGAAGACAGTGCGCAGCAGCATCGCACCGAGCACGAGCAGCACACTGGCGCCGGCAAGCGCCAGGAACGCGGTGAAAATCCGGTCGGAGTACCGCCCGGCCCCGTGGCTGTGCAGTGCACTACGCCCGGGTGGCTTGGTCGCAGTCATTGGTGGCCGATCTGCTCATCAGGAACTGAGGGTCGGTGGCGAAGATCGGGGGCAGGGCGGGCGTGGCTGCGGCCCGCCCTGCGACCCGGTCTACTCCTGGCTGTTGATGAGGTCGATGGCCTCTTGCACCCGGGGGCGCAGACCGTCGCCGAGCGGCGCGTACGCGAGGTCCCGGGCCAGGTCGATGGCCACCTGGTCCTGGGTGGCCCAGTTCCAGTAGTGCTTGAGCATCTCGGCGGTGTCGTCGTCATACCCGCATTCCCAGGCAAAGATCCAGTTGGCGCCGACGATGGGGAAGCCTTCTCCCCCGACTCCAAGGATGTCGAACTGGAAGCTGTCCGGTATCTCCAGCACCTCGAGAGCCTCAGTGGTGGCCTCCAGGGTGGCCTGAACCGCATGTCCGTCTTGGTTCACCACCGCAGCGGTAGCGAGGTCGTTGACGATGGCGTAAGCCTGGTTCACGTAGCCGATGCCACCGGGGTTCTGCTCGATTCCTGCGGTGACGCCCTCGTTGCCCTGACCGCCGAGGGTCTCGGCCGGCCACTGCACCTCGGTGCCCGAACCGAGCGTCCAGTTCGGTGCGGCGTCCTCGAGGTAGGTGGTGAACACCGAGGTGGTCCCGGAGCCGTCGGAACGGTGTACCGGGATGATCTCGGTGTTCGGCAGATCGCGGTCGGGGTTGAGCTCGGCGATCTCCGGGGCGTCGTAGTGGGTAATCTCCCGCTGGAAGATACCCGCGATCGTCTCTGCGTCCAGGACCAGGCCCTCCATCTCGTCGTCGCCGAATGCGAGCGTCACCGCACCGAAGAGCACCGGAAACTGAATGGCCGCGCAGCCACGTGCCGCGGCCCCGGCCTCGAGGTCCTCGTCGCGCAGGTAGCGCTCGGAGGAACCGAAGTCGATGGTCTGCTGCAGGAACTGTTCGATCCCACCGCCCGAGCCGATCGACTGATAGTTGATCTGCACCCCGGTCTCGACCTCGCTGGAGTACTCGAAGGCCCAGTCCTGGAAGACCGGGTTGGGGAAACTCGCACCGGCTCCTTCCAGTTCGCCGCTCAGGCCGGCGCTCGCCGAGTCGTCGTCGGCGTCGTCGGGGTTGTCGGCGCTGATCTCCTCGGCCGGCTCTGCGTCGTCGCCCGGGGCGGCGTCGGCCGGGCCCTGGCCACCTGCGCAGGATGCGAGCACGAGCGCGAGTGCGGTAATGGCTGCCGCGGACGACGCCCGTGGCTTTGTGAGGGTGGTGCTGGTCATGGTGTCTTCCGTCTCCTTGGGGGTGGGTGTGGGTCGGTCCGCCGAAGTGGCCTCGGTCAGCCGAAGCGGCCGGTGATGTAGTCCTCGGTCCGTTGGTCGGACGCGTTGGCGAATATCGTGCTGGTCAGGTCGTATTCGACGAGCGCACCGCTCCGCTCACCGGCCTCGTCGTCGATGTCCACCGTGAGGAATGCGGTGCGGTCCGAGACTCGGGCCGCCTGCTGCATGTTGTGCGTGACGATGACGATCGTGTACTCGTCGCGCATCTGGCGCATGAGGTCCTCGATGCGCAGGGTGGCGATCGGGTCGAGCGCCGAACAGGGCTCGTCCATGAGGATGACGTCGGGGCTCACCGCGATCGCGCGGGCGATGCACAGCCGTTGTTGCTGACCCCCGGACAGGGAGAACCCGGAGTCCTTGAGCTTGTCCTTCACCTCATCCCACAGGAACGCCTTGCGCAACGATTCCTCGACGAGGTCGTCCATCCTGCCCCGGTGACCGTTCAGGCGTGGCCCGAAGGCGACGTTGTCGTAGATCGACTTCGGGAACGGATTCGGCTTCTGGAAGACCATCCCGATCCGCCGGCGCACTTCCACCGGGTCGACGCCGGGGGCGTAGATGTCCTCGCCGTTGTAGCGGAAGGATCCACCGATGCTGGCGCCGGGGATGAGGTCGTTCATCCGGTTGAATGAGCGCAGCAGGGTGGATTTCCCGCAGCCGCTGGGCCCGATCAGCGCGGTGATCTCGCGCCGCGGGATGGTCATATTGACGTCTTTGATGGCCGTGAACGACCCGTAACTGACCGAGGCGTCATCCAGTTCGAAGACAGGTGCCTCGAACCCTTCTGGCGGCGTGTGCCCACGACTCGCCGGGGTGTGATCACGGCCGAACTCGATCTGGACCTCAGGCCGCTGGTCGATCTCAGGGCGCTGGTCGGTCGGGGTCGGCGCTGGCCGGTGCGCCATAGGGCCTCCGTTCGTCTCGAGGTGAGTGGCCGGGCTGCAACCACGGCGTCGAGACACATAGAAGCCCCTCTATATGAATTCGGAGTGAACGAGGGCCGACTTCCGGCACAACATCGACGTACCTCTATGCTTTGCCGCGCGTGCCCGCCGGTGCCGCGGGTCCGGACAGGGTGCGCATCAGGCCTTCGACACGGTGCGTGACCTCGTCGATGATCGCCTCGATGACGGACTCCTGCTGGCCGGATGGATCGAGCACCTGCCAGTCCAGGTAGGTCGGCCCTGGGTGCAGCGGACAGGCGTCTCCGCACCCCATCGTGATGACGTAGTCGGAGGCGCGGACCACCTCATCGGTCAGCGGCTTGGGAAACTCATTGACGGTGGCGTGACCACGACGTTCCAGCAGCGTGGCGACGTGCGGGTTGATCCGGGCCCCGGGCAGTGAGCCGGCGGTCCGCACCCGCACGTGCGGTCCCGCGCGGCTGCGCAGGATGGTTGCGGCGATCTGGGACCGGCCGGCATTGCGCACGCAGACGAATAGGACGTCGGTGCTCGTACGCCGAGTGCGCCCTTCTGCCCGGGCCAGTGCGGCCAGACGATCGGCCGCGAACCGGGCAGTCAGGACCGGAAGGTGGGCCCGGACGCTGGCCCGGGTGGCCAGGAGTGCGTGACTGTCCACCACGAACTGCTCGATCGTTTCCCTGGCGAAGACCCCCTGGAAGTCCCGCGCGAGGGCCTCGACCAGTCCGGTCAGGCGTGGCGCCGGGCGTACCGTCCGGTCCTCCCGCCGGTCCAGTACCTGCCCGCCGAACATGGCCAGGGCATCGGCAGTCGGGGCGTAGGAACGCACCCCGTCGTGGAGCCGACGGGGCTCGAGCAGTCCGACGCCGGCCATCGCGTCCAGATGGGCCTGCGCCTCGGCGACGTCCATCTGCGGGCCGGCCAACGTCAGCGCGGTGACCTCCCACCGGCTCAGGATGAGGTCGAGCAGTTGCACACGAGCCGGATCGGCCATGACCGCGAGCCGACGTGCGCGCAACCACGTCACCCGTTGCTCCTGACGGAGCGGACTATCTCAGCAGGTCCCCGATGGCAGCCAACCGCTCCGGGACGATCGAGCACCAGACGCGCCGGCCGCGGGGAGTGCGTGTGATGATCCCGGCCTCGGCGAGGACCTTGAGGTGGTAGGTGATCGTCGGCTGCCGGAAGTTCAGAGCCGCAGCGAGGTCGGTGACGCACGCTTCGCCGGTTGGGCTGTGGTGGATCAGGCTCAGCAGTTGCAACCGGGTCGGAGTGGAGACGACCTTCAGCAGGGCGGCCGCGCTCTCCGCCTCCTCGCGGCTCATCGCCGGCTGCAGTGCCGCAGGTGCCGGCTCGGCATCCGCGGGGCGCCGAGCCGGGGCGGGGGTCATGGCACGCCATCCTAGCCCCGGCGCCGCGCCGGATCGGCGGGGGCACGTCGGCAGGGCCGGAGGCCATCAGGGCTCCAGGTGCAGTTTGGTCATGAGTCGGCGCACATGGGCGTCGACCACGTCCCGGATCCGCCGGGCCTCCTCGACCGTGGCCTCCGCCGGGTCCTCCAGGGGCCAGTGCTCGTATCGCTTGCCCGGATAGACCGGGCAGGCATCTCCGCAGCCCATCGCGATCACGACGTCGGCGGCTCGCACCACCTCGTCGGTCAGCGGCTTGGGGAACTCCGTGGTGAGGTCCACGCCCACCTCGGCCATCGCGGCCACCACGCTCGGGTGGATCGCCTCCTCCGGCGCGGAACCCGCTGAACGCACGCGCACCCGGCCAGCCGCACGCCGGTTGAGCATACCGGCCGCCATCTGGGAACGCCCGGCGTTCTGGACGCAGACGAACAGCACCTCGGGCACATCGCGCGGCACCACTGCCTCGGCCCGGGCCAGGGCATGCAACCGGTCCGCGGCGAACCGTGCCGTCAGGGCCGGCAGGTGGGTGGTGACCCTCGACGTCCGCGCCAGTGCGGCGTGAGACTCCACCACGTAACGGTCGACCGTCTCGGGACTGAACACACTGCCGAACCGTTCCGCGAGGTCTTGCGCGATCCGGCCCAGGACCCGGTCGGGGCGGAGCAGTCCCGACAACCCCCCGCCCTCGCTCCGCACCGCCGGGACGGCTGTGTCGTCCCGGCGGTGAGCCTCATGCGGAGCACCGCCGTCGACGCCCGTGGAGGTCATCGTGTTGCCGCCGCAGGCAGCAACTCCGTCAGTAGTTTTTGGACCCGGACCCGGATGTCATCACGTACCCGGCGGACGGTCTCGATGTCCTTGCCCGCCGGGTCCTCCAACTCCCAGTCCTCGTACCGAACCCCCGGGAAGTAGGGGCAGGCATCCCCGCAGCCCATCGTGACCACCACGTCGGAGGATTGCACCGCATCGGGGGTGAGGATCTTGGGCTCATTGGCGGAGATGTCGATGCCGAGTTCCTTCATCGCCTCCACGGCGACGGGGTTGATCTGGTCCTTCGGCGCCGAACCGGCCGACCGCACCTCCACCCGCCCCGCGGACAGGGCGGTGAGTAGACCCGCAGCCATCTGGGAACGCCCGGCATTGTGGACGCAGACGAACAGGACGCTGGGAGGCTGAGACATCTGGGAATCTCCTTCTAGGGAATCGGGGACAGTCGGGGCGCGAGGGTCTGGACCCTGCGCGTGAGTTCATCGAGCGCTTCGTCGAAGGCGCCGTCGTCCCCGCGCGTGACGGGGTCGGGAACCGACCAGTGGATGTCGATGGGCAATGCCAGTTCCTCGTGGGCCCGGTCGCAGACGCTGATGAGCAGGTCACCCTCCCCCAGCACGTCGCTGACGTGCCGGGGCCGCACCAAGGGCAGGTCCAGACCGTGCCGGCGGGCGACGTCGATGGCCCCGCTGGAAATCCGGTCAGCCGGGTGGGTACCGGCCGAGATCACCGGGACCTTGCTCGCGACGCGCCACAGTGCGGCGGCGAGGTGGGAGCGGGCAGAATTGCGGGTGCACACGAACACCACCCGCACGACCCGGCGATGGTCCCAGGGCGTGAGATCGTCCAACGAACCGGGCACGATCTGGACGTAACTGCGCCGTCGGTCGGCCTCGGACTTCTTCCGGCTGAGCACCCCTTGACGCTCCAGCACACCGAGATGGTGGGCCACGAGGTTCGACGGCGCACCCAGGGTTTCAGCGAGTTCGGAGGGCGAGGCATCGCCCAGGGCCAGCACGTCGAGGATCCGCAGCCGTGCTGGGTCGGCCAATGCGGCGTGCAACCGTGCTCGCCGCTCCACCGAACTTTCCTCAGCACTCATTGACTCAATGATGATTGAGCAATAGGACGGTGTCAACCCGCGCCACACCGGGCGGGCTGCCGGAGGGCAAGGCCTTACCGTCTGGGGCCTCAGGCGCCGAGGATCGTCAACCACCCGGCAAGTGCGAGCAGCGTGACCGCCAGTACCGGGATCGTGAGCACGATCCCGATCTTGAAGTAGGTTCCCCATCCGATGTGCATGCCCTTGCGATCAAGGACCGACAACCACAGCAGCGTCGCCAGGGATCCGATCGGGGTGATCTTCGGCCCCAGATCCGCCCCGATCACGGCCGCGTAGACCATCATCTGTTCGGTCAGCCCGGTAGCCCCGGCCGATTCGATGCCCAGGGCGGCGATCAAGGTGGTGGGCATGTTGTTCATCACCGACGACATCCCGGCCACCAGGAAACCGGTACCGGTGGCCGTGGCCAGGTCGCCATGCTGGGCTATCGCCGCCAACAACTCCCCCAGGTGGTCGGTGAGGCCTTGATTGCGCAGCCCATAGACCACCAGGTACATACCCAGGCTGAACAGCACGATCTGCCACGGGGCGCCCCGCACCACCGACCACACCGCGATCGCAGGTTCGGCCGAGGTGGCCGGCGCCGTCCCGCTCCGTCCGGCCCCGCCCTGACCGAACCCGGCAAGGCCCGTCACGGCCGGCGCCGCCCCCTCCTGCCGTTCGGCCCCGGCGTCCGGCACGTGGGCATCGGTCGCCGGGACTGCGCTGAGGTCCTCGTCCTGACCCCACGGGCGTGTCCGGGCACCGACCCGGCGGAACAACGCCCGTGGCCGGCGGGCTGCGATCAGCGCAAGCACCAACGCGCCGGGCCCGGCCACGGCGGCAACCGGCATGCCGACGGCATCGGCAGCGAAATAGCCGATCAGCACGATCACCAGCACGACGACGCCGGCTCGGAACGTCGTCGGATCGCCCACCGCCTCGACCGGACGGCGCAACGCCCTGGGGTCATACCGACCCGGAATGTTCCTGCGGAAGAACAACCGCAGCATCCCCAGGCTCGCGGCGACCGAAACGAGTGCCACCGGCACCATGACCAGGGCGTACCGAGCGAAGCCGATTCCGAAGTAGTCGGCAATGACGATGTTGACCAGGTTGGACACGACGAAGGGCAAACTGGCGGTGTCGGCGATGAAGCCGGTGGCGATCACCAGCCCGAAGGCGACCTTCGGCGAGAATTTCAACGCCATGATCATCCCGAACACGATCGGGGTCAGGGTCAGGGCGGCGCCGTCGTTGGCGAATACCGCCGCGACCGCCGCGCCGAGTACGACGATGAGGTTGAACAACGCACTACCGCTGCCCCGTGCCCAGCGGGCCACGTGCAGAGCAGACCACTCGAAGAAGCCCGCCTCGTCCAGGATCGAGCAGATGATGATGATGGCGACGAAGGTCAACGTGGCGTTCCACACGATGCCCCACACCACGGAGACGTCACTGAGATGGACCACCCCGGCCAGCAGTGCCACCACGGCGCCGCCCAGGGCGCTCCACCCGATGCCCAACCCTCTCGGCTGCCAGATCACCAGGACAAGGGTGACCGCGAAGATGACCAGCGCAAGCAGCACGCCTCACACCTGCCCGTGCAGGTTCGTCGTCGTGGACATGGCGCGTCCAGCCCTTCTTGTCAGCGCACGGTTGCCTTCACATTGACAACCATCGATCAAACACCGCGCAGCATGACACGACCCATCGATAGGCGTCAATCTATAGCGCGCACCCACGCCCCCGATACCGATTCCGGCCGACAAAGAAGGGGCGCGAAGAACGGATCCGGTCTTCGCGCCCCTTCGTGGCCCGCTCGGGTCAGACCCGAGCGGAGTGGGTCACTTGGCGACGGCCTTCTTCAGGACCGAGCCGGCAGAGACCTTCACGCCGTATCCGGCGGGGATCTCGATCTCTTCACCGGTGCGGGGGTTACGGCCGGTGCGGGCAGCGCGCTCGACGCGCTCCACGCTCAGCAGGCCGGTGACCTTGACGGGCTCACCCTTGCCCAGGGACTCCACCAGAACCTCCTGGAAGGCACCCAGGGCGGCGTCAGCCTGGGACTTGTTCAGGCCAGACTTTTCGGCAATTGCAGCTACGAGGTCAGTGCGGTTGACGGACACGTAAGTTCCCTCTCATCGATCTTGATCGCAACCCGTCTGGGTGGCGCCGTGACGACACTACGACTCCGAGGGGGCAATCGGCACCAACACGCTCGTTTTCAGCGAGATTTCGCCGATTCTTTCGAGTTCAATCTTCACGACAATCACAATATTCACATGTGTCACATCAGTCACGGCCCGTGGCGCGGTCCGCGTCTTTGCGCGGCGAATCGGCTGCCCGGCTGGTGGCAGTGCCAGAACCAGCCGCGGAACCCGCCTCGTCCTGGGCGTGCAATCGGCGCAGGTAGTCGTTGTAGTCGTGCAATTCCCGGTCGCCGTCCCGTGCGGCGCGCTCATCCAGTCGGCGGGCCTGACGCTCATCGGAGCGCAGCCACTGTGCGGCCAGGACCAGGGCGGCGATGATCACCGGCAACTCACCGGCTCCCCAGGCGATCGCCCCACCGATGGACTGGTCGGCCAGCAGCGCCTCGGTGTCGGTGAAACCCAGTTGGTTCCACCAGTCCTCGGCGAGCACGTAACTGAGGGCCATCACCGAGATGCCGAAGAAGGCGTGGAAGACCATCGTCACCAACAGCACCAGCAGCCGGATCAGATGCGGCGGTTTCCGGGGACCGGGGTCCACGCCGATCAGCACCCAGAAGAACACGTACCCGGTCAGCAAGAAGTGCGCCTGCATCACCACATGACCTCCGTGATCGCGCAGCGCCCACTCGAACCAGCCGGTGAAGTAGAAGGCGATCAGGCTGCCGGCGAAGATCACTCCTGCGACCACCGGCCGGGTAATGAAGTGGCCGTACCGGGACTGCAGTATCACCAACAGCCACTCGCGCACGCCCCGGGAGCCGTCGCGCCGCACCGGCAACGCCCGCAGCGCCAGCAGCACCGGCGCCCCGAGGACCAGCAGCAACGGGATCACCATCATCAGGCTCATGTGCTGGAGCATGTGGGTGCTGAACTGGAGCCGCCCGTACACGCCCAGCCCGCCGCTGGTGGAGAAGACCAGCAGCACCATCGCCAGGAGCCAGCAGATCGTGCGGTGGATCGGCCAGGTCACCGAGCGTCGCGTCAGGATGCGCACCCCTCGCAGGTACAGGATCGAGGCGAGCAGGACCGCGGCGATCAGCATCCAGTCCGGTTGTACCTGGGTGAGAAGGTTCACCGGCGAGACCGGCGGGGGCGGGGCGAAGCCCAGCAGCGCATGCTGGACGTCGTAGGTGACCCGCTCCTGGGGCACCGGCGGGGCACTTGCCGACAGTGCCACCGAGACCCCCACCGTCAGGGCCATCACCACGATCTCACCGGCCGCCAGACGCACGAACCGGGACGTGCCCGTGGGCCCGTCCAGGGAGGGGAGGATCCGTTGCCGCTGCACCCAGCCGGCCGCGCCGAGCACAGCCAGCGCCGCGATCTTGACCAGCAGCAGCCGGCCGTAGGGATGGGCGAACAGATCCTCCGGGCCCTGCAGCCGCAGCAGTCCGTTGACCACACCGGATAGCGCCACCGCGGCGAACGCCACCAGGGCCAGCCGGGAGTAGCGCCGCGTCACCGGGCGCAGGTGCCCGCCCAGGCGCGGCGCCAGCACGCACAGCGCAAGCAACCCTCCGACCCATATGGTCACCCCGATCAGGTGGACGCCGAGACTGTTGACGGCGTTGGCATGTTCATCGGCGCCGGCGGCGTGACCGGAGAGAGCCAGCGGGAGCAATGCCGCGATGCTCAGCCCGCCGGCCCACCCCAACCGGGCGATGCGGCTGGGGAAGGCCAGCAGCACCACCGTCACCAGCACCAGGGCCACCGAGAGCACCCGGGTTCGACCGGCCTGTAACTCGGTGGCGAAGAAGACCACCTGGCTGAACAGCCCCGGGTCGGTCAGGGACATACCGATGGTGTTGGCGGTGGTGAGGACGAGGAGACCCAATCCGGCCAGTGCCCAGCACCCGGCGGCCAGGGCGCCCCACCGGGCCAGGCGCCACTGGTGGAAGCCGGAGACGCCGCGGTGGTCCGGATTCCCGGGCAGGGCGAAGGCGGCCAGCACCGCGGTACCGACCGTCACCGCGGCGGCGATGTCATGGACGGCCCGGGAGACCGGGAGTCCGTACCGCACGCCGGCCCCGGGGTCCAGCAGCGCCTGGGCAACCAACTCACCGGTGGTGGTCAGGGCGAGCAGACTCACCGTCACCGCGACCACCAATGCCACGCCGATCAAGGCGAGGTAGCCACGCCGGCCGCCTAGCCATCGCCGAACCTGCCTGGCCGGTGACCCGGTTCGCGTGACGTCAGAAACCGCTGGCACCTGTGTTCACCTCGGACTGCTCTGGTAGGAAGGCTGTGGGGCCGGGCCGAACGACCCGGTCTCCTGGCACGGACGGAACGCCCGTCCAGCCGGGCTGAATCGCCCGAGTTCGACGGCGCATCCCCCGGGCGGCGCGCAGCGCCGTCGTCGGATCGAGGGACCTCGCCGGGTTCGCCGGGTTGGTCCCTAGTGTACGACCGGCCGGCCGGGTCCCGAGTCCGTAGGCCCGCAGGGGGCGGCACGACAGGTCGGTGATTAGGCTCGACGCGAGGCGAACCCAACCGGAGGTGGACGATGAGCGTGTTGACCGAGGAGCTGTTGGAGCGGATCCGCGAGCGCGCCGCCGGGTCCGACGAACGCAACGAGTTCCCCACCGAGGACTTCGACGAGCTCGCCGGTGCCGGCTACTTACGCTCCCTGGTGCCGGTGGACCTGGGCGGCTCGGGCCTCTCCCTGGCCCAGATGGTCGGCGAACAGATGCGCCTGGCCGGGGCCTCGGGCGCCACCGCGTTGGCGGTGAACATGCACCACGTCTGGCTCGCGGTGGCCCGGGTGATGGCCGACCGCGGCGACGACGCGCTGGAGTTCGTGGTGCGGGAGGCCGCCGACGGGGAGGTGCTCGCCTTCGGCATCTCCGAGCCTGGCAATGACCTGGTGCTGTTCGGTTCGCGCACCGAGGCACGGCCCGACGGCGAGGGCGGCTACACCTTTCATGGCACCAAGATCTTCACCTCCCTGGCACCGGTGTGGACCCGGCTGGGCACCTTCGGCAGCGATCACACCTCCCCCGATGCGCCCAAGAGCGTCTACGCCTTCATCACCCGTTCGGGCGTAGAGACCAAGGACGACTGGGACACCATGGGTATGCGCGCCACCCAGTCCCACACCACCGTGCTCGAGGGGGCCCGCGCCGCAGCAGATCGGGTGGTGCGCCGCCTGGACCCCGGGCCCAACCCCGACCCGTTGATCTTCGGGATCTTCTCCTCGTTCGAGATCCTCACCTCCTCGGTGTACGTCGGGATCGCCCAGCGCGCCCTGGACCTGGCGATCGAAGCCGTGCGCGCCCGTACCTCGATGCAGCACGACGGCACGAGGCTCGCGCACCTGCCCGACCCGCGGCGCCGGATCGCGGCGGCCGGAATCGCCCTGGAGGGTGCCAGGACGCAACTACTGGCGCTGGCCAGGGATGTGGACGAGCAGGTCGAGCACGGTCCGGCGTGGTTCGCCAAACTCTCCTCGTTGAAGTTGCGGACCACGCAGGCCGCCAAGGACGTGGTGGAACACGCCGTGCGAGCCGCCGGCGGTGCCTCCTACTTCCGCCGCCACGAGTTGTCCCGGCTGTACCGCGACGTGCTGGCCGGTATCTTCCATCCCTCCTCGGAAGACTCGGCCCACCAGACGATGGCCACCCACCTGCTTGGTCCCGTCCCGGACTGAGCGCACACCTCGGGCGAGCCGGCCGCGCCGGATACGATGCGGAAGGAAACGTTCACCACCCAAGGAGCCCACCCGAAGTGTCCGCAACCCTGCACGCCACCGGCCTGGACGTCAGTTACCCCGGAGTGCCGGTCCTGAACGGGGTCGATCTGACACTCGAACCGGGACTTCCCCCGCTGGGGGTGGTCGGCCCGTCCGGAGTGGGAAAGACCACGCTGGTGCAGACCTTGCTGGGCGCGCTGAGACCCGACGCCGGGCAGGTCACCTGGGACGGTCGCAACGTGCACCGCCTGTCCCGCAAGGACAAGAAACGGTTCAACGGTGCGGTGCGGGCGGTGTCGCAGTACTCGATGACCATCTCCGACCCCAAGATCACCGCCGGCCGGGTGCTCAAGGGGGCCCTGGCCGAGGCACGCAAGGCCGGGCGCACGCACGCCACCTCGGTGGAGGAGTTGCTCGCCACGGTCGGCCTGCCGAACAGGTTCGAGAGCCGCTCGATGATCACCCTCTCCGGTGGGGAACGTCAGCGGGTGGCCCTGGCCAAGGCGCTGGCCACCCGTCCGGAGATCCTGTTCCTGGACGAACCCCTCACCGCTGTGCACCCGGCGGCCCGCCTGGAGATGGCCGCGCAGATCGGCGAGTTGGTCACCGAACTGCGCACCGGGGTGTTGCTGCTCTCACACGACTTGGAACTGGTGGAGCGGATGTGCCCGAACGTGCTCATCCTGGCCGAGGGCTCGTTCGTGGCGTTCGGCCCGTTACGCGAGGTGCTGGCGACCTCCGACCACCCGGCAGTGCGGGACCTTGCCGAGGCTGCGCCGCTGGCGAACCAGCCGTTCCGGCCCTGAGGTCATGCCGACCTGAGCAGTCCCACCAGTGGCTCCCAGGCCTCGGTGAGGATCTCCGGCAGTGAGTGCCGGGAGGCCCCCGCCCTGGACCACGCCCCGATCGCCGCGATGAGCGCTCCGGCGTAGGCGGTCCCGGCAACCTCGGCGCGGACTCTCTCCACCCCGGCCTCGACGGCATGCCTGCGAATCACCGAACCGACCGTTCCCACACGCAAGGACGCGGCGTGGCGCAGTTCCTCATCCAGTCCCATCGGCTCGGCCTGACCGTACGCCAGCGCCACGTTCTCCGGAGGAAGCTCCGCAGCGAGTTCGAGCAGAGCGTGCCGGACCACCTCATCCGGGTCCGCGCCGCGGGTGCGCACCAGCGCATCCGCCAATTCCCCGAAGGTTGAGTCGAAGGCGGTCCAGAGCAGGTCGGATTTGGTGCTGAAGTAGTTGAAGAAGGTGTTCCGGGAGACCCCGGCCCGGCGCGTGATGTCCACCACGGACGTGCGCGCGTAGCCTCGCTCCAGGAACAATTCCCCGGCGGCCTCCTCGAGCACGGCCCAGGAGGAAGCCCTGGGCCGACCGGAGCGGCGCGGCGGGGTCATAGAACCATCGTACGAAGAAGTCCCGGGACGGCAACCTGCGTCCGCGCACGCTCACTGCGCGAGACGCACCGCGCGCGCGGTGCGACCCTGCCCGTTCGACCTCGCTACTGGTGCGCCGAGGCTGCCCGCGCGGCTTTCGGGTCAGCCACGGCGGGGGACGATAGCGTCGGCACCGAAATCCACTACCGGCGAAGGAGTACTATGCACGCCCGAACCGAGACCATCCGAGACCTGGCCCACTATCTCGAGCAGTGGCTGGCCTTCCAGGGCGCCTACGCCCGGATACCCGGGATCCAGGCGGCGGTGCGGGTCGGCGAGGAGATCGTGCTCAACACCGCATGGGGAGTGGCCGACACCAGCACCGGGGAGGAACTGACCACTGGTCACCTGTTCCGGATCGCCTCCCATTCCAAGACCTTCACCGCCACCGCGATCATGCAGTTGGTCGAGGCCGGGCGGTTGCGGTTGGACGACCCCCTGGGCGAGCACATCCCCGAACTCGCCGACGCCCCGATCGCGGCGGTCACCGTCCGGGAGGCGCTCGGCCACCAGGGCGGAATCATCCGCGACGGCAGGGACAAGGGATTCTGGCAGCGACTCACCCCCTTCCCCGACCGCGCCGGACTGTTGCGGTTGGCCACCGATGAGTCCCTGACCTACCAGCGCAACGAACACTTCAAGTACTCCAACGTCTCCTACTCCCTGCTCGGATTGGTGATCGAGGCCGCCTCCGGGACCGGCTACGCCGACTACGTCCGCGAACACGTGATCGATCGGCTCGGGTTGGCCGACACCGGCCCGGAGTTCGATCCGGCTCGGGCGGCGGACTTCGTCCACGGCCACACCGCGCTGCTGCACGGGTCGGATCAGCGCGAGCCGATTACCCACGTGGACTCCCGTGCCTTCGGTCCGGCAACCGGCTTCTACTCCACGGCTGCGGATGTGACCACCTACGGCGCAGCCCACTTCCTGGGCTCGGACGCGCTCCTGACCGATGCCTCCAAACGCGTGATGCAGCGCCTGGAGTCGGTGATCGAGGGCCCGGGCACTCCTACCGCCCGGTACGGGGTGGGTATGAGCCTGCGCCGGCTGGGCGATCGGGACCTGACCGGCCACGCCGGTGGCTACCCGGGTCAGATCACCCGCACCTACATCGACGCGACCGATCAGGTCGTGGTCAGCGTGCTCACCAACGCCATCGACGGACCTGCCGACGCGTTGGCCACTGGCATCGTGCGGCTGATCGAGTTGGCCCTGAACCCCCCGCCTGCCCCCGCGCCCGCCCCCGGCCCGGAGGTGGACCTGGACCGCTACGTCGGACGGTTCGCCAGTTTGTGGGGTGTGACCGACGTGGCCCGCGCCGGCGACCGGTTGTACCTGCTCACTCCGAGCAACCCCGACCCCACCGAGGCCTACCTGCAGGTCACCCCCACCGGTGCGAACTCCCTGCAGATCGAGAACGCCTCCGGGTTCGGTCCCGTGGGCGAACAGGTGCGCTACGAGCGGGACGACGACGACCAGGTCACCTCGGTGTGGATCGGCGGCGCCCAAGCATGGCCGACGCAGGCGTTCCTGGCCCGCCGTTCCGACCTGGCTCGCGGTCCGCTGCCGGGTGGCGCGTGAGCGCACCTGCTCCGGCACGACGGGCGCGGTGGCGGTGAGGTTCATCACGGCCGGGCAGTGGGAGTACCCGAGGGCCCTAGACTTGTTGGACTCCATCCAGCAAGTCGGGTCGCCTCCTGCGGCCGCGCCCACCCGGTGAAGGAACTCATGCCTACCCTCCCCCGCCCCGTACGCGGCCGGCCGGCCCTGACCGCGGTGAGCCTCGCCGTCGTCCTCACCATCGCTGCCTGCACCACCGAGCCCGAGGACGGGGCCGGCCCGGACCCGGCCGCACCCGAGGATGCCGCCGGCGGCGGCACCCTGATCTATGCCACCGGGGACGCCGAACCCACCTGCCTGGACCCCCACGTGGGCGGCAACTACCCCCAGGCCCTGATCAGCACCCAGTACCTGGAGCCGCTGCTGGGCCGGGACGCCGACGGCACCATCCTGCCCTGGCTGGCCACCGACTGGGAGGTCAGCGACGACGGCCTCACCTGGGACTTCACCCTCGCCGAGGGTGTGACCTTCACTGACGACACCCCCTTCGATGCCGAGGCGGTCCGGATCAACGTCGAGCACGTACAGGACCCCGACACGGCCTCTTCCACCGGCTACCTGGCGATGGAGAAGGTCGAGCGGGTGGAGGCGGTGGATGACCATCACGCCCGCTTCCACCTGGCCGAGCCCGACTCGGCGCTACTGGAGTCCCTCACCCAGCCGTGGAACGCGATGCAATCCCCCGCCGGGATCGACCGCGGGATGGACGCCAACTGCGCCGCGCCGGTCGGCACCGGCCCATTCGTCGTGCAGGAGTGGGTGCCCCAGCAGCACGTCACGCTGGTACGCAACCCCGACTACACCTCCGGGGTGCCCCAGGCCGACAATGACGGCGTGGCACACCTGGACCAGCTCACGTGGCGGTTCATCCCGGACCCGGCCACGCGTTACGCAGCGTTGCAGTCCGGGGAAGTGCACGTGATCGACAACCCCGAACCGGAAGCGATCGCCGGGGCGGGCGAGGACATCCAGCACATCGACGCGCCCCGTCCGGGCTCGGTGAACCGGCTCGAACTCAACGGCGGACAGGCCCCCTTCGACGACGAGCGGGTACGGGAGGCTTTCATCCGCGCCGCCGATGTCGGTCCGGGCATCGACACGCTGTACGCCGGTGTGGCCGAGCAGGCGTTCTCCCCGCTGTCCTCGATCGAGCCCTACGCCTACGCCGACGAGTCCTTGTTCAGCACCGACCCCCAGGCCGCCGAACGGCTGCTGGACGAGGCCGGGTGGAGCGAGTTCGACGACGACGGCTACCGGGTCCGCGACGGTCAGCGCCTGAGCGTGCGCATCCCGGTCTCCACCAACCAGTCGGTGGCCGCCGAACAGTCGTTGCTGGAACAGGTCCAGGCCAACACCCGCGCAGTGGGCTTCGAGGTGGTCCTGAACCCGGTGGACCTGTCCACCTGGTACGGCGATCTGGCCGCCCACGACTACGAGGCGGTCACCGCGCCCTACACCAAGGTCGGCCCGGACGTGCTGCGGATCCTGTACCACTCCGACTCCCTGGTCCCGGCACCCTCGGGCTACTTCGCGAACCTGGCCCAGGTCGATGATCCGGAACTGGATGCACTCCTGGAGCGAGCCGTGGCCACCGACGACGAGACCGAGCGCGAGGAGTTGTACACCCAGGCCCAGGCCCGGGTCCTGGAGGGATTCCATATCCTGCCGTTGTATGACCAGCAGAACCACTTCCTGGTGAACGGAGCCTCGGGGGTGTGGACGCTGGACACCGTGGCCACACCCACCTTCATCGACGCCCACCTGGACTGAGGTGATGCTCGCGCTGCGCTGGATCGCCGGGCGTCTGGGTGCGGCCGCGCTGGTGGCCTGGGTGGTGGCGACCGTGGTCTTCTTCGCGCTTCGCGGGGCCGGCGGAGACCCCACCGAGGCCATCCTGGGTGGGCCGGGTTCACAGGCCGGCCCGGAGGCAGTGGCCGCGGTGCGGACAGAGTACGGCCTGGATGAGCCCGTGCTCGTGCAGTACCTGCTGCAGTTGTGGCGGGTGGCCACCTTCCAACTCGGAGACTCCTACGCCCGGCGCCAGCCGGTGTCGGATCTGATCGGCGGGCAGTTGCCGGCCACGCTGATCCTGGCCGGTGCCGCGTTGGTGCTGGCGTGGGTACTGGCGCTGCTCATCGCTACCGCGGCGGTCAGCGCCCGAGGGCGGCTGGGCCGGCTGGCGGTCAGCGTGCTGCGCGGGGTGGAGATCGCGGCCTCGGTGCTGCCGCACTTCTGGTTCGGTGCGGTCCTGATCGCTCTCTTCGCGGTCTCGTTGGGCTGGCTGCCGGCCACCAGTACCTCCTCGGCACCCAGTGCGCTGGTACTGCCCACCATCACCTTGGCCGTTCCCGTCGCCGGATTCCTGGGGCAGGTGATGCGAGACGGGCTGGCCGAGGCCCACGCCGCCCCGTTCGCCACCACGTCCCGCGCCCGGGGCGCCTCGGAGCAGTGGGTGCTGGTCCGCCACTCCCTGCGCCACGCCGCCCTGCCGGCGATCGCACTCTCCGGGTGGGCCTTCGGGTCACTGCTGTCCGGGGCGGTGGTCGTGGAGACGTTGTTCGGGCGGCCCGGGTTGGGCCGGTTGCTGATGGAGGCGACCACCGGCCAGGACGTACCGCTGGTGATCGGCTCGGTGCTGGTGGTGGCGCTGGGATACGTGGTGGTGATGACCCTGGCCGACCTGGCCGAGTGGGTTCTGGACCCGCGGCTGCGAGCAGGCTCGGCCTCCCGGCGTGCGCGCACGCCGCAGACGGAGGCGGCGGTGGGCGGATGAGCATGTCCGGCGTGTCCCCGCCGAAGTCGCGCGTGTTCCCAGGGCGTGGCACCCTGTCCCGGCTCGGCCTGCCCGGCCTGATCGCGGCGGCGGTGGTGGCCGTCGTCGGCTTGGCCACCTTCTGGCCGCAGTTGCTCACCGGTGTCGACCCGAACGCGATCGCCCCGGCGGATGCGCTGTCCGCACCCGGCGCGGGGTACTGGTTCGGCACCGACACCTCCGGGCGGGACGTGTTCGCCCGGGTGGTGCACGGCGCCTCGCAGTCGGTGGGCATCGGGCTCGCCGCCACCGGGATCGGCGTCGGTCTGGGGGTGGTGATCGGGTTCGCCTCCGGCCTGGGACCGGTCTGGCTGGATGCGGGGCTGCGCCGGGTGATCGAGGTACTGTTCGCGCTGCCCACCCTGGTGCTGGCACTGCTGCTGGTGGCGGTGATGGGCCCGGGGGTGCGGGCCTCGGTGATCGCGGTGGGCCTGGCTACCGCACCGGGATACGCCCGGATCCTGCGCGCCCGGGTCCGCACGGTGGCCCGGGCCGGGTACGTCGAGGCGGCACGCCTGGAGGGGGCCGGCCCGTTCGAGGTGCTGCTTCGCCATATAGTGCCCAACTCCCTGTGGCCGCTGCTGGCGATGATCACCCTGGGTATCGGGCAGGCGATCGTGTGGGTGGCCGCACTGAGTTTCCTGGGGCTGGGCGCACTGCCACCATCCCCGGAGTGGGGGGCGATGGTCAACGGCGGACGGTTGCACATCACCAGCGCCTGGTGGCTCGCTGTCTGCCCGGGCTTGGCCATCACCGTCACCGCCGGCGCGCTGACCGTGCTGGGCCGGGCGGTGGGTCGGGTGGGCCGGCGATGAGCCCGCTGCTGAAGATCCAGGACCTGTCGGTGACCTTCGACGGCGTGGGCCGGGTGCTGCGGGAGGTCTCGGTCAGTGTGGCCGCCGGGGAGTGCGTGGCGGTGGTGGGCGAGTCCGGTGCCGGCAAGTCGGTGCTGGCCCGCACTGCACTGGGACTGGCCGGTGAGGGTGGTGCACCGGCACAGATCCGCGCCGGTGTCCTGGATGTGCTCGGGCAGGATGCCCGGTCCTTCACCCCCCGGCACTGGCGCCGGATCCGGGGCGCCCAGGTGGCGATGGTGCTCCAGGATGCGCTGGGGTCATTGGATCCGCTGCGCACCGTGGGTGCCGAGGTCGCCGAGACCCTTGCGGTACGCGGCGTACCCAGGTCGCGGCGCCGCGAGCGGGTGCTGCAGGCCCTCACCGACGCCGGATTGGACCAGCCGCACCTGCGCGCCCAGCAGCGCCCCGCGGAACTCTCCGGCGGGATGCGCCAGCGGGCGCTGATCGCCTCCGCCCTGGCCGGTGGCCCGCGGTTGCTGGTGGCCGATGAGCCCACCACCGCCCTGGATGCCACGGTCGCGGCCACGATCCTGGACCTGCTGGCCCGGCTGCGCGATGAGGGCATGGGCATCCTGCTGGTCAGTCACGACCTGGGCGCGGTCTCCCGCGTGGCCGACCGGATCGTGGTGTTGGCCCAGGGGCAACTCGTCGAGGCCGGTACGGCCATGCAGGTGCTCACCGCTCCCGAGCAGCCGTACACCAAGGAGTTGATGGCGGCGGTGCCCCGCGGCCCCAAGGCCGGGACGTCGTCCACAGGTGCACAGCCCAGCGGGGCCGGCGGTGCCCGGCCGAAGCACCCCGGTTCCGGCGAGGCCGGAGCGTCGTCACCGGTGCTCGCCGCACGCCACCTGGTGCGCCGGTTCCGTCTACCATCCGGTGGCTCGCTGGCCGCCGTGGACGGAGTGGACCTGCAGGTCCGGCCCGGCGAGGCGGTTGGAGTGGTGGGTGAGTCCGGATCGGGCAAGACCACCCTGGCCCGGCTCCTGCTGGCCGCCGAGGAACCAGATGAGGGCGAGGTGGACCTGGCCGGTGAGGCATGGAGCGGGGTTCCCGAACGAGACCGTCGATCGCGCCGCCGGCAGATCCAGTACATCCCGCAGGATCCGCTGGGCAGCATGGACCCGCGCCACCGCGCCGGGCAGATCCTGCGCCGGACGCTGGACCGGGCCCGCTCGAGCCGGACGCCGGCGGAACTGCTGGCCCGGGTAGGTCTGCCCGAGGAGGCGCTGGACCGCTACCCGCGCGCACTGTCCGGTGGACAGCGCCAACGCCTGGCGATCGCCCGGGCCCTGGCCGGCCGTCCGAAGGTCCTGGTATGTGATGAGCCCGTCTCGGCCCTGGACGTGACCGTTCAGGCACAGATCCTGGACCTGCTCACCACCGTGCAGGCCACCGAGGGGGTGGCGCTGGTCTTCATCTCCCATGACCTGGCCGTGGTGCGCCGGGTGTGCGAGACCGTCCTGGTGATGCGCGCCGGCAAGGTGATCGAAAGTGGCCCCTTGGAGCAGGTCTACGCCCGGCCCGAGCAGGACTTCACGCGCCAACTCCTGGCTGCGGCACCGAACTGGGGCTAGCAGCATCCTCCGCGTCGGCCCCTATGGACAGCGCAGGTTAGCGAGCGCTAACATCGGCCTTGTTATCGATCGCTAACGCGCGCCGTTGCCCCGGGACGGAAGCGACCAGTTCCCGGGGACTCGCTGTGGCGCAGGCACACTCAATGCCGAGAGGAACCATGTTCGAACTTTCCGAGGACCACGAGATGTTCCGCGGGGTGGTGCGCGACTTCGCCGAGTCCGAGATCGCTCCGCACAGCGCGCAATGGGACCGCGAGCGCCACTTCCCCGTCGACCTGATCCCCAAGATGGGCGAACTCGGCCTGTTCGGGCTGACCGCACCGGAGGAGTTCGGCGGCGCCGAGGGCGACTTTCTGTCCATGTGCGTGGCGATCGAGGAGATCGGACGGGTGGACCAGTCCATCGGCATCACCCTCTCGGCAGGGGTGGGCCTGGGCATCAGCCCGGTGCTGGTATTCGGCAGCGATGAGCAGAAGCAGCAGTGGATGCCGGATCTGGTGGCCGGGCGCTCACTGGCTGCCTTCGGGCTCACCGAGCCCGGTGCCGGTTCCGACGCCGGTGCCACTCGCACCCGAGCCCGGCTGGAGGGCGATGAATGGGTGATCAACGGCTCCAAGAGTTTCATCACCAACTCGGGAACCCCGATCACCTCCCTGGTCACGATCACCGCGCGTACCGGTGAGATGCCGGACGGGAGCCCGGAGATCAGCACGCTGCTGGTACCTGCCGGCACCCCGGGGCTGACCGTGGACCCGCCCTACGACAAACTGGGTTGGCACGCCTCGGACACCCATGGGCTCACACTTCACAACTGCCGGATTCCAGCCGGGAACATCGTCGGCGAGCGCGGCGCCGGCCTGCGCCAGTTCCTGCACCTGCTCGACCACGGCCGGGTGGCGATCTCCGCGCTCGCGCTGGGTCTGGCCCGGGCGTGCTTGGACCTGGGTACCGACTACGCCCGCACCCGGGAGGCCTTCGGTCGCCCGATCGGGGCGAACCAGGGGGTGGCGTTCCCGTTGGCCGACCTCGCGGTCTCGGTCGAGGCGGCCCGCGCGCTGACCTATCGCGCGGCCTGGCTCAAGGACGAGTGCGACGCCGGACGCCGGCCCGCCAGGGAACTCACCCGGGCAGCCGCGATCGCCAAGGTCTACTCCACCGAGGCAGCCGTGGATGCGGCCCGCACCGCCACGCAGATACTGGGCGGGAACGGCTTCATGGAGGAGTTTCCCGCGGCCCGGTACTACCGGGACGCCAAGATCCTGGAGATCGGGGAAGGCACCTCGGAGGTCCAGCGGATGGTGATCGCCCGCGAACTCGGATTACCCCGCTGAGCACCACCACGCCGCGGCACCCGCGGGTTCGGTGCCCTCGGGCTATCCGCTCCCGGCCAACGCCTGCGGGCTCAACGCCGCCAACGCCATCCGCTGCAGCAGGTCGCCGGTGGCCTCACGTCCGAGGCGGGCGCTGTGCGGGGTGGAGTTGATCAGGCCGAGAACGGCGTGTGCGGCTGATCGGGCGCTCGCCTCCCCGACCCCGGGGGCGGCGTCCCGGATCGTGCCGGCCCAGATCTCAACATAGGTCCGCTGTAGCCGGCGCACGTTGCGCTGCTCCTCCTCGGCCAGGCTATCCAGGTCGCGATCCTGAATCGTGATCAGGGCCGGGTGGTCCAGGGCGATCTGCACGTGCCAGTCCACCAGCACCGCAAGCGCCTGCCGCCCCGGCTCGGCGTCCGCAAGACGCTCCCGGGCGAGACTCAGGATGCGCTCGCTGATCCCGATCAGCAGTTCTGCGAGGACTGCTTCCTTGCTCGGGAAGTGCCGGTAGAGGGCCGGGCCGGAGGTACCCACCTGACGGCCGATGTCGTTGATGGACACCCCGTGGAAGCCGTGCCGGGCGAACAGGTCCGCTGCGGCGTCCAGAATCTGCTGACGACGCGGGGAGGCTACCGGCCGATCCCGCACACCCTCGCTCGTCAGTACCATCCCCTCATGCTAGACCGCTGCCGGCCTGCGGCTGCGCGACCGGTTCACCCCGAACGACGTATCTGCCCGCCGCCGCCTGCCGGTGATCGACGCCCCGAGCATCATCGGGCGATCCCTGCGACGATTGGGGCATGACGAACCTGTTGATCGGCCTGCTCGGTCTCGCCCTCGGGGCGCTGCTGTGCTTCCGCGGCGGCTCCCTGGCTCGAATCCTGCTGGCGCTGTGGGGGGCGTTCGTCGGATTCAGCCTCGGGGCATCCCTGGCCGCCGGCCTCACCGACCAGCCGCTACTCGGGGACGCCTGGGGGTGGATCGCGGCGATCGCGGCGGCGGTTCTGCTGGCGCTGGCGGCGTACTGGTTCTACGTGCTGGCCGTGCTGATCTGGCTGGGCTCGCTCGGGTTCGCCCTCGGGACCGCGCTGGCGAACTCCCTGGGTGCCTCCGAGGTGGTGGCCATGGTGGTGGGCCTGATCGCGGGCCTGGTGCTGGCGCTGGTGGCGCTGGCCCTGCGCCTGCCCGCGATACTGCTGATCGTGCTGACGGCACTGGCCGGCGCCGCACTCATCCTCGCCTCGGTGCTGATCCTGATCGGCGAGGCGCCGCCGGGACCGGAGCTGGCGGAGATCGCCTGGCCGGATCGCTGGTGGTGGACGGTGCTCTACATCGTGGTCGCCGTCGCCGGCATCGTGGTTCAGGGCCGCAGCCGCGTCCGGCGCGGTGGCCGCGCCCAGTGGCAGCGCTCGGCACCGGCCGGCGGGGCCTGAGCCGGCGCCGTCTCACCCAGGGCAGTTCAGGCCGCGCTCGAGTGCCTCCAGATTCGCCCGCATCACCTCGACGTAGTCCGCGCCGGTACCGCGCTCCATCGGGTCCAGCACATCGACCTGCACACCCAGCTCCTCTGCGAGTGCCTCCACCACCCGGGGGCTTGCCCTCGCCTCGAAGAAGATGGTCAGCACGTCGGTGTCCGCGATCACGCCGGCGACCTCGCGCATCCGGGCCGGGGAGGGCTCCACCTCGGGATCCACCCCGGCGATGCCGACCTGCTCCAGGCCATAGCGATCGGCCAAGTACCCGAACGCTTCATGAGAGGTGACCAGCGTCGCTCCGGCGCACCCGGCCAGTGCGGCGCCGAACTCCCCGTCCAGGTCCATCAGGTCTGCCTCCAGGGCCTGCGCCCGGGCCCGATAGTCTGCGGCACCCTCGGGGTCCAGGGCGGCGAGTTCGGTGGCCACTTCATGGCCCGCCGCAGCGAAGCGAAGCGGGTCCAACCAGAAGTGTGGGTCATCCGGATCAACGTTTGGCGGTCCGTCGTCGGCGGGCAATTGCGCTCGCGCGACGGGTTCGGCGTCGACAACATGGGCGGGAGCGACCATGTCCACCGCCTCATCCGTCGCCGGCTGTAGCCCGGAGAGGTAGATCACCAGGTCAGCCGACTCCATCTCGCCGACCTGCACCGGTGACAACTCCAAACTGTGCGGGTCGGCCCCATCGGCAGTCAGCGACGTCACGGTAACCTCCGGCCCTCCTATCTCGGCGGCGAGGAACTCCAACGGGGAGAACCCCGCCAGGATGTGCAAACCCTCCGGTTCATCCGGCGGGGTGCAGCCTGCCAGGGCCAGCAACGCTGCTACCGAGACGGCGGCGAACCCGCGGCCGGCACGGGCCCCACCCGGTCGCCGTGCGGGCGCGCCGGCGCTGCAGTTGCCGGTCACGTGCTCTCCTGTGCGGCCACCGGGCTCAATGGTCATGTCCATCATCGTCATGGTCGTGATCGTGATCGTGATCGTGATCCTGGTCCTGGTCGTGGTCGTGATCGTGGTCATGACCGTGATCGTGGTCCTGGTCCTGGTCCTGGCCGTGGTCATGGTCATGGTCATGGTCATGGTCATGATCGTCATGACCGTGGTCGCGATCGTCGTCGTCCTCGGACACCCCAGCCACCAGATCGCCAGTGACGCCGATCAGGTCGTTGGGCGTCACGTCCAACTCTGCGGTGTTCCACACTTCGGCGGTGGGGATGTCCACGGCGTGAATCGTGTCCGTGCCCGGGTCGGTGACGAAGACCGACCCGTCGAGTGCGATCAACCCCGGGCGCGGCTCCTGCCAGTCCTCGGGCACACTCCACTCCTCGATCACTGGGATCGAGGTCACTACCTCGCGCGCGTCCGGATCGATCACGTGGATCTGACCGTCGGTGCCGAGCACCAGCGCCTCGCCGTCATCGCCGCGGGCCAGCGAGGTCCCGGAGTACTCCGCGGGAAGATCCACCAGGTGCACCTGGCCGGAGGCGGTATCGATCAGCGAGACCTGGGTAGGTTCGCTGTAGTTGCCGAGCACCACCGCGGAATTCGGCGCACCGGACAACGTCCCGATCGAGCCGTCCTCATCCGGGCTGGTCGCTTTGGTGATCTGGCCGTCGGCATAGATCAGGGCGCCGTCGGCGCATCCGAGCACGACGGTCTCGGCGGCGCCGACCGCGGAGCCGTGCAGGCCCGGGCACTCGTCGGAGGCGGCCATCTCGGCGTCGGCCGCGTCCAGCACCCGGATGCCGGTCCGGGCCTCGGTGTCGCCGTGGGAGACCACCAGGGTGCCATCACTCAGTTCCATCGCGAGCCCGTGATGCGGCTCATCGGTGGTGTATTCACGCACGTCCCGGCTATCGTCCCGCAGGTCACCGGAATCGAAGACGGTCACCTGGCCATCGGCGTCGTCAAACAGGGTGGTGCGGCCCTCGTTGACCACCACGTGCCCGGGCGCCTCAGCGGGGAAGCTGGTCTCGGTCAGGACCGCACCGGAGGTGTAGTAGTGGGCGTGATCGCCGTGCGGCTCGCCCCAGGTACCCAGGTCCAACACCTGGAAGCCGCCGCTGGTGGACACCAGCGCATGCCGTCCGTCACCGGCGTCGTTAAGCCTGTTGAAGCCTTCGAGTTCGATGTCGGATACCACCTCCAGGGTGGCAGCGTCCAGCACCTGGACCCCGCCGTCATAGGTGATGGCCAACCGTGGAGTACGCGCGGCCACCTCGACCACCTCCCGATCGGTTGCTTCCTCGGTGCCCGGGTCGGTTGCTGCGTGGCCCGGATCAGGGTCGTTCGGACCGCAGGCCGCAAGCAGGACCAGGGGTAGAGCCAGCCCGATCGCAGTCACCACCCGCCGACGGGTGCGGCTGCCCTCGCCGCCGGTGGCGGTGTATGTCGGCAGGGCGCGGGAGTGCGCACCGCGGGCGCACTCCTGCCTGATGCGGGGTTCCCGGGCTCGTTCGTCCATAGGGTTCTCAGTTCTCATGCCGTGATGAGCGCGGGGCGCTCGTCCCTTTCGTTGGAAGAAGCAATGCACCGCTAAACGTACTGGGACCCGTTCTCATTATCAATACCATTGACTCTGACGCTTAGCGACGCATCTACTGCGCAGCGTCGTACTAGATAGCGTCGTACCTACTGCGCGTAGTATCCTGGGACGATGGCGATGGGTGAGTTGGAGAGCGCGATCATGGCGCAGTTGTGGGCCGCCGACGGCCCCTGCACCGTGCGCGAGGTGCACGAGGCCCTGACCCCGGACCGGCCACTCGCCTACACCACGGTGATGACCGTGCTGGACCGGCTCGCCAAGAAAGGTCTGCTCACCCAGGAGCGCCAAGGCCGGGCCTTCCGCTACTCCCCCAGCCGCACCCGGGAGCAGTTGACCGCGGACCTGATGCTGGACGCGCTCGGGGGCACGACCGAGCCGGCCCAGCGGGTGGCCGCCCTGCAACAGTTCGTCGGGCGGGTCAGCCCACGCGAAGCCGAGGCCATCCGCGCAGCTCTGGACACCCAGCGCTGAGGGCGGGCACCGCTCCGCCATCCAGGACCCCCTCGTGACCGGTATCGCCCTGTTGGTGCTGGCGCTCGTGCTGTCCTGGTTGCTACCACCGGTACTGGTCCGCGCCCGATGGTTGCAGCAGGTGCCCCGGGCCGGGGTGACGCTATGGCAGGCGGTGGCTCTGGCCGCGGTACTCGCCGCCGTGGGGGCAGTGCTGGCGATCCCGGAGGAGGTCTGGCGCTCCTATCAGAACGCCGGCGGCACATTCGGCCGACCGGCGCTGTTCGTCGCTCTTGGGGTGGCGGGCGCAGGGGCAGGGATCATCGTGGTGCGATTGGGCCTGACCACGCTACGACTCGGGCTGGACACCCGTCGTCGCCGGGCCCGGCACCGCGAACTGCTGGATCTGCTGGCCACCCCGGACCCGCGCCGGGTACACGTGCTGGCCGGTGGTGTCCCGATGGCGTACTGCGTCCCCGGGCAGGACGCGAGGGTCGTGCTGACCGATGCCGCCATCGATCTGCTCGGCCCGGGCGAGGTGGAGGCGGTGATCGAGCACGAACGCGCCCACTTGCGCGCACGCCACGACCTGGTTCGGGAAGCCTTCACCGCCTTGCATGTGGCGTTCCCCACGGTGGTGCGCTCGGAGGTGGCCCGCCACGCCGTCGACCATCTGCTGGAGTTGCTCGCCGACGATGCCGCACTGGCCCGCGCGCCTCGGGCACACCTGCGCGGTGCCCTGGAGACCCTGGCCGATACCACCGATGACCCCCGGATACAGGCGCGGTTGCAACGCCTTGCCGAGCCCGAGCCCAGCCGGTTCAGGCGCCGCGGGACGGCCGCGCTCGCCTACCTGGCAGCCGTGGCCGTGCTGGTGATACCCACCGCCGTGCTGGCTGGGCCGTGGTTGCTGCAGGCGGGCCGAGCATTGTCCAGTTTTTGACACAGCCGCGACCGCCACATTGCGATACCTGTAGCATCCTCTGCGGACGTCGCCGCCTGAACGTAGCGCGCCCTGACGAAGAGGAGTTGTCACCATGCCCGGACTGGACGAGAAGTTGCAGGACATCTACGCCGAGGTGCTCGCCCGCAACCCCGGTGAGACCGAGTTCCACCAAGCGGTCCGTGAGGTGCTGGGCAGCCTGGGTCCCGTGGTGAGCAAGCACCCCGAGTACGCCAACGGCACCACCGCGGTACTGCGCCGCATGTGTGAGCCGGAGCGGCAGATCATCTTCCGGGTTCCCTGGGTGGACGACTCGGGCACCGTGCAGATCGACCGCGGCTACCGGGTGGAGTTCAGTTCCGCGCTGGGCCCCTACAAGGGCGGCCTGAGGTTCCACCCCAGCGTGAACGTGGGGATCGTGAAGTTCCTGGGCTTCGAGCAGATATTCAAGAACTCCCTGACGGGGCTGCCGATCGGAGGCGGCAAAGGCGGGTCCAACTTCGACCCGAAGGGCCGCTCCGACGCCGAGGTGATGCGGTTCTGTCAGTCCTTCATGACCGAGCTCTATCGCCACATCGGTGAGTACACCGATGTGCCCGCAGGTGACGCCGGGGTCGGCAAGCGTGAACTGGGCTACCTGTTCGGTCAGTACAAGCGCATCACGAACCGGTACGAGTCCGGCACGCTCACCGGTAAGGGCATGACCTGGGGTGGGTCGCAGGTCCGCACCGAGGCGACCGGATACGGCACCGTCTTCTTCGTCAACGAGATGCTGCGCGCCGGCGGGGAGACCTTCGAGGGCAAGAAGGTGGTCGTCTCCGGCTCCGGCAATGTGGCGCTGTACGCGATCGAGAAGGTGCATCAGCTCGGTGGCACCGTCGTGGCCTGCTCGGACTCCTCCGGTTACGTGGTGGACGAGGACGGCATCGACTTCGAGTTGCTCCGCGAAATCAAGGACGTCCGTCGCGGGCGGGTCTCCGACTACGTCGAGGCCAAGGGCGGTCGAGCCCGATTCGTTCCGGGCCGCTCGGTCTGGGAGGTGCCCTGCCAGATCGCCCTGCCCAGCGCGACGCAGAACGAACTGAACGGCCAGGACGCCGCCGCCCTGATCAAGGCTGGTGTGCAGATCGTCGCCGAGGGTGCGAACATGCCGTGCACCCCCGAAGCGGTGCGCGCGCTGCGCGATGCCGGGGTGAAGTTCGGCCCCGGTAAGGCAGCCAACGCCGGTGGGGTGGCCACCAGCGCGCTGGAGATGCAGCAGAACGCATCCCGGGACTCCTGGTCCTTCGAGCACACCGAGGCCCGGCTGGAGGACATCATGCGCGGCATCCACGACCGCTGCGTGGCCACCGCCGAGGAGTACGGCACCCCGGGCGATTACGTCGCCGGGGCGAACGTGGCCGGATTCATCCCGCTGGCCGACGCGATGCTCTCCCTCGGGGTCATCTGACCCGCCCCACCCCCGCCACCCCCCGCCCCCGTCACCCCGTCACCCCCGCCACCCCCCGTCGCGGTCGAGAGCGACGCGGGTAGTCGACTTCGAGTGGCAGAACACTCGAGCGTGACCATCCGCGTCGCTCTCGCCGGCCGGAAGGGGAAGGCGCGAGCGGTTCGGACGACCGACGCCGGTGGCCCGCTACCGGCGTGCGGGGCCTTGGTCGGCGTCAGGTGCCGCCCCGCCATCGGAACCGGGCGCACCGGGGGCGTCCGCCGCGTCGCTACCGGCAGCGGAGTCCGCCGCGTCGGCAGCGGCAGCACGACGCGCCTGCTCAGCGGCCCATTCACGGGCGGCCGGGCCACTGCTGGAGACCAACGGGGCCGAGCCGGTGCGGCGCGCTAGCGGGCCTGTCGCGACCGGGCGCAGGGGCTCATAGGGCTCGCGCATGCGCGGTACGGACGTGATGGCCTCGGGCTCGATCACCTCACCCTCGAGCTCCCCGGCGTCCCTGCGCCGCTCGTGCTCCTCCGGGGGAAGAACCTGGCGCCAACCACGGGTACGCATCGGCGGCAACTCCCCGGCGTCCTCACGCATCGCTCGATAGACGCTGTACATCTGGAACAACGCGAGGATGAAGAACGGGAATCCGACCACGATCGTGGTGGTTTCCAATGCCTCCAGCCCGGCCCCGCCGGCGGTGACGGTGAGCAGGATGACCGCGATCATGGCGATCGAGATTCCCCAGAAGACACGCTGGCGCAGCGGCGCGTCCTCCTCGTGACCATTGGCCATCGTGTCGGTGATCAGCGCCGCGGAGTCCACCGAGGTGGTGAAGAAGATGACCACCAGGACGATCGAGATCGCCGAGGTCACCATCGCGAAGGGGAAATTCTCCAGGAACGCGAACAGCGCACCGGGGATGTCGCCATCGCCCACGACCCGGTCCACCAGACCGCCATCGCCATTCATCTCGATGTCGATGGAACCGCTGCCGAAGATGCCGAACCAGATCACGCTGAAGGTCGCCGGTATCGCCAGCACCCCGAGGACGAATTCCCGCACCGTGCGGCCCCGGGAGATCCGGGCGATGAACAGGCCCACGAACGGAGCCCAGGTGATGGTCCAGGCCCAGTAGAACACCGTCCAACTGGACTGCCATCCGGTGTCGCCGAAGGTGTCGTTCCACAGCGCCAGCTCCGGCAGCATCGCGAGATAACTCCCGAATGCCTCGATCGTGCCCTTGGTCATGAACACCGTGGCACCGGTGACGAACACGAAGATCATCAGCCCGATGGCGGCGACGATGTTGATGTTGGAGAGGCGCTTGATGCCCTTCTCCAGCCCGGCGGCCAGCGAGACCAACGCGATGAGTGAGACCACCACGATCACGATGATCAGGGTCAGATCCGACTCCGGAATTCCGAACAGTTGGTTCAGGCCACCGTTGATCTGCAGGGTGCCCAGACCCACCGAGACGGCCAGACCGAAGATGGTGCCGACGATGGCCAGCACGTCGACCGCCTGGCCGATGCGGCCGTGGATCCGCTCCCCCAGGATCGGCTGCAGGATCGAGGACACCCGCGGGGGCAGGTTGCGCTGGTACAGGAAGTAGCAGAACGCCAGACCGGGCAGCGCGAAGATCGCCCAGGTGTGGTACGTGAAGTGGTAGAAGGTGAACGCGAGGGCTTCCTCGGCGGCCTGCACACTCCCGGGCTCGACACCCTGGCGGGGCGGATCGCCGAAGTGGGACACCGGCTCGGCCACACCCCAGAACATCAGGATGGTGCCGATCCCGGCGGCAAACAGCATCGCGAACCAGGATCGCCCGGAGTGCTCGGCGGGTTCATCGTCGGGCCCCAACTTGATCCGACCGAACCTGCTCATCGCGATGTAGATGAGGAAGACCAGGAAGCTGGTGACGCCCAGAACGTAGAACCAGCCCATGTTGTCCATCAACCATGTCGAGGCAGCCTCGGTGCCCCGGCCGACCGCATCGGTAAAGACCAAGGTGCCGACAACGAACAGGATCACGATCGCGGCGGCGCCGAAGAAGATCCTCGGACTGGTGCGCAGACCGAGCAGTTCAGCAAACTTGTTCACGGAGTCCCACTTTCTCCTTGGATCTACGGTGATCAACTCAGTAGGTGCCTCGGATCCCCCTTCTCCGCCCGGCCTCGGTGCCCTTGGCGGTGCGGCTCAGCCTGTCTCTTCGCGTGAGAACGTTAGCGTTTCTCCCCGGGCTCCGCCCATCCAGACGTCCTGACAGGCGGCCGCAAACTCCTCCAGACCGGACACGATCGTGCCGTACACATTGCCCGGAACCCACCCCTGATCACCGTTGATCAGCAGATTGTTCCGCCCGTAGAACACCGCCAGGTCCACGATGGACCGCATCTCGCGGTGCTGCTCGCCGCCTTCATAGCCGTAGGCAGGGTTGCCCAGGTCGTCTCCGGTGAAAGTGAACCAGCACAGGTCCCCGGGTATCGGGGTGATGGTGGTGTTCTCCGCCCCGGGCTCCGATCCCGGGTGCGGGATCAAGGTGTAGATCTCGTTGCGGGCGTACTTGCCGTGGTACACCTGCCCACCGGCCGGCAGCGCCTGCAAGACTGCCGCGCACGTGCGGGGTGCTGCCTCGGTGAGCAACCGGGCCCGGGCGCTGACCCCCCGGGAGGTCAGGGTGATGCGCAGGTGCTGGGTCATCGTTCCTCCATGGCCATCGGTGGCCGGTGGGTGTGCCAGTCAGTGTGGTTCGTGTAGGCCTGTCCCGCGCGCAGGACCACACCGTCGGCGTGGCGCGGCCCGACGATCTGCAACCCGATCGGGCGACCGTCGCCGGTGAACCCGCACGGCAGGCTCAGCGCCGGCTGACCGGTCATGTTGAACGGGTAGGTGTAGGGGGTCCAGGAGGTCCACCACCGCCGGCCCCAACCGCGGGGCACCTCCAGACCCGCCTCGAAGGCAGCGATCGGCATCGTGGGGGTGAGCAGCAGGTCATAGGTGGTGTGGAAGGCGCCCATCCTGCGGCCCAGATCCATCCGGACCGCGGTGGCATCGAGGTAGGCCGAGGCATCCACCTGCCCGAACTGGGAGATACCCGCGCGCAATTCGGGGTCCACCCGCTCCCAGTCACCCTCGCCGGTCCAGAACGTCTCGACCACTTTGGCCGCCCCGGGGAACCACAGCGTGTGGAAGGCCGAGACCGGGTCGTGGAAGATCGGCGCTACCTCCTCCACGTTCGCTCCCGCAGCAGCGAAGACCTCCACCGCCGCGCGTACCGCCGCCTCCACCTGCGGGTCGTTCTCGCCGTACCCCAGATCCGGTGAGAAGCCGATACGCAGGTTCGCTACGCCGTCGTGCAGTCCGGCGGTGAAGGACGACGACGGAGCCTCCAGGGAGAACCAGTCCCGGTGGTCCGGGGCTGATACCAGGTCGAGCAGGACGGCCGCATCGGCCACGGTGCGCGTCATCGGGCCTGGGTGGGCCAAGGTGCCGTAGGGACTGGCTGGGTAGGCCGGGATGCGACCGTAGGTGGGTTTGAGGGCCACCGTCCCGGTGAAGGAGGCGGGGATGCGCACCGATCCGCCGGCATCGGTGCCGATCGACCACGTGCCCATCCCCAGGCCCACCGCAGCCGCGGAACCCCCGGACGAGCCACCGGCGGTCAACCCGGGGTTCCAGGGGTTGGTGGTCGGAACGTAGGAGGGGGAATGGGTCACCCCCTTCCACCCGAACTCCGGGGTGGTGTTCTTGCCCAGGAACACCGCCCCACCCTCGCGCAGCCGCTGCACGGCCGGCGAGTCTTGATCCGCCGGGGGCAGGTGGGCGCACAGCACCGAACCCCGCCGGGTCGGCCAGCCCCGGACCAGCAAGATGTCCTTGATCGTGGTGGGGACGCCGTCGGCCGGTCCCCTGGGCTCCCCCGCGGCCCACCGCTGGGCGGAGGCGGTGGCGGCGGCCAGCGCACCCTCGGCGTCGGTGAGCACCATCGCGTGCACGTGGGGGTCGAGGCGTTCGATCTGGGCCAGTGCCGCCTCCGTGGCCTGCACGGGGGTGAAGTCCCCGGAGCGGTAGCCGGCCACGAGCGTGGCGGCGTCCGCCATCGCCAACTCGCTACTCATCCACCGGCTCCTTCGCCCTCGTCTACGCTTCTGCGGCCCTGCCCGGACCCCGGCTACCGGACGAATCCGGCGGACTTGTCCACCACGTTGACCGGGTCCTGACCGGCCAACCAGCGCTCGGCGTTGTCGAGGAACTGGGCGGCGAGTTCATCGCGCCAGCCCACCACGTCCCCGGACATGTGCGCCGAGATCCGCACCCCCGGTGCATCCCAGAGCGGGTGCTCGGCCGGGAGCGGCTCGGTGTCGAACACATCCAGGCTAGCCCCGTCCAGGGGTCCCTGACGCACCGCGGTCAGCAGTTCGTCCTCCACCACGCTCGCTCCGCGCCCGATGTTGATGAAGTGGGCGCCGGGGCGCATGGCGGCGAAGACCGGTGCGTCGAACAGCCCGGTCGTTGCGCTGGTCAGGGGGGCGGCATTGATCACGTAGTCGGCCCAGCCCACATAGGCGGGCAGGTCCGCGCTGGCGTGGATTCTGGCGAACTCGGCGTCACCGGCCCTGGCGCTGCGGCCCGCCCCGTGCACGGTCATGCCGACTGCACCGAGCAACCGAGCGCAGGCGCGGCCGATCGCCCCGGTCCCCACCACCAGCGCGTTCTTGCCCGCCACCCGGGTCGTCTCGCGGTGCACCCAGGTGCGCTCGGCCTGGAACTGCGCGCTCTCGTGCAGGAGTTTGGCGTGAGCCAGCACGCTGGCCAGGACGAACTCGGCGATCGGCTGGTCAAACACCCCCCGAGCATTGGTGACCATCACGTCGGACTCGCGCAGTTCGTCGAACAGCAGGGTATCGACGCCGGCTGCGGCCACGTGGATCCAGTCCAGGTCACCGCACCGGTCCCACACGTCGCGCACCGCGGTGGAGAAGAAGTCCCACAGGAACAGCGCCTGAGCTCCCTGAACCGCCTCACCGAGGGAGTCCGCGTCGGCGTAGCGCACCTGCGCGCGCCCCTCCAGAGCCTTCAAACCCGGCGGGCGCGAGCCTTCGGAATCGAGCAGCACGGCGATCGCCGGAACGGAACCAGACACACCGGGACGCTATAAGCCTTCCTGTCTGATTGTCAACAATCTAGGGTGCGACTATGGAACTGGTGCAGGATGAACCGGTGGCGGCCCTGACGCCGCTGGATCAGCGCGGCGTGGGGGTGATCGCGCCGTACGATTTCGCCCTCGACCGCGAGTTGTGGGAGTGGATTCCGCCGCAGGTCAGCCTGCACCTGACGCGCACCCCCTACCAACGGGTACTGGTGAACCTGACCCAGGCCGAGTTGATCGGGGCCCCGGAGGTGATCGCACGCTGCGCGCAGGACCTGCACACGATCAATCCCGAGGTGATGGCCTACGCCTGCACCTCGGGCAGTTTCGTCGGCGGACTGGCCGGGGAGGCAGGAATCGTCTCGGCGCTGCGGGGCGGTGGGTTCGACCACGCGGTCACCACCTCCGGGGCGCTGCTGCAGGCGCTGGACGTGCTCGATGCCCAGGTGGTGGCGGTGGCCACACCGTACGATGAGCCGATCGCCGCCCGCCTTGCGGCCTTCCTGCACCAGGCCGGCATCGCCGTCAGCGGGCTGCACAGCCTGGGCCTGAGCGGGAGGATCTGGACCGTGCCGTACCAACGCACCGCCGATCTGATCCGCCGCGCCGCCCGCGCATCGCACACCCTCGGCCGGCCACCGCAGGCCGTGGTCGTCTCGTGCACGAACCTGCCGACCCGCCCGCTGATCGCCCCGTTGGAGGCCGAACTTGGCATCCCGGTGATCACCGCCAACCAGGCCACCATCTGGGCCGCGCTGCGCACCATCGGGTTGAGCGCGGTCGGACCGGGCCAACACCTGCTGACCCACCAGCCCACCACCCCGGCTGTGCCGTCGTGGCCCGCTACCCCGGCTGTGGCGTCGCCTGACACGCTGGCTGTGCCGGCGCCCACCCATGCGGAGGTGAGGAATGACTGACCTGGAAGTTCCCGGCTACACCCTGCCCCACACCCCAGAGCCGTTCGACGCCCGGCCCTTCGCCGTCAGCGAGTACATCAACCGGCTGGAGCGCGTCCAGCACGCGATGTCATCCCGCGGGCTGAACGCCCTGATGGTGGCTGACCCGGCGAACCTGTACTACCTCACCGGATACAACGCCTGGTCCTTCTACACCCCCCAGTGCCTGGTGGTACCCGCCGAGGGCAGCCCGCACCTGTTCGCCCGGGCCATGGACGCCCAGGGGGCACACTGGACGGCCTACCTGGAACGCACCCATATCCACGGCTACCCCGAGCACTACGTGCAGCGGGCCGACATCCACCCGATGGACTGGATCACCGAGCAGGCCCGCGAACTCGGTCTGTTCGAGGACGTTCCCGGTGCCGTGATCGCGGTGGAGATGGATGCCCACTACTTCTCCCCCCGAGGCTTCTTCGCCCTGCACTCCCGGCTGGCGCACGCCGCCATCGTCGACAGCGTCGAACTGGTCAACTGGGTGCGGGCCGTGAAATCGCCGGCCGAGCAGGAGAAGATGCGCGTGGCGGGTCGGATCGCCAGCACGGTGATGCAGGTGGCCATGGACGCCATCGAGGTGGGCCGGCGCCAGTGCGATGTGGTGGCCGAGATCCAGCACGCCCAGGCCCTCGGCTCCCACCACCTGGGCGGGGATTACCCCGCGATCGTGCCGATGCTGCCCACCGGGCAGTCGGCCGGGACACCGCACCTGACGTGGTCGGACGCCCCGCTGGTGCGCGGTGAGCCGACCACGATCGAGATCGCCGGGGTGCACCGCCGGTACCACGCCCCGCTGGCCCGCACCGTGGCGCTGGGCAGACCCCACGCCGAGCTCGCGCGCTGCGCCGATGCCGTCACCGAGGGCCTGCACGCCGCCCTGGAGGTGATGGGCCCGGGCGCCACCGGCCGGGAGGTGCACGCCGCGTTCGCCGACTCCATCGCACGGCGCGGGTTCTACAAGGAATCACGGATCGGGTACTCCATCGGAGTGGGCTACCCCCCGGACTGGGGCGAGCGGACCATCAGCCTGCGCGCCGAGGAACAGACCGTGCTGGCCCCCGGGATGTGCTTCCACATCATCATGGGGATGTGGATGGAGGGGTGGGGGTATGAGATGAGCGAGTCGGTGATGGTCACCGCCGACGGAGTCGAGCAACTGACCGACTTCCCGCAAGGGCTGACAGTCAAGACATGAATGTCGTCACGAAGGAGTAGCACAGGCATGAACACCGCGAACCGCACCCTGCCCCTGGCCGCACGAGCCGATTCTCTGGTGGGTTCGGTGATCGACTCCTCCACATCGCTGCTGGCCGCCCAGACCCATGACGTGGTCCGGTTCGCTATGGGCAGCCCGGCTGCCGAGGCGATCCCGACCGAGGCGCTGGCCGCGATCGGGGTGGAGGCGATCGGGGCGGGGCGGGCCGACGCGTTCGACTACGCCGCCACCGAGGGCGACCCGGCGCTGCGTGAGGCGCTGCTGGCGATGCTGGAGGGCACCTCCGATGCCACGACCAGTGACCGGCTGACCATCACCGCGGGAGGGATGCAGGGTCTGGACCTGGCCTGCAAGATCTTCATCGACCCCGGTGACCTGGTGGTGGTGGAGTCGCCGACCTACACCAACGGCTCCGCGACCGCGCTGTCCTACCAGGCCGAACTGCTGGAGGCACCGGTCGACACCGAGGGCCTGATCGTCTCCCGGATGGCGGAGATGGTCGAGGCCACCGGGCGCACCCCGAAGGCGATCTACACCGTGCCCACGTTCCAGAACCCCTCGGGCACCACGATGACCTTGCAACGGCGCCACGAACTGCTGGAACTGGCACGCTCATGGGGATCGATGATCATCGACGACGACCCCTACGGTCTGCTGCGCTTCTCCGGCACCGCCGTGCCCACCCTGCACGAACTGGCCGACGGCGATCCGCTGGTGTTCTCGGTTCGCACGTTCTCCAAGATGGTCGCCCCGGGGCTGCGGGTGGGCTGGGTGGACACCGCCCCCTCACTGCAGCAGTTGATCATCAACGCCAAGCAGGCGATGGACACCTGCACCAACCTGCCTGCGCAACGTCTGCTCGCCGGGTTCCTCACCAGCGGCGGGCTGGAGGAGCACCTGCAGACCCAACGAGCGCAGTACCGGCGCCGAAAGCAGGCGATGCAGGAGGCACTGCAGGAGCACTTCGGCGACAGCGCCCGGTGGACCGACCCCGACGGCGGCTTCTTCCTGTGGGTCACCTTCGATGAGTCGGTGGACACCGAGGCCCTGTTCGAGATCGCCCTGGCGGAGGGGGTTGCCTACATCCCCGGCAACGCCTTCTCCCCCTCCAAACGGTTCCCGAACGCGCTGCGGCTGTGCTTCGCCTCCACCAACCCCGACCGTACCCGCGAGGGCGTGGCCCGCCTGGCCGCTGCGGTGCGGCGCCTGCAGGACCGGTCCTGATGGCCGACGACGACGCAGCGGCGGTTCTGGAGGGGATCGCACCGGAGGCGGTGGCCGACCTGGCAGCGGAGTTGATCACCGCCGCCGGGCAGGGCGAGATGGGCACCGAGGAAGTGACCGCTCGGGTGCTGTCCGAATACGCCCGCGACCTGGGCCTGGATGCCAGCAGCACGGTGGTGGCACCACAGCGGCCGAACGTGCGCATCACGACCCCCGATGCCGGTGCCGAGCCCGGGTTGTTGTTGCTCGGGCACACCGACGTGGTCCCGGCCGGCACCGGGTGGCGCTCCGACCCGTATCGGCCGGTGGTCCGCGATGGGCGTCTGTACGGGCGGGGCGCGGCGGACATGCTCGGTGGGCTGGCCGCGGCACTGGTGGCGATGGGCGCCCTGGCCCGATCCGGTGTGCGCCTGCGCGGGCCGGTGGAACTTGCCGCGGTGGTCGATGAGGAGGAACTCGGGATCGGGATCCGGGACTACATCACCGACCCGGCGAACCTGACCCACGCCGGGTGCGTGGTGGCCGAGCCCACCGATCTGCAGACCATCGTGGCCGCTCGTGGTGCCAGTTATATCGAGATCGACGTGCACGGCCGGGCGGCCCACGCCGGGAACCCAGCCGACGGACGCAACGCGATTTACGGGGCGGCCGCGATCATCGCCGACCTGGAGGCCTGGCACGCCGAACTGGCTGCCGACGCGCACCCGTTGGCGGGGCCGGCCACCTGGAACGTGGGCGTGGTCACCGGCGGTGTGGGCGGGTCGATGGTGCCCGACCACTGCCGGATCAGCGCCGACCGGCGCCTGCTGCCCGGTGAGGATCCCGAGCAGGTGCTCGCCGAGGCGCGCGAGCGGATCGCGGGCCTGGGTCTGGATCGACGCGGGCTGGCAGTGGATGTGCTGATGCCGATGAACATGCCCGGGTTCGAGACCGACCCGGCGAGCGCGCTGGTGCGGGCCGCCACCGCCGCGGTCCCCGCCGCGGGTGGGCCGGACCTGCCGGTGGGTGGCTGGACGGCGGCGTGCGACGGCGGGTTCCTGGCACGCGATGCCGGCATGCCGGTGGTGGTGCTCGGGCCCGGCTCGGTCACCGAGCAGGCGCATCGGCCGAACGAGTCCGTGGCGCTGGAGGACCTGACCACCGCCGCCGGGGCCTATGCGCTGATCGCCCTGAACCTGCTCACCTAACCGCCCCTCCCCCACCCGCGCGCCACTTCGCCGCTCGCCCAGCGGCTCCGCCGCGCCGCCCGCGCCATCCCCACCGCCCCAACCGTCCAATTGGACAGTTCCAGCGCACCCACCCCCCGACCCACCGCCCCGACCGTCCAATTGGACAGTTCCAGCGCACCCACCCCCCGACCCACCGCCCCAACCGTCCAATTGGACAGTTCCAGCGCACCCACCCCCCGACGCACCGCCCCAACCGTCCAATTGGACAGTTCCAGCGCACCCACCCCCCGACGCACCGCCCCGAGCGCCCAATTGGGCGGTTGGGGCGAGGAGGGTGGTAGCACAGGGACCGAGGAACGGTAGGATTGTCGACAATCGACACGGTGGAGGTTCCGGTGCCCACGATCGGATTGCTGTACCCCGGCGACAGCGCCGCCGATGATTACGTCCATTTGACCGAACCGTTGGCTGCCCATGGGGTCCAGTTGTTGGTGGAGGAGACCTCGGTGGGCATCGACGCCCATGAGGTCGATGCCCTCCTTGACCTGGGCTCGAGTGAACGCCTCCTGGAGGGCGCCGCCCGGATCGGGCACCGCGTCGATGCGCTGATGTGGGCCTGCACGTCGGGGAGTTTCGTGTTCGGTTGGGAGGGCGCCCACGCCCAGGCCGCCGAGATCGCCGAGCGCACCGGCCGACCAGCCTCCTCGACGTCGCTGGCCTTCGTGCGCGCCTGCCGGGCCCTCTCCGTGGAGCGGGTGGCGGTCGCAGCCTCCTACCCCCAGGACGTGGCGCAGCACTTCACCGACTTCCTCCGTGCCGGGGGGATCGAGGTCGTCGGGATGTCCAGCCACGACATCCACACCGCTGCCCAGGTGGGCACCCTCGGTCGCGATGACGTCTGCGCGATCGTTGCCGGTGCCGGCCGTTCCGGCGCCGAGGCGGTCCTGGTTCCGGACACCGCGATGCACTCACTGGGCTGGCTGCCGGACCTGGAGCACGTGGCCGGAACGCCGGTGCTGACCGCGAACCAGGTGACCGTATTCGACGGCCTCGGTCTACTCGGCCTGCGCCCACAATTGGAGGGCTTCGGCGCCTTGTTCGACCGTGCCACCGCCACCACCACCACCGGCACCGGCACCCCTACCGGCGCACATGCCACCGGCGGTACGGAGGGGGCATCCTGATGGCCACGATCGAGGGGATCCGTCCACTGGATCCGGTGGTGCAGGAGTCCACGCCCAGCCTGATCGCCTCCCAGGTGCGCGAGGCGATCGCGCAGGGGCGTATCCCGCCGGGCAGCCAACTGCACGAGTCGGCGCTGGCGGCCCAGCTCGGTGTCAGCCGTGGCCCGCTCCGCGAGGGACTGCAGCGCCTGACCCAGGAGGGACTGCTGGTCTCCCATCGCAACCGCGGGCTCTTCCTGATCGAGTTGTCCCCGGAGAACATCCGGGACATGTACCTGGCCCGGGAGGGGATCGAACGCACCGCCGCGGCACACGTGCACCGGGTGGATCCGGACCCGGTGCGCGCCGAACTCCTGGTGGCGGTGGAACAGATGAGCCGCGCCGCCGGCAGTGGGGACGTCGTCGCCGTCTCCGAGGCCGACGTGCGCTTTCACGAGGCGATGGTGGCCGGCGCCCGAAGCCCGCGGCTGCAGCGTGCGCACGAGACCGTGCTCACCGAGACCCGCATGTGCATCCGTGCCCTGGAGCCGACCTACGCCGACCCGCAGACCAGGGTCGAGGAGCACCGCTCGATCGCGGAGTCCTTCGTGCCCGGGGGTGCCGAGCACACCGATGACCTCATCGTGGCGCACATGGCGGACGCACTCGAGCGCCTCATCGCCCAGCAGCACTGACCACCCGGGCAACTCCCCGGGCGCCGGGCCGGATCAGATCCCGCGGCCGGGGGTGAGGATGCCGTTGGGGTCGAACACGGCCTTGATCCCGGCCTGCATCTCCCGGGAGACCGGCCCGACCTGCCAGGCCAGCGCGTGCCGCTTGAGCGAACCGATCCCATGCTCCCCGCTCACGGTGCCACCCAGTTCCAGCGCGAACCGGGTGATGTCATCGATCACGGCCTGGGCGGCGGCGTACTCATCCTCCCCCGCCCCGGCCTCGACCGTGGGATGCAGGTTGCCGTCCCCGGCGTGCGCCACGATCGAGACCCGCCGGCCGTGCTCGGCCCCGATCCGCTTGACCCCGGTGACCATCTGCGCCAACGCCGCCACCGGCACGCCGACGTCGGAGGAGACCCGCATCCCGCGTGCCACCAGGGCCGGATGCGAGCGCCGCCTGGCCTCCAGCAACTCCTCGTCGGCGAAGATCTCGCCCTCGGTCCCGCCGTGCTCGGTGCAGATCCGCAGGATCGCCTCGGCCTGCTGCTGGGCGTCGATGCCCACCGTCTGCCCGATCAGCAGGGCAGCCTCCGGGCGCGGCAGACCACTGGGTTGATAGTCCTCGATGATCTCCACCCCGAGGGCATCGATCATCTCCAGCACCTCCGGGCGAGCCGGACTGGACACGATCGCCATCACCGCCCGGCCGGCGTCCTCAATGTCATCGAAACTAACCCGGAACATCCGCGGCTGCCCCGGCGGCACCGCCTTGAGTCGCACCGTGGCGGCCGTGATCACGCCCAAAGTGCCCTCCGATCCGACGAACAGGCTGGTCAGGTCATACCCGGTGGCGTCCTTGGTGGTGCGCCGCCCGGTCCGCAGCACCCGGCCGTCGGCCAGCACCACCTCCAGTGCCGCGACGAAGTCGCCCAGCACCCCGTGGGCCACCCCGCGCAGGCCTCCGGCGTTGCTGGCGATATTGCCGGCCACCGTGGAAGTACGCGAACTCGCCGGGTCCGGCGGAAAGAACAGGCCCCGCTCCCGGGCGGCCGCATCCAGGTCCGCGGTGATCACGCCGGCCTGCACATCGGCCAGCCGGTTGCCCATGTCGATATCGATGATCCTGTTCATCGCCTCCAGTGACACGACCAGCCCGCTGGGGTAGGACACCGCTCCCCCGGACAGCCCGGTCCCGCCACCGCGCACCGACACCGGCACCCGGTGCTCGTCCGCCCAGGCAAGCGCGGCACTGACGTCGGCGGTGTCCTCGGCCAGCACGACGGCGTGGGCCGGCCCGTCCGGGACGGCCCGGGAGGCGTCGCGGCAGTAGGGCGCCACCTGGTCCGGGTCGGTGAGCAGGCGCGGCCCGAGCCGGGCGCGCAGCGCCTCCAGGTCGGGCAGGCCCTCGGGTGAGGTGGGGCCGTCGGCCCGGTCCGACGGCGCGATCGGCTCTGGCATCGTGATCCTTACGTCAGGTGAGGTGCGCCCGGGCGCACCTGCACCGCCGCCGCGCGCTACGTCGTCGTCGGTCGGACGAGACTTGTGGCGGCCCGGTCGGCACGGCCCGGACTTGTGCCCTCAGTCTGCCACTGCGATGCCGATGTACTTGGTCTCCAGGAACTCCTCGATCCCCACGGTCCCGCCCTCGCGGCCCAGGCCGGACTCCTTGATCCCACCGAAGGGAGCCGCCGGGTTGGACACCACGCCCTGGTTCAGGCCGACCATGCCCGATTCGAGGGCCTCGGCCATCCGCAAGCCCCGGTCCAGGTTGGTGGTGTAGACGTAGGAGACCAGGCCATAGGGCGTGTTGTTGGCCGCGGCGAGCACCTCCTCCTCGGTGTCGAAGGGGGTCAACGGCGCCACCGGACCGAAGATCTCCTCACTTCCCATCCGCGAATCGACCGGCACGTCGGACAGCACCGTGGGCGGGTAGAAGTAACCCTCGCCCTCGGACTGTTGCCCGCCGGTGAGCACCGTGGCGCCACGCTCGAGTGCGTCGCTGACCAGTTCGCTGACCTTGTCCCGCGCGGCCTGGTCGATCAGGGGGCCCACGTTCACCCCGTCGTCGGTGCCGGGGCCGACGGTGAGGCCGGACATCTTCTCGGTGAGTCTGGTGGCGAAGTCGGTCATGATGCCGCGCTGGACGTAGATCCGGTTGGCAGCGGTGCAGGCCTCGCCCATGTTGCGCATCTTGGCCAGGAAGGCGCCCTCGACGGCGGAGTCCAGGTCGGCGTCGTCGAACACGATGAAGGGGGCGTTGCCGCCCAGTTCCATCGACGTGCGCATCACCTTGTCCGCGCACTGCTCCAGCAGCTTCTTGCCCACCGGGGTGGATCCGGTGAAGGAGAGCTTGCGCGCCAGGCCGGACCGGATCAGCGGCTCCATCACCCCGCCGGAGTCGGAGGTGGTGACGGTGTTGACGACCCCGTCGGGCAGGCCCACCTCACGCAGGATGTCCACCAGCGCCAGCATCGACAACGGCGTCTGGGCGGCCGGTTTGATCACCGAGGTGCAGCCGGCGGCGATCGCTGGTCCGAGTTTGCGCGTGCCCATGGCCATCGGGAAGTTCCACGGGGTGATCAGCAGGCACGGTCCCACCGGCTGCTTGGCGATGATGAACCGGGCTCCGCCCTGAGGTGCCCTCTGGTAGCCCCCGGAGATCCGCAGCGCGTCACCGGCGGAGTGGCGGAAGAACTCTGCGGCATAGGTGATCTCGCCCTTGGCCTCGGCCAGTGGCTTGCCCATCTCCAGGGTCATCAGCAGCGCCAGATCATCGATGCGCTCATGCAGCAGGTTGAAGGCGTCCATGAGGATCTCGTGGCGGCGCTTGGGCGCCAGCGCGGCGAAGGCCGGCTGGGCGGCGACGGCGGCATCGAGGGCGCGGCGGCCGTCGGACGGATCGGCATCGGCCACCTGGGTCAGCACCTGACCGGTGGCGGGGTTCACCACCTCGAACTGGGCCTGGTTCGACGCCGGACCCCACTGCCCATCGATGAACAGACCGGTGGGAGTCCCGGCGGGAAGTTGGTGAGCCATGTGGTTCGCCTTTCGCAGATGGGGTATGGGGGGCAACCTATCTAGGTGTCGCAACCTGAACGCACGCGGTGCGGTAGCACGAGGCCACCTCACCGTGGTACCAATGGACCCGACAGATTGTCGACAATCCTACACGGGAGCATGAACATGGCTGAACTGTCCCCCAACCTGAAGCAGGCCACCGGCGTCGTCGCCGCCCGGGGACAGGGTGCGCTGCTCTGGGATGAGGATGACCGGCGCTACCTGGACTTCACCGCCGGCATCGGCGTGACCGGCACCGGTCACAGCCACCCCAAGGTGGTGGCCGCCGCACAGGAACAGGTCGCCAAGATCATCCACGCCCAGTACACAACCGTGATGCACCGCCCGCTGCTGGACCTGACCGAGCGGCTCTCGGAGGTGCTACCCAGCGGCCTGGACTCGCTGTTCTTCGCCAACTCCGGCTCCGAGGCGGTCGAGGCGGCGCTGCGCCTGGTGCGCCAGGCCACCGGCCGCCCGAACATCATCGCCTTCCACGGGGGGTTCCACGGACGTACCGTCGCGGCGGCCTCGTTGACCACCTCCGGGACCCGGTTCCGCTCCGGGTTCGCCCCGTTGATGGCCGGAGTGCACATCTCCCCCTTCCCCGACCCCACGCACTACGGCTGGAGCGAGGCCGAGGCCACCACGTTCGCCCTGAACCAGCTCGACTACACGCTGCAGACCATGAGCGCCCCGGCTGACACCGCCGCGTTCATCGTCGAGCCGGTGCTGGGTGAGGGCGGGTACGTACCCGGCAACGCCGAGTTCTTCGCCGGGCTGCGCGAACGGGCCGATCGGCACGGGATCCTGCTGATCGTCGACGAGATCCAGACCGGCTGGGGCCGCACCGGGGAGTTCTGGGGTGGCGACCACTTCGGCCTGCGTCCCGATGTCATCACCACCGCCAAGGGCATTGCCTCCGGTTTCCCGCTCTCGGCTATCGCCGCCTCGGAGGAGTTGATGAGCAAGGCCTGGGCCGGCTCACAGGGCGGCACCTATGGCGCCAACGCCGTGGCCTGCGCCGCAGCGCTGGCGACGCTGGACGTCATCACCTCCGAGAACCTGGTGGCCAACGCCCGCGAGCGGGGCGCGCAACTGCGAGGCGCGCTCGAGCGGGTCGCGGCCGACCACAGCGCGATCACCGACGTGCGCGGTCTCGGCCTGATGCTCGGCAATGAGTTCCGCGACGCCGACGGCCGCCCGGACGGGGCCACCGCCGCCAGGGCCCAGCAAGCGGCCGCCGAACGTGGGCTGCTGCTGCTGACCTGCGGTCCCTGGGGCCAGGTGGTGCGCTTCATCCCGGCGCTCGTCGTCACCGAGGAGCAGGTCACGGAGGCCGGGCAGATCTGGGCCGAGGTGGTGCAGGCAGTACTCTGAGGGGCGGTGACAGCACAGAGCAGACCGTCCAGAGCGAGGTTCGATGGCTAGGGCCCGTTTCCCCCGGCACGTCTATGCCTCCGGCGACGAGCCGGACCCGCGCTTCTCCCTGGCCAACGAACGCACTTTCCTGGCCTGGGTCCGCACCGCCCTGGCCTTCCTGGCCGGTGCGGTCGCGCTGGAGGCCCTGGCCACCCCGCTCAACCCCACCGTACGCGCCATCGCCGCCCTGACCCTGGTGGCCACCGCCCTGATCGTGGTGCTGCAGGCCTGGATCGGGTGGGTGCGTATTGAGCGCGCGCTGCGGCAGGACCGCCCGCTGCCCTCGCCGTTGACCACCCTGCCGGTCACCATCGGGTTGGTCGCGGTCACGGTGCTGGTGGGTGCGGGCCTGCTACTCGGCGGGTCGGGATGACCTGGGACCGGGGCCTGCAGTTCGAACGTACCGATCTGTCCTGGCGCCGCACCGTCCTCGCCGTGACAGCCGGGCTGGCCCTGGCGGGCCGATACCTGGCCGCCGGCAACGCGGTGCTGGGGATCGCACTGCCGGCGGCGGCCCTGGTCTGCGGCGTCGGGATGCTGTGGCTCTTCACCGCGCGGATCCGGCGGGCCGAGCGGGTGGTGCGAGCCATCACGATCGGGGCACCCACCATCGAGCGGATGCCCGGTGGTGGACTGATCGCGGCGGTGGCCCTGATGACGGGGCTGGCGATCCTCGCCGGCGTCGTCTTCGTGTCCACCTCGGCGCTGGTCACCTGACCACCCCGGCCGGCGATCCGGGCACCGCCGGCCGATCCCACGAACAACTGCGGGCCCGGAACACGACCAACCGGCCTCACCCGGTGGGCAGGGCTTCCTGTGCGTAGGCTTGCTCGAACTGTGCCGTAGGCGGAATCGGCTGGATCACATCCACGAGCACCCCGCCCGGGGCCTCGACGATGAAGTGCCGCTGCCCGAAGTCCTCATCCCGCAGCGCGAGAACCGGCGTCAGCCCATGTTCCACGGTCAGGGCGTGGTGGAGCGGGTGGACATCCTCCACCTCGATGTTGAGGATGAGGCCGCGTACGGGTGCACCGAACCCGGCAGGCACCGTGGGATGGTCGCCCTGCAGGATCGCCAGCTCGCACTCCCCCAGGCGCAGGCTGACGTACCAGTCCGCCTCGAAGGTGCTCTCGAATCCGAGCACCTCGCGGTAGAACCGCGCGGCCGCAGCCACGTCGTCGGACATCAGGACCGGGTAGACGCTGGTGACAGACATCGCACTCTCCTTTACGTACACTGTGTTTGTAAACATGAACAGGATACATACACCAAGTAGGTAAAGGAAGAGTGATGGCACGTGCTTCTGCCGCGGTCGCCGCGCAGACCGCCCGGACCCTCCTGCGGGTCGCTACCGAGTCATTCGCCTCCGAGGGCTACGCCGCGGTATCCCTGGAGGACGTGGCCCGATCGGCAGGGGTCACCCGAGGCGCGGTGTACCACCACTACCGGAGCAAGGCGGGGCTCTTCGGCGCGGTCGCCGCTGCCCTGCAGGCCGATGTCGCCGCGGCTGTGGTCGCCGCCGCCGAACGGGCCGGAGCCGAGCCCGGCGCTCAACTGCGCGCCGGCAGCCACGCCTTCCTGGACGCGATCACCGCAGCCCCCGTGGGGCAGATCCTGCTCATCGACGCTCCCGCCGTGATGGGCTGGGCCCAATGGCGCGCCCTGGATGCCGAGCACTCCGGCGCCCATCTGCGCGAGGTGCTGCACAGCGTCGGTGTGGCTCCGGAACTCCTGGATGCCACAGCGGCACAACTGTCCGGGGCGATGAACGAGGCCGCACTCTGGCTCGCCCAGCACCCCGGCGACGATCCTGCCCGCGCAGCGGCCGGGCGGGTGCTGGACCGCCTCCTGGAGGCGGCAACGCCCTGAGCGGGCCGCTCACCTGCCGGCGGCATCCCGGCCGGTCAGTTCCTCGGAGATCTCACCGCTGGGCTTGTCATCGCCCGAACTCATCACCGCTCCGGTGCCCACATCCACCGCGACGTCCGTGCCGCCACTTTCGAACTCGGGCAGCACGGTCTGACCGGGATCGTCATAGGGCGCACTGAGCAGGGTGGCCGTGGCCCAGCCCCGGGTGAGCAGGTCGTGGTCGGAGCCCGGCTCCTCCCGGGCGCTGACACCGGAGTAGGTCAGCATCACGTAGCCCTTGCCCTTCTCCCGCACACTCGCCTGCACGGCACCGAAACTGGCCAGTGGTGCGGGTTTGAGTCCGCGCAACTGGCCGGCCGGGATATCGGGCACGTTGACGTTGAGCACCCGCTCATCGGCCGGCTGACGGAGCAACCAGTCGAATGCGTGCTCACTCACCAGCCGCGCCGTATCCCAGTGCTGTGGGTCCCCGGAGGCGATCGAGACGGCAAGTGCTCCGATACCCTGCGTCGCAGCCGACAGCGCGGCACCCACGGTGCCGGAGTGCAGGGTGGCCCGCCCGGTGTTCGCGCCGAGGTTGACGCCGGAGAGCACCAGATCGGGGCGCTCACCGAACGCGCCATAGGCGGCCACGAACGTGATCAGCGCGGGTGCGGCCTTGACCCCGAATGCCCTCACCTCCTCCGGCAGTCCGGGCGGGCGCCCCTCAACGAGCACCAGCGCGCCATCGACCTCCTGTGCGGTCAGGGCCGCGCTGGCACCGGAGTACTGCCGGTGCGGGGCGGCCACGACGACGTCGCACCCGGCCGCGAGGGCGACCTCGGCCAGCACGGTCAGGCCGGGAGACGCGATGCCGTCGTCGTTGGTGATCAGGACCCGCATCAGCCGCTGCTCCCGCCATCGTTCCCGCGCGCGCTGCCGTCGGCATCGGTGCCGTCGGCATCGGTGCCGTCCGCACTCCGGCCGCCCGCGCCGGCGACCTCCTCGATCCCGATGTGGTCGGCGAACCGCTCGACCTGTTCGCGCCTGCCGGTGCCCAGCCCCCGACGGGTCACGTTCAGCGCCCCCGCCGCCGCACCAAGCCGGGCGGCCTCAGCCACCCCGGCTCCGCGCCCGAGCGCCACCGCAACCCCGGCCGTCATGGAGTCGCCCCCGCCGTGGTGGTCCAGTGGGGTGACGACCGGTCCCACGAGTAGTTGCGCGGAGTCGGCGGTGACCAGCAGCGGCGGCTCCCCCGCCCGGGAGATCAACATCGCCTCCACCCCGCCGCAGACCAGTTCCCGGCCGACCTCCTCCAGGGTGGTCAGATCGTCGTGGTCAGCCAGGCCGGCGGCCTGGATCTCCTCGTGGCTCATCTTCAGCAGCGTGGGACACTCCGCCGCGGCCGCCTTCGCCGTGTTCCCGGACAGGTCGGCCACGACCGGGATCCCCGCGCTGCGCACGTCCCGCACGATCCGGGCGAAGAACTCCGCCGGCAGGACCCGCTCCGGTTCGGCCCCGGTCACCACCAACACGTCACACTCCAGCGCCTCAACCAGCACGGTGCCGTACAAGTCGTCCATCTCGTGCCGGGTGAGCGGTCCGGGAACCATGTGCGCCAGGGTCACCCGCTGCCCTGCCCGCCGGTCGTGCACATAGGCGCCGTTGCCCGCGTTGTACGGCACCGCCCGGATCCGCAGACTCTCCTCCGCAAGCATCGGGCTCAGCACCGCACCGACCTCGCCACCGAAGGGTCCACACACGGTCACCCCGGCGCCCAGCGATGAAGCCATACGGGCCACCCACAACCCCTGTCCGCCCGGATGCAGATGCACATTCCCTGCCGCCTCGGTGTCCTCGTCGGAGGACTCGATCTCCACCATCAGGAGCGGGGTGGCCGCCAGCACGCACAGTCGGGGGCTCCGGTTGGGTTGGTCCGGGTCTGCCATAGCGCGAGCCTAGAACCGGACAGGACAGCCCGCAGCATGGCGGTGCACACTAGGTAGATGGTGCCCCCGACGAGCCCCGAGCACCGCCCGCCCGCGCCGGTGCGGATCCTGGGTGGGCAGGCCGGCAGTGCCGCGGCAGCACGGGCCATGCAGCACTACCTCAGCGAACTCAGCGAGCGATTGGGCACCGAGGAGGACCCCGACCTCACCCATGCCGACGATCCAGCCGATGTGACGCCGCCGCGAGGGGACTTCGTGCTGGTTCGCGAGGTTGGCACCGCCACCGTGGTGGGTTTCGGGGCGGTCTACGTGCTCGAGCCCGGGGTGGTGGAGATCAAGCGGATGTGGCTCAAACCCGACGTGCGCGGGCGCGGCCTGGGCACGTTCCTCCTCAAGGAACTGGAGAACCGCGCGCGTGCGCTCGGAGCGCGGCGGGTGCTGCTGGCCGTGAACGAATCACTGGTCGAGGCCTGCGGCATGTATACCTCCGCCGGCTATCAGCCCGTGGATCGGTTCGAGGCCAACCCCCACGCCACGCACTTCTTCGGCAAGCAACTGGTGTCCACCTGAGCAGGCCACCTCACCAATCGTGCACGGTGCCGTCGGCGAGCCGGTTATAGGGCAGGTAGGCCCGCTCATAGGGATACCTGCCCGCCTCATCGGTGTCCAGTTCGACGCCCAGGCCCACAGCGTCCCCGGCGTGCAGCAGCCCGTCGGTGAAGGTGAAGGACTGGTCGAACACCTCGTTCGTGCGGGCCCCGTGCTGCATGTACTCCTGGATTCCGAAGTTGTGGATCGCCAGGCCCAGGTGCAGCGCCGCGGCCATTCCCACCGGAGAGACGTCGGTGGGCCCGTGCATCCCTGACTTGATCTGGTACTGCGCGGCGTAATCCAGCACCTTCTTCAGGTGGGAGATCCCGCCGGTGTGGGTGACCGAACTGCGCACGTAATCGATGAGTTGTTCCCGCACGATCTGCTGATAGTCCCAGACGGTGTTGAAGATCTCCCCGATCGCCAGTGGTGTGGTGGTGTGCCGGCGCACCAGTCGCAACGCCTCCTGGTTCTCCGCCGGGGTGACGTCCTCGAGCCAGAACAGGTCATAGGGCTCCAGGGACTTGCCCAGGCGCGCCGCCTGGATCGGGCTGAGCCGGTGGTGAGCATCGTGCAGCAGCGGGAGCTCGGGGCCGAACTCGTTGCGGACTGCCTCGAAAACCGTCGGGATGTGGCGCAGGTAGCTGCCGGTGTCCCAGTCCTCCTCATGGGGCAGCGCACCGCGCTGGGCTGGTTCGTACTCGTGCGTCTCACCCTCGGAGTAGGTGGCGTCCGAGGCAATGCCGTAGATCGACTTCAGGCCCGGCACCCCGCTCTGCACCCGGATGGCCTTGAAGCCCTGCTCCTGGTGGTCGCGGATGCTGTCGAACAGCGCCTCGCGCGTGCCGCCCGAAGCATGTCCGTAGGCGAGCAGCCCGCGCCGGGAGGCCCCGCCGAGCAGTTCGTACAGCGGCATCGAGGCAGCCTTGGCCTTGATGTCCCAGAGCGCGACGTCGACCGCGGCGATCGCGGCCATCGTCACCGGACCGCGGCGCCAGTAGGCGCTGCGGTAGAGGAACTGCCAGGTGTCCTCGATCGCCCCGGCGTCGCGGCCGATCAGTAGCGGCACCACGTGGTCGCGCAGGTAGGACACCACCGAGAGCTCGCGGCCGTTCAGCGTGGCATCACCCAGGCCGGTGAGCCCATCGTCGGTGGTGATCTTCAAGGTGACGAAGTTGCGGTCCGGGCTGGTGACGATGACGTCGGCCTGTTCGATGATCATCGGCCCAGACAAACACCGGGAAACCGGCATCAACAACCGGTTGCCGAAGGTTGTTCCCGCCGGCCTCGCGGCGACTGGGGCACCCGACCGGCGAGGTGCGGTCGCGTCAGCGACCGCACGTGCACCTGCGCCCCTTAGGCTGAAGTCATCGGCGCCGGCCTGCGAGGCTGGGTCGCTGGGGATAAGTGCGTCACCTGTCAGGAGGAGTCGAGATGCCCGAGGCCGGCCCATGAGCACCACGTCATGGCTGGCGATCGATGGTGGGCAGTCCCAGATCCGGTTGCGCCATTCCGGTGGTGCCCAGGCACAGGCCGACGGCGTGCAGCATCGCCCCGGCGGCAATGTGCCGGGGATGCTCGCCTCGATCCGGCAGGGGCTGGCGCGGCTGGGCAGCCCGCGCGTGCAGGTGGCCGCGCTGGGGATGAGCGGGCTGTTCCAGGAGGACCAGTCGCTCCGGGAGTTGGCCCGCGGTGTGGCTGCGGCCAGCGGCGCCACCCGGGTACTGCTGGTCGGGGATGACGTCACCGGTCACGCCGGTGCCCTGCGGGGCGCGCCCGGTGTGGTCGCCGCGATCGGCACCGGAACCGCCGTCATCGGGTTGACCCCGGGCGGTGAGTTCAACGTGGTGGACGGTCGTGGCTACCTGCTCGGCGATGAGGGGTCCGGCTTCCAACTCGGCCGGCGCGGGCTGCGGGCCGTGCTGGAGCACGCCGAGGGTCTGCACCCGCCCACAACCCTGACCGAGGCGGCCATCGCCCGGTACGGTCCGGTGGCCCAGATCGCACACCGCATCTATCGCTCCGAGGCACCGGTCGCCGCTGTGGCCGCCTTCGCCGCGGACGTCATCTCCGCAGCCGGTGCCGGCGAGCCGACCGCGACAGCACTGGTGCGGACCTCGATGACCTCGCTGGCCCGCTCCATCGCCGCCGCGGCCGCCGGGTTCGGTACCGGTCCGGTCCCGGTCGTGGTGGTCGGTGGCCTGATGCGTTCGCGCCAGGTGCTCACCCCCGTGTTGGCCAGTGCTCTGGCCCAGGTGCTGCCGGACGCGCACCTGCAGGATCCGGCCGGCACCGCACTCGACGGGGCGGCATGGCTCGCCGGCGGCGATGCCGGGCCCTATGCCGCGATGGTGCACGCCTTCGGCACTTCGAGCCGGCCGACGACGACGTTCCCTGCCGTTGAGCCGCAAGGCGATCTCCCCTCCCTTCCCTCCCCCGGGCGGCCGGTGTGAGTGGCCGCGCGATGCCCGTTCCGGCTGGGGGCCTGGTGGTCTCCTGCCAGGCTCCCGAGGCCAGTCCGATCCGGCAGGCACCGGTGATGGCCGCGATGGCCCGGGCCGCCGAGGCCGGCGGCGCGGTGGGCATCCGCGCGAACGGGGCTGCCGATGTGGCCGCGATCGCCGCGGTCACCGACCTGCCGATCATCGGGATCACCAAGGCCGGCCGGCGGGTGGGGGTCTACATCACCCCGACCTTCACCGCTGCCGAGCAGGTGGTGCGCGCCGGGGCCGCGATGGTGGCGGTGGACGGCACCGCACGCGCGCGCCCTGCGGGACTGACCCTGGCGGAGTTGATCGAGGCGATCCATGCCCGGTTGGACGTGCCGGTGATGGCCGACTGTGACTCGATGCCGAGCGCCGAGCACGCCGCCCGGGCCGGTGCCGATCTGCTGGCCACCACGCTGGCCGGATATACCGGTGCTGATGCGGCCACCGCGACCGCAACGGCACGGCCGGAGCCCGCCGGCCCCGACCTCGACCTGCTCGCCGCCATGTGCGCCGAGTTCGATGTGCCCGTCGTCGCCGAAGGGCGCTACCGCACACCCGCCCATGTGAACGCAGCCTTCGATGCCGGCGCCCACGCCGTCGTCGTCGGGACCGCGATCACCGACCCGTTCACCCTGACCCGTTCCTTCGCCGCCGCCACCCCGCGCGGCGGTGCCACCTAACCCCGGGAGACCTTCCGTGACCGTGATCAACCAGACCATCGCCGCATCCGCCATCATGTCCGCCGTGACCCGGGTGCTGACCACCCAGACCGTCAACATCCGCGCGGCCGCGGAGGTGTACGTGCGGGCGCTCGACGCCGGCGGCATCATCCAGGCGTTCGGCACCGGGCACTCCCGGGGATTCGCGATGGAGGTGGCCGGCCGGGCCGGTGGGTTGGTCCCGGCCAATCAACTCAACGTCAAGGACGTGGTGATGTACGGCGATACCGACCCGGCCGACATCATGACCCCCGATGCCGAGCGCAGGCCCGAGACCGCCCACGCGGTGCTGGACCTGGCCGAACTGCACCCGGCCGACGCCTTCATCATCGCCTCGAACTCCGGCGGCAACGGGGCGACGGTGGAGATGGCGGTGCAGGCCCGCCGGCGCGGGCACCAGGTGATCGCGGTGACCAGCATGGACCACACCACCCAGATCACCTCCCGGCACCCCTCGGGCCGGCGGCTGTTCGAGGTGGCCGATGTGGTGATCGACAACGGGTCGGTGTTCGGCGATGCCGAGGTGGAGATCCCGGGTGTCGGGGCGGCCGTACCCTCCAGCGCCGTCACCGCCAACATGATCGCGGAGATGATCGCCGCCGAGGTCTGCGGCATCATGCTCGATCGCGGCGACACGCCGCCGATCCTGGTGTCGGCGAACGTACCCGGCGGGGATGAGCACAACGACGCCATCCGCGCCCGCTACGGCACCCGGCTGCGCGTCGGCGAGCCCTGAGCCGGCCTCGCCACCATCCCGGGCGGTTCGCGGGGCGGGAGCGGGCTAGGGCCGGGCGGCCGCGTCGATCCGCTGGATGTGGGAGCGGGCGTGCTCCACCGCCGGCTCCAGATCATCGAACAGGTGGCTGCGGTGCCGCAACGCGCTGAACACCTGCAGCCGGCGCATCAGGTTCAGGTGCTCCGGACGCACCCCCTTGATCAGCACCGTGACGCCGCGCTTCTCCAACTCCGAGACCACCGCGGCCAGGGAGTGCGCGCCGGTGGCATCGACCAGATGCAACTGGGACAGGCGCAGGATCACCACGTCGATCCCCTCGTGCTCGCCGACCCGTTCCATGATCCGCTCCACCGCGCCGAAGAACAGGGCACCGTCGATGCGGAACACCGCGATCCGCTCATCGCCGGGTTGGACCTTCCCGGCGATCGTTTCCCGGTGCACCCCGCTGGCCCGGCTCAGGCCCCGGAGCACGAAGAACGCCGCCACCGCCAGCCCGATCAGGATCGCCACCACCAGGTCGAAGGACACCGTGATCAGGGCGGTGATGGTGAACACCAACGCGTCGGAGCGGGTGGTGGCGAACATGGTGCGCACCACCCGCGCCGAGATCATCCGCGCGGCGGTCACCATCAGCACACCGGAGAGCGCGGCCAGTGGCACCTGGGACACCACCCGGGAGGCCAGGTACACCACGGCCAGCAGCGCCAGGGCGTGCACCACCGCGGAGACCCGGGTTCGGGCTCCTGAGCGCACGTTCACCGCGGTGCGGGCGATCGCCGCGGTGGCCGGCATGCCCCCGAACAGGCCCGAGGCCACCGAGGCCAGGCCCTGCCCCACCAGTTCCCGGTCCGCATCGAACGGGCCCACCTCGGACATCGAGTGGGCAACCCGGCCCGAGAGCAACGACTCGATCGCTGCCAGCGCGGCCACCGCCAGGGCAGGCCCGGCCAGCGTCTGCAGGATGTCCAGGTTCACCTCCGGCAGCGTGGGTGCGGTCAGGCCGTCGGGCAGGGCGCCGATGGTCTCCAGCGGCACCGCGGCGACGACGGCGATCACGGTCACGAGCACGATCCCCAGGAAGGAGCCCGGCACCTGCGGCAGCCACCGACCGGTAGCGACCATGATGGCCGCCACGGTGACCACCGCACCCAGGGTCAGGAAGGTGCTGGGCCAGGTGGCCGCGCCGAACGCCTGGGCAGCCGCGACCACGGCGTTGGTGGAGCCGACCGCATCGGAGGCCCCGACGGCGGCAGGGATCTGCTGGGCGAAGATGATGACGCCGATCCCCATCGTGAACCCCTCCACCACGGGCCAGGGGATGTAACTGATGGTGCGGCCCAGCCGTAGGAATCCGGCGATGAGCACCACAAGGCCGGCCATCACGCTGGTGACCACCAGGGCACCGGGACCGTGGTCGACCACGATCGGCAGCAGCACCACCACCATCGCCCCTGTGGGGCCCGAGACCTGGATGTGGGAGCCACCGAAGATCGCGGCCACCAGTCCGGCCACGATCGCGGTGATCAGTCCGGCCTCCGCGCCCGCACCGGAACTCACCCCGAAGGCCAGGGCCAGGGGCAGCGCGACGATGCCGACCGTCAGCCCCGCCATCACGTCGCGTTTCCACGTCCTGCCCAGTCCGGTGTAGTCCTGACGGCTCGGGAACAAGGAGCGCCAGGTGCTCACTCAGCCTCCACCGCATCGGTCGGCCAGACCTGGGCCGTCCCTGCCGGCTTCCGGGGCGGAGCCTGGGGCTGCGACGCCGGTGCGGTGGCCTGTTCGAGTTGGGCGGCGTTGGTCTGCAGGACGTCGGCGAGCAGCAACCGGGCCACCGTGAGCAGTTCGGCGGCTCGCGCGGAGGCGAGCCGGTAGTAGACGTGTGAGCCCCGCCGCTGGGAGGTCACCAAGCGGTGCCGACGCAGCACGGACAGGTGCTGGGACAGGTGCGAGGCCTCCAGGTCCATGTCGATCAGCATCTGCGCCACCGAGACCTCGGGGTCGGCGGAGAGGAGTTCAAGGATCCGGATCCGAAACGGGTGCGCCAAACCCTTGAACAGGTCGGCTTTGATCTCATACAGCGGCTGATCCCGTACCGCGAACCCCACACTGCCTCCAGGATGATGACTTGACTATTCCATCATATCGGTCCTGTCAACCGGATCGAGGGGCTCGCGGCTCCAGGCGGTCCCCGTTGACCTACAGTCGACCGCGTGCCGACTCCCACCCTCCGCGAGCGACTGGAGCGCGGGCAGGTCTGGATCTATCTCGGCTTCGCCCTGCTCGGTCTCGGAACTGGCAGCCGGTGGCCCCAGGCCGGCCTCGTGCTGGAGATCGCGGTCTGGCCGACGCTGGCCCTGCTGCTCTATGCCACCTTCACCCAGGTGCCGCTGCGCTCCATGGCAGCGGCATTCGCCGATGGTCGATTTCTCGGGTCCGCACTGGCCGGCAATTTCCTGATCATGCCGGCCCTGGTATGGCTCATGCTGCAGTTCACCCCCGCCCACGACGCGCTGCGGCTGGGACTGCTCCTGGTGCTGCTGGTGCCGTGCACCGACTGGTTCATCACGTTCACGCAGTTGGGTCGCGGTGACACACCGGCCGCGATCGCGCTGACGCCGGTGAACCTCCTTCTGCAGTTCCTCCTCCTACCTGCCTACCCGTGGCTGATGGCCGGTACCCGGATCAGCGCCGCACTGGACATCGCCGACCTGTGGCCGGCGCTGCTCGTGGTGCTCGGACCGCTGCTGGCTGCGGTGCTGACCGAGCCGGTGCTGCGCCGGCGCCGTGATGGTGAGCAGATCCGGAACATCCTGGGACACGCCCCGGTGCCCCTGCTGGGATTGGTCATCCTCGCCGTCGCCGCGGCCCACACCGATGCCGCACTCGGGGCCGCCCACCTGGTGCCGGTCGTCGTCACCGTCGCCGCGGTCTTCCTCGCCGGCGCACTGGTGGTGGCCAGGGTCAGCACCCTTCTCCTCGGCCTGGCTCCGGCGAGGGGTCGCACGTTGGCCTTCACCCTGGCCACCCGGAACTCGTTCCTGGTGCTACCGGTGGCGCTGGCGCTTCCGCCCGGGTGGGAGGTGGTGGCGCTGGTGATCGTGATCCAGGCGCTGGTGGAACTGTTCGGCATGATCGCCTGCCTGTGGCTGGTGCCCCGGCTGTTCCCCGACACCTGACCGGTCCGCTACCCGAACACCGCCACGCCGAGTCGATCCCGCAGCGCCACCACGGCTTCACGCAGTTCGGCCCCGCCCTCCACCCGGTAGGACAGCGGGATGCGGGCCAGCCACTCCGCGGCGTACATGTACGGGTCGCTGGTGGTCCCGCTCAGCAGGCACCCCTCGGCATGGTCATCGAGGCGGCCCATCGCCGGATGCGCCCACTGCTTCACTTCGTCCGGCGGATGGTGGAAGACCACCCGCGTCTCGAACGGCCAGCCCAGGCCGAGGTTCTCCTCCAGCTCGGCCACGGGGTCCAGGTCCTGGCGCGGTTCGAACGTGAACGTGCCGGGCTGCACCTTCAAGATCCGGTCCACCCGGTAGGTGCGCACCGCGCGCACGTGGTGGGCGAAGCAGAGCAGGTACCAGCGCCCGAACCGCACCACCACCGACCAGGGGTCCACGTCGGCGTCCCACTCCCGGTCCGGGTTGCTGCGGTAGGTGATCCGGGTGCGCTGGTGCGCTGCAGCAGCGGCGATCAGCGCACTGGCGATGGCCGGGTCAGCCTGGGCCTGATAGGGATCCGGTGCAGCCGCGGCGTGGGCGCGCATCTCCCCGGCCTGGCGGCCGATCGCCGGGGGTAGCGCCCGGATCACCTTGCCCAGCGCCTGGCCCACCGCGTCGTCGTCATCGGTGGCGGTGGGGTGGCTGTCCAGCACCGCCATCACCAGCGCGAGCGCCTCGAGTTCGGTGAACGTCACCGGCGGCAGCCGGGTGCCGCGGCCCAGCCGATAGCCGCCGTAGCGGCCGCGGGTCGCTTCCACCGGGATCCCGGCCTCGCGCAGGATGCCGATGTAGCGCCGGGCGGCGCGTTCGCTGACATCCAGCCGCTGGGCCAGCTCCTCGGCGGTCACCCCCGGGCGGGCGTGCAGGATTTCCAACGCGCGCAACGCACGGGCGGTGGGGCTCAGGTCGGTCATCGGACCACGGTAGTACCGCATCTAAGGAAGGCGGAAGTAGATCGTCCGGAATGGCTTCTACGGTGGTCAGTAACGAAGGAGGAGTCATGGAACAACTCAGCAATGCCGCACTCGGCTTGCACGTGGTGCGCACCCCGGCCGACCCACCGGAGTGGGACCTGATCCGGCCGCGGAGCGCGTCGGCCCGCCATTCCGGACGTCGCCGCAGGCGTGGCACCCGCTCGGCATGAGCGGGGCCCGGTTGTGACCGATCTCACCGATCGAGACCTGGCCGGCGCCACCCTGGAGCGGGTGAACCTGCGCGAGGCACACCTGACCAGGGTCCGGTTCACCGACGCCCGGATGCGCTCGGTCGACTTCTCCGGCGCGGACATCCGCGGGTCGCTGTTCGCCGGGACCCGGGTGCGCGGTGCCGAACTGGTCGACGTCACGATCGATGGTGAACTGCGCAACGTCGTGATCAACGGTGTCGACGTCGGCCCCCTCATCGAGGCGGAACTCGACCGGCGCGAGCCCGAGCGCACCCTCCTGCGGGCCAGCACTCCGGAGGAGTTCGGCCGGGCCTGGACCACCCTGGAGCGCCTGTGGCAGGGCACCATCGAACGCGCACGCACCTTCGATGAGGAGATCCTGCATCGCAGCGTCAATGAGGAGTGGTCCTTCATCCAGACCCTGCGCCACCTGAACTTCGCCAATGCCGCCTGGGTGGATCGGATGATCCTGGGCGAGCTCTCCCCCTGGCACCCGCTCGACCTGCCCTGGGACGAAGCGCCCGGCTGGGACGGAATCCCATGGGACCGCCAGGCCCGTCCAACCCTGGACGAGGTACTGGCGGTCCGGGACCAGCGCACCGCCTCGGTGCGCCGGGTGATCGAGGACCTGACCCCGGAGCGGTTGGAGGCGACGGTGACCCGCACCGAACCGGGCTGGCCGCAAGCGGAGGACTTCCCGGTCAGGACCTGCCTGTGGATCGTGCTGGTCGAGCAGTGGGAGCACCGGCGGTACGCCGAACGTGACCTGGATATTCTGGCGAACGAGGAGGGATGAGCATGGACATCGTGTTGATCGCCGGGCTGTGGCTGGACGCGAGCGCCTGGGACGAGGTGGCCGGCGAACTTCGACGACTCGGCCACCGCCCGCACCCGGTGGCGCTCCCGGGACAGACCAGCGGCTCCGCCGGGCAGCAGGCCACACTCGCCGACCAGGTCGAGGCAGTGCTGCAGGCGGTGGACGCCGCATCCGGTCAGGTGCTGGTGGTGGGGCACTCGGCCGCGTGCACCCTGGCCTGGATCGCCGCCGATGCCAGGCCGGAGAAGGTCGCCACGGTCGCGTTGATCGGCGGCTTCCCGACCGCTGACGGCGGAACCTACGCGGACTTCTTCGAACCCACCGACGGGCAGGTCCCCTTCCCCGGCTGGGAAGCCTTCGAGGGCCCCGATTCCGCCGACCTGGACCAGGCTGCCAAGGACCGCTTCAGCGCAGCGGCGATCCCGGTGCCGGGCGCCGTCACCAAGGGCGTGGTGCACCTGCGCGATGAGCGCCGCTACGCCGTGCCGGTGGTGCTGGTGTGCCCGGAGTACAGCACCGAGGACGCCAAGGCGTGGCTGAAGGCCGGTGAGATGCCCGAACTGACCAAGGCCGAGCAGGTCGCCTTCGTCGACATCGACTCCGGGCACTGGCCGATGCTGACCCGGCCCGGGGAACTCGCGCAGATCCTCTCGACCCTGACCGGGTAGGTCCCTGCGCGCGGTAGCGTGATCGCGTTGGCCACCGGCCGGGTCACCATCATCCGGAGCAGGTCAAACCTGGTAGGCGTAGGTCGCCCCCTCCCGCGGGCCACCGGCGCGCAGCCCGCCCCCGTAGGGAGCGGCGTTCAGGACCGTCGTGCCCCGGTACCCATCGCCTCGGCGAAGGTGATCGTGTACGGGTCGTGCAACTGATACAGCGGCAGGGTATCCAGCCCGAGCCTGGTGATGGACTCCTCGAAGGAGCGCATCACCCGATCCCGGCCGAAGATGCCGGTACCGGGCTCTGCGTCAGCCTTGGAGACGATCTGCTTGCCCGCCGGCACGCCGCCGGCCTCGGTGATCGCCTTGCCCAGGATCACCTCGCTGCGACCCCCGCCATAGGCGTTGGAGGCGCCGGTGAGCAGACCCTTCGTGGTGGGAGTACGGCACCGGCCAGTCTGCCGGCCCGACCCCGAGCGCTGCCGTCATAAGACGGGCGCGACAAATTGGTACAGTCACCGCTGTATAGTCATCAGGTGCTGACTGTTGCCGACCATCTCGACGTCATGAACCGGGTGGGCCGGGCCATGGCGGACCCGACCCGGTCCCGGATCCTCCTGACGCTCCTGGACGCGCCGAACTACCCGGCCGCGCTGGCCCGCGATCTCGGGCTGACCCGCTCGAACGTGTCCAACCACCTCACCTGTCTGCGCGACTGCGGCATCGTCGTCGCCGAACCGGAGGGCCGCCGGACGCGGTACGAGATCGCCGATCCACACCTGGCCCGCGCCCTGACCGTCCTGGTCGAGGTGACGCTGGCCGTCGATGAGGACGCACCGTGTATGGATGCCGCCTGCCCCGTCCCGGACTGCTGCGCCGCGAGGACCTCATGACCGCTGCGGTCACCGCCGCGCGCCGCATGAGGCTCCATCGCCGCGTGCGCTTCATCGTCGCCTTCACCATTACCTATAACGTCCTGGAAGCCGTCGTCGCGATCTGGGCCGGCGCCCTTGCCTCCTCCACCGCTCTCATCGGCTTCGGGCTCGACTCGGTCATCGAGGTCCTGTCCGCGGTTGCGGTCGCGTGGCAGTTCACCCGCGAGCACCCTGAACGCTGGGAGAAACCGACCGTCCGCGCCATCGGCATCGCGTTCTTCGCCCTGGCCGCCTACGTGATCACCGACTCGGTACTCTCCCTGGCCGGAACCCGGGACGTCGATTCCTCCCCGTTGGGTATCGGCATCGCGGCTCTGAGCCTGATCGTGATGCCGGCGCTGGCCTGGCTGGAGCACCGAACCGGCCGTGAACTGCAGTCCAAGAGTGTCATGGCCGATGCCAGGCAACTCGTGCTCTGCGTCTACCTGTCCGGCACGGTGTTGATCGGTCTGCTGCTCAACACCCTGTTCGGCTGGGCCTGGGCCGACTCCGTCGCGGCCTTCGTGGTCGCCTTCCTGGCGATCCGTGAGGGCATCGAGGCGTGGCGCGGCGATGTGGAGTCACCCGTCGAAGTCCTGGAGGAGATGACCCGCGACGGCCCGGCCGGCGACACACGCCGTCAGCGCGACTGAAGCGACGGAGCGGGCGGCTCCCTCCTGACCTGGTCGAGTCGGCGAATGGAGAGTACCGTCGCAATGGCTGCCTGAGCTGCTTCGGCTCCCTTGTCCTCTCGCGAGTTGGGCAGTCCCGCCCGGTCCAGGGCTTGCGCCTCGTCGTCGGTGGTGAGCAGTCCGAAGCCGACTGGCACACCAGTTCGTACTGTGACGTCAGTGAGACCGTTCGTCGCGGCTTGGCAGACGTAGTCGAAGTGCGGGGTTTCCCCTCGGATCACGACGCCGAGCGCGACGACTGCGTCCGCGCCGGCCCGAGCGGCGGCAGCGGCAGCCACCGGGAGTTCGAACGAACCGGGAACCCGCACAAGAGTCGCGACAGCACCGGCTTCTTGCGTAGCGCGGAGGGCTCCGGCGATGAGGCCCTCCATCACCGTGGTGTGCCACTGCGCGGCGACCACCGTGACCGTGAGGCCTGCGCCGTCGGGTGTGATGGTAGGCGCTCCTGCACCGCTCATGACAGGTCCTCCGTGGCGTCCGTTCCGCGTTCGGCGGGGTGGGGAGTCGTTGTGCCGCCCATGCGGTCGTCCAGACTCGGCAGATGGTGGTTCATGGCCGTCCTCTTGGTTTCCAGGTAGCGATGGTTATCGGGTGTGTGACCCACGTCGAGCCCGAGCGCGGCGCTCACCTCGATGCCGGCGTCGGTCATGCCGGTGACCTTGGCCGGGTTGTTCGTGAGCAGCCGGATCCTGCGCATCGTGAGGTCGGTGAGGATCGCCGCGGCCGCGCCGTACTCGCGCGCCTCGGCGGGATGGCCCAGCCTGAGGTTCGCCTCGACGGTGTCGGCCCCGGCATCCTGCAGCGCGTATGCGGCGATCTTCGGGAGAAGCCCGATGCCGCGGCCCTCATGACCACCGAGGTAGATCACCGCGCCGCCTTCCTCGGCGACCCGGGCCATAGCGGTGCGCAGTTGCTCCCCGCAATCACACCGCGCGGATCCGAGCGCATCCCCGGTGCGACACTCGGAGTGCAGGCGAACGAGTGGGTCCGGGCGCGCGGCGGTGGCGCTGTCATGAACCGGGGCGGGCGCGGTGAGGGCGAGATGCTCATCCCCGGTGCGCAGGTCCGCATAGGCGTGAACGTCGAATACCCCGTGCGGGGTGGGCAGGCGGGCGGTCCCGCGGGCGCGGACCCGGATCGAGGTGTGTGCTGGTGGAACCGCAGGCCGACCCTCGGCACTCCGGTAGGCGATGAGGTCGGCGATCGTGAGTAGGGCGAGGCCGTGCCGCCGCGCCAGGACCGCCGCCCGGGCACGGTTGGTCATCGTGCCGTCGTCCTCGACGAGTTCGGCGATGGCTGCCACGTCACCGACGCCGGCGAGGCGGCACAGGTCAACAGCGGCCTCTGTGTGTCCGGGCCGCTCCAGGACGCCGCCGGGCACGGCGCGCAGCGGGAGGACGTGACCGGGCCGGATGAGGTCGGCTGGACCGGCGGCCGGGTCGGCGAGCACTCGCAGGGTCGTTGCGCGATCCGCCGCTGAGATGCCGGTGCCCACGCCGCCGGAGGCATCGACGGACACGGTGTACGCCGTGCCGCGCGGGTCCTGGGTGCGGCGCACCATGACCGGCAGCTCCAGGTGGTCGGCCCGATGCTCGGGAAGCGGGGCGCACAGGTAGCCTGAGGTGTGCCGGATGGTCCAGGCAACCCACGCGGTGGTGGCCGTCGCCGCGGGAAGGATGACGTCGACCTCGTCCTCCCGGTCCCGGTCGTCGGCTACGAGAACGGGGCGCCCGTCGCGCAGGCACGCCAGAGCGGCGTCGACGCGTTCCCGGTGCGCCGAGACCGCGCCACCCGAGGGCTCCGATCGCGCAGGAACTTTCGTGACACTCACGCGCCGGCCCTCACCGAGAGTAGCCGTGCGACGTACTTGGCGACGACGTCGACCTCGAGGTTGACCCTGTCCCCCCGAGCCAGCGTACCGAGGGTGGTCCGCTCCAGAGTCGTGGGGACGAGCGCGACTCCGAAGGCCTCCTCGCCGGCCCACGTCACCGTCAGCGATACCCCTTCGACGGTGATGGATCCCTTCTCGGCCACATACCGGGCGAGGGCGACGGGCATCCCGAGGTCGACCTCGTCCCATCGGGGGCCGGGTCTGCGCTGCAGGACCGTGCCAACGCCATCGATGTGCCCCTGGACGACGTGGCCGCCCAGCCGAGCATCCACCCGAACTGCCCGTTCGAGGTTGACCGGGTCGCCGGGCCCCAGCGAACCGAGGGTCGTGCGGCGCAGCGACTCGGGCATGATGTCGGCTGTGAAGCCGCGCTCGTCCAGTTCGGTGACAGTCAGGCATGTCCCGGCGACCGCGATGGAGTCGCCAGTGCGCAGGTCCTCGAGGACGGTGGTCGCGGTGACAGCGAGAACGGCGGCGCCGTCAAGGTCGGTCCGATCGTCAACGGTTCCGACCTCCTCGACAAGTCCGGTGAACATCGGAGAACTCCTCAGTGTCGGCGGGTGACGACGAGGATGTCCTCACCCAGGTGTTGTGCTTCGGTCGTGTGTCGGCGGTGCGCGTCGGCGAGGGTTGATACACCCAGATCGGGGACGGCGGCCAGGCCCGCGCCGAGCAGGACCGGCGCAAGGTAGGTGTGCAGTTCGTCCACCACGCCAGCGCGCACCGCCGCCCCGAGGAGGGTCGGGCCGCCCTCGAGCAGGACGCGGCGCGCGCCGACATCCCAGAGCCGCGCGAGGACCGAGGGGATGTCGCGTGTCGTGAGGTGGAGCCAGTCCCCCGGGCCGTGGCGGATCGCTGCTGAGGCGGGCACGGAGCGATTACCGACGACCACTCGCAGCGGCTGGTGGTCTGCCGGCGTGCCGTCGGCCCGGCGAGCGGTGAGCGCGGGGTCGTCGGCGATGACGGTGCCTGTGCCCACAACGATGGCGTCCACGTCGCCGCGCACCGCGTGGGCATGGTCGCGGGCGACCGGTCCGGTGATCCACTTCGAGGTGCCGTCGACCGCCGCGACCCGGCCGTCCAGGCTGGCCGCCATCTTGCCCAGGACCCACGGCCTCCGACGCTCCACGGCGGTGACCCAGGCCTCGGTGAGTGCTTCGGCACCGCGCACGACGTCGTCGGGCACCTCTGCCTCCCGTGCGGTGCGGACCTCCAAACCCTGCGACCGGAGCCACCGTGCGCCACCGGCGGCGGCCGGATCGGGGTCGCGGACCGCATACACGACCCGGGCGATCCCCGCTGCGTGCAGGGCCTGCGAACAGGGCGGGGTGCGTCCCGTGTGGTGACAGGGCTCCAGGGTGATGACGGCGGTCGCGCCCCGGAGCGTGGCACGGTCAGCTGCCGCCACGGCGGCGGCCTCTGCGTGTTCGGTCCCGGCACCGTGGTGCCAACCCTCAGCGAGGACGGCGCCCGAGGAGCCGATGATGACGCACCCCACGCGGGGGTTGCCGCCGCGCTGCGGTCCCCGCCGAGCGAGAACGAGGGCGCGCTGGAGCGCCCGGTTGATTGCGTCGTCCGGCACCTGGTCTCCTCTTGCCTCGGTGTGAGCCGGGTGACTGAGGACGCACAATGCCACTGGCGCCGTCGTCGTCCGACGGCGCCAACAGTGCTGCCTCCCATCCGGACTTTCACCGTCGGTCCCGGAGTTCCACCAGGTCAACCGCTTGTCATCAGACGCGCGGGTCGCGGACTGTCACCGCCGGCTCGGAATTTCACCGACCCCGGAGCACGTGTTGCTTGGACGATAGCCAAGCACACTTCCCAGCGACAGCCAAGCCGCCGTGCTGCGGCCTGGCGTTATCGACCAGGTGGGACCGCCCGGGCGGCGGCCCGGGCCGCGTGCGGCAATGCCTCGAGGATGACGTCCACAGCGTTGTCGTCGTGTGCCGCGGTGAGGAACCACGCCTCGTACACGCTCGGGGGCAGGGCCACCCCCGCCTCGAGCATCGCCTGGAAGAATGCCGGGTAGCGCCACGCCTCCTGCGCCGTGGCATCGCCGTAGTTGTGGATGCCGCCGGTTGCGGCACCCTGACCGAAGAACACGGAGAAGAGATTCCCCGCCCGGTTGATCACATGCGGCACACCCACCGCGGAGAGGGCCTGCCCGGCAGCCTGCGCGATGATGCCCGCCACCCGGTCGACGTGCGCGTAGACGCTCGCGTCGGCGAGCCGGAGCGTCGCGAGCCCGGCCGCGGTTGCCAGCGGGTTCCCGGAGAGGGTGCCGGCTTGGTAGACGGGCCCGGTCGGGGCAAGGAGTTCCATGAGTTCTGTCCGACCGCCAACCGCGGCCAGCGGCATCCCGCCGCCGACGACCTTGCCGAACGTCATGAGGTCCGCGGCCCAGGACTCCTCGGCGCCCTCGAGCCCCCACCAGCCCGCCGGACCGACGCGGAATCCGGTCAGCACCTCGTCGAGAACGAGGAGCGCGCCGTGCTGCGCGGTGAGACGCCGCAGGGCCGCATTGAATCCGGCAGCGGGCGCGACAACGCCCATATTGGCCGGTGCGGCCTCGGTGATCACGCAGGCGACCTCCTCGCCGCGCTCGGCGAACACCGCTTCGATCGCGGCGATGTCGTTGTACGGCACCACGATCGTCTGTGCGGCGCTTGCCGCCGGGACCCCGGCGGAACCGGGTAGGCCGAAGGTCGCCACGCCCGAGCCGGCCTCGGCGAGCAGGGAGTCGACGTGACCGTGGTAGCAACCGGCGAACTTGACGACGAGGTCACGGCCCGTCGCGCCCCGCGCGAGGCGCACCGCCGTCATCGTTGCCTCGGTTCCGGTGGAGACCAGGCGCACCCGCTGCGCCGGGGGCACCCGTTCGCGGATGGTCTCGGCCAGCTCGATCTCACCGAGGGTTGGCGCACCGAAAGACAGCCCGTCAGCCGCGGCGTCCTGGACGGCAGAGACGACCTCGGGGTGCGCGTGACCGAGCAGTGCCGGCCCCCACGAGGCCACAAGGTCGACGTAGGTGCGTCCTTCGACGTCGGTGATGCGGGCACCGGAAGCCGCGGCGACGAAGCGGGGGTTGCCGCCAACGGAGCCGTAGGCACGGACCGGGGAGTCCACGCCCCCGGGGATGACGCCGAGCGCCCGGGTGAACAGATCATCATTCGTTGTCATTTCTCTCCTTGCCCTCCGCCGGCGGTGAGCCAGCCCGCCACCTCGGTGGCCCAGTAGGTGGCGATGATGCCGGCTCCCGCGCGGCGGATGGAGGTCAGCGTCTCGAGGATGGTGCGGTCCCGGTCCAGCCAGCCGTTCGCCGCAGCCGCCTCGACCATCGCCAGTTCGCCCGACACCTGGTAGGCGGCCACCGGGATGTCAACGGCCGAAGCGACGTCGGACAGAACATCGAGGTAGCCGAGCGCCGGCTTGACCATGACGACGTCGGCGCCCTGCGCGAGGTCCAGAAGCGCCTCGCGCGTGCCCTCGGTGCGGTTCGCGAAGTCCATCTGGTAGGTGCGGCGATCGCCACGGAGCCTGGAGTCCACCGCCTCACGAAAGGGCCCGTAGAAGGCGGAAGCATACTTCGCCGAGTACGCGAGGATGGCGGTGCCGGTGGCTCCGGCCTCGTCCAGCGCGGCACGACAGGCAGCCACCTGACCGTCCATCATGCCGGACAGACCCAGAACATGTGCGCCGGCTTCGTGCTGGGCGAGCGACATCTCGGCGTACCGCCGAAGCGTCGCATCGTTATCGACCGAGCCGTCCGCCGCCAGCACACCACAGTGCCCGTGGTCGGTGAACTCGTCGAGGCACAGATCGGAGATGATGACGACGTCCGCGCCCACCTCCTCCCGCAGCATCGCCAGGCCACGGTTGGCGATCCCGTCCGGGTCCGTAGCGCCCGATCCGTCGGCGTCGCGGACGGCGGGTACTCCGAACAGCATGATGCCGCCGACACCTGCAGCGGCGGCGTCGTGCGCCGCGGCGCGCAATGAGTCCGCGGTGTGTTGGACGACCCCCGGCATCGAGGAGATCGGACGCGGCTGCGTCGCGCCCTCGGCGAGGAATACGGGCAGCACGAGGTCGGAGGGCGAGAGGCGGTGCTCGGCGACGAGTCGGCGCAACGGGGCGCTGGCACGCAGGCGCCGCGGGCGGTCGGCGGGCAGGGGCATGGGGGACATCAGTGGTCGGCTCCTGGGTCGGGGTGGCGGTGACGGAGTGAGTGGACGGCGGCCGCGATGAGGCCTGCCGGGGTCGCCTCCGGTGCGACGCCGCCGACCCGCAACCCGGCCTGCTCGGCGGCGCGCCGGGTGGGGTCACCTATGACGGCGATGGCGGTGGAGGAGGGCGGCGGACCGAGAAGCGTCACGAGGGCGCGAACCGTTGAGCCCGCGGTGAGGAGGATCACGTCGGGCCACGGTTCGGTCAGCCGTGCCCGCGCAGCGGCGTCGAGGTCCGCGCCCTGGGTGGTGTAGACGTCCCGGCGGTCCACGTCCCAACCCCGCTCGCGCAGTCCCCGGACCAGTTCCGGCGCGGCGAGGGCGGAGCACGGCAGGAGCACGCGACCGCCGCCGCCGGGATGGGGGAAGCCGGCCAGGAGCGTCCTGGCCGACTCCGGGGCGGTGGCGCACAGGTGGGGCGGGTGCCCGATGCCGGCGAGCGCGGCGGCGGTGGCGGGGCCGACGACGGCCAGTCGGGTGCCGGCCGCAACAGCACGGCGGAGGCGCTCCCCGAGCGGTGTGCCGGTACGCGCTGCGTAGTCCGCGAGCACCGAGACCGTGCGAGCAGAGGTGAGCACCAGCCACGCAGCACCGCCGAGTGCGAGAGCGTGCTCCAGCACGGTGTCGTGGGCCGGCACGGTCTCGGTGAGTGCGACGGTCACGGGCACGGCCCCGGCCTCCTGGACCGCGCGCGCGATCGGGTCCTCGGCGCCGGCCCGCGGGACGAGCACTCGCAGGCCGGAGAGCGGCGAGCCCGGACCTGGGGAGTCTCTGCTGACCGAGGCCTCGGTCACGGGGTTGCTCTGGTGAGTTCGCCGGCACCCTGCCCGATGAGTTCGGTGCCGAGTTCGTGGCCGAGTTCGCGAGCGCTCGCCAGCACATCATCACGCCGGCCCGTGAGGTCCACCGACGTCGTCCCGGACGAGCGCAGCACCCGTCTACCGTCGATGGCCGCCGCAACCGCCTCGAGCCTGAGCGTCTCGCCGTCCAGCGTCGCGAGCGCACCGACGGGGGCGGCGCAGCCGGCCTCCAGGCTGGCGAGGAGTTGGCGTTCGGCGGTGACTTCGATCAGGGTCGGCAGATGATCCAGGGCCGCCAGGGCCCGACCCAGCGGCTCAGGCACCTCGGCGCGGGTCTCGATGGCGAGCGCACCCTGACCGGGAGCCGGCAGCATCACGGCCGGGTCGAGGACGTCGGTCGCGCGGGCGGCGAGCCCGATGCGCGCGAGGCCGGCGAGCGCGAGCACGACGGCGTCGAGATCGTCCTCGGTGCGAGCAAGCCGGGTTGGGACGTTGCCGCGGATGTCGACGACGTCCAGGTCCGAGCGGGCGGCGCGCAGTTGGGCGGCTCGGCGGGGGGACCCGGTTCCGACACGGGCGCCTCGCTGCAGTGTGGCGAGGGTGCGGCCCTCCCGTGCGCACAGCGCGTCCCGGGCATCCGCACGAACCGGAACGGCGGCGATCCGTAACCCCGGGGCAGGCGCCGTGGGGAGGTCCTTGAGCGAGTGGACGACGACGTCGACCTTCCCCGCACCCAGCGCCGCGCGCAGCGCTCCGGCAAAGACGCCGGCACCACCGAGCGAGGCGAGGGACTCGGTGCGGACGTCTCCCTCGGTGCGCACGATGCGCAGCTCGAAGGGCCCGGCGCCGGCGGCAACGAGGTCGTCCGCGACGCCTCCGGCCTGGGTGCGGGCGAGGTCGGAGCCCCGGGTGCCCAGCACCCAGGGACTCGAGTCGGAGGTGGCGCTCACAGTGCCACCCTCTCATCGGAAGGCCGTGCAGCCGCGCGAGGGGCGGGCGCGGTGGCCGGGCTGCCCAGCATCGGGGCGAGCGACCGCGACCGCGTCACGACGGCGGGCAACCCCGTGCCCGCGACGAGCCCGCCGGCAAGGTGAAGACCACGCCCGGCCATCGTCCGGGACAGGTCGAGCACCGCATCTCGAACCTGCGGATCCGCCGGAACGAGCGCTCCGGCGTGGTGGACCACCGTGCTGTCCCGCACCTGGTCGGCCCGAAGATCGGTGCCGAGCAGGCGGGCGGCGTCCGTGACGATGTCGAGGGAATCGAGGGGTGGTTCCTGCCCCGGCCGGCCGTAGGAGAGTCGGATCACATGCCGCCCTGGCCCGGCGGCCCGGGCGGCCCAGTCCCACTTCGCGGTGACGTGGGTCAGCGCTTTGGCCCCGGGCACACCCTCTGCGGCGATGACTCCGCTACCTCGGGGGGCCTCGTCAAGTTCTGGAGCGTCGAGGAGTAGCGTGATGTGGGTCGTCGGCTGACCCGTGGTCGTCCGCAACGCGTGGGTGTCGACGTGCGGTTCTAGGAGCGCGAGGGTGGCGACCCCGGACGTCGCCACGACGACGTCGCGCGCCTCCGGGACGTCCGTGCCGCCGGCGACCACGACCCGCCAGCGCCCGCGGGAACCGGACTCGATCGCGGCGACCGGGGCGCGCGTGAGCAAGGTGGCGCCGTGGGCGCGTGCGGCCTCCGCGAGGGCCTCGGCGAGGAGGTGCATGCCTCCGGTGACGGACGCGACGGCGGGCCCCTCGGGCAGGGTCGCGGCGACGGCGGCGGCAAGCGACCCGGTGCGCCCCAGCGCGTCGCGAAGGCCCGGCATGACACTGTCGACGGGCAGCACCGACGGATCGGCGCCGTGGATCGCCGAGACGAGAGGTCGCACGAGGCGCTCGAGCAGCCCCTCGCCCATCCGAACGGTGATGAGCGTCGCGAGGTCGCGGGCGTCGGAGCCGGGGGTCGGGCCCAGATCGGCGTCCAGCGCCGCGCGCCGCGCCGCGGCCTCACCGATGGCGGCGACGACGTCGGGGGCGCTCGGGTCCGCGGGGATGCCGAGCATGGCGCGGGCCGGGGCGCGGAAGGCGCCCTGTTCCGGGGTGACCAGCCACGAACCGTGCGCCGGCAACTCCGTGGGCAGCCCGAGTTCGGCGCACAACTCGGCCACCGCGGGCCGCCGCACCGCGAACGCTTCCGGCCCGCGGTTGACGATCACGCCGCCGACGTCGAGCGGACGCACGAGCCCACCGAGATGGTCCGACGCCTCGACCAACGTGACCCGGCGTCCGCTGCGGGCCAGCTCCCACGCCGCAGTCAGGCCGCCTATACCGCCGCCGACGACCACGACGTCCATCGCATCCCTCATCGTGCGTGCGCGAGTTCGACGATACGGGTGAGGACGCCGGGATCTGTCTCGGGAGGGACACCGTGGCCGAGGTTGAGCACATGCGCCGCGGCCGACCGCCCCCGGTTGATCACATCCTCCACGTGCCGCTGGAGCACGTCCCACGGCGCGGCGAGCAGTGCCGGATCGATATTGCCCTGCACGACGGTGCTGGGACCAAGCCGCCGGACAGCCTCGTCGAGGCCAATCCGGTGGTCCACTCCGACGACCTCGGCACCGGTGTCGCGCATGAGAGTGAGGATCTCCGAGGTGCCGGTTCCGAAGTGAACCCGTGGCACCAGGCCTTCGACAGCGGACAGGACGCGGGCGGAGTAGGGCGCGACCCGCTCACTGTAATCGGTGACCGAGAGCGAACCGGCCCACGAGTCGAAGAGTTGGACCGCGCGTGCCCCGGCATCGATCTGGGCGAGGAGGAACTCCGCGGTACGGTCCGCCGCCCAGGTCATCAACCGGGCCCATGCGGCCGGGTCTGCGTGCATCATCGCTCGGGCGGCGAGGTGATCCCGTGAGGGCCGCCCTTCGACGAGGTAGGCCGCCAGAGTGAACGGGGCACCACCGAAACCGATGAGCGGGACCGGTTCACTCCGACCGTTGAGCTCGCGCACGGCGAGCCCGACGCCCTCGCGAATTGCCGTCATGTCGCCCCCGGGTAGCGCGGTGAGGCGGTCGACGTCGGCGGCCGTGCGCACTGGCGAACCGATGACCGGGCCCACACCCCGGACGATGTCGACGTCAACACCCGCCAGGCGCAGGGGGATGACGATGTCGGAGAAGAAGATCGCGGCATCCACGCCGTGCCGCCGCACCGGCTGGCAGGTGATCTCCGCCGACAACTCCGGCCGGAGACACGACTCGAGCATCTCGGTTCCCTCCCGGACCTTCCAGTACTCCGGCAGGGACCGGCCGGCCTGACGCATGAACCACACGGGCAGTCGTTCCGGCCGGGTCCCGGAGTAGGCGGACAGCAGGGCGGAGGGGGTCGACGAGAGATCATCAGATGAATTCACTCGAGCATTGTGTCAAACCTCGCGGGATTAGTTAACCTGCCAGAATGCCGCTCGCCATCCTCGCCGCCAACCACCACGACGTACCCCTGCCCGAACTCGAGAGACTCTCGGTTGGTGCCGAGGCCGCCGGCGCTCGCCTGGCCGCCCATCCCGCGGTCAAAGGTGCGCTCGTGCTCTCGACCTGCAACAGGGTCGAGATCTACCTCGAGCCGACAGGGGCCGAGACCGATGCGATCGAGGCTGCCCGCCAGGCACTCGCCGAAACATCCGGGACATCACGCGCACACGTCGCCGCCCGCACGTCCCACGCCGTCGGCCAGGAGGTCGTCCGACACGTCTTCGAGGTGGCGGCGGGCCTGGACTCCATGGTCGTCGGTGAGCGGGAGATCGCCGGTCAACTTCGCCGCGCCCTGCAGTCCGCCCGCGCGGACGGGACGACGTCACCGACTCTGGAGGACGTCTTCCAGCGCGCCTCCCGTGCATCGCGCCGCATCGCCGTGTCCACCGACCTGGCCGCCGCCGGCCGATCGGTCGTGTCCATCGCCCTCGACCTCGCCTCAGCACGCACATCGCGTGCGGGTTGTCCACGGGAGGTTCCAGCCTGGAGCGACGCAGACGGACCGCGGGTGCCCGCTGGCACCTGGGCCGGAGCGCGCGCCGTCGTCGTCGGCACGGGCGCTTACGCCGGTGCGACCGTCGCCGCCCTGCGCAAGCGGTCGTGCGCCGACATCAGCGTCTGGTCCTCCTCCGACCGGGCCGAGGAGTTCGCCGCGAAGAATGCCGTCGTGCCTCTGGCCGCCGACGGTCTCGTCGCGGCACTCGCGAGTGCCGACCTCGTCCTCTGCTGCCGTGGCACGGGCACCCCGGTCATCGACGTCGATACCGCCTCCGACGCCCTGGCGATGAGATCGCCCGCGAGGACTCCCCTCGTTCTGGTGGACCTCGCCCTCCGTCGCGACGTCGCCGCCGGCGTGGCCGACCTTCCGGGTCTGGTGTTCCTGGACCTGAACACCGTACGCAGCCACGCGCCGGCAGCGACCGACGGCCAGGTCCACCGTGCGCAGGAGATCCTCGCCGAGGAGGTGGAGGAGTTCTTCGGGCGAAGAGCGGAGAGGGCCATGGACGATGTCATCGTTGCCATGCGTGAGCACGTCGGTGGTGCGCTCGAGGCAGAACTTGCCCGGCTACCGATGTCCGGTGTCGTGGACGCCGGCCAGGCGACGCAAGCCCTACGCCGGCTGGCCGCCAAACTCCTCCACGACCCCACTGTCGCCGCACGCGCGGCGGGCCGGGAGGGTCGCAGTCAACAGTTCATCGAGGCGCTGACACTCGTCACCGGCATGCAGGTACCGCGCGAGGACCCACTAGCGCGTGGCCGTGCGCGCCGGACGACGCCCCACGACACGTACGCCGCCGGAACCATGCCGGGCGCACGCGCCCTGGTGTCCCCGAGTTGAGCGTTCGCCCCGATGTCGGCCGGCACGACCCTCCGGCACGGGGCTGGTCTCGCAGCCGAACGCGACGGTACCGCCTTGCCCTCGGGTCCGTGTGGCTTCAGGTGGCGGCGTTGAAGTCCGCGTTGATCTTCAGGTCGTCGATCTCGCAGTCATCGGTCTCGCAGAACGCCTCACCGATGGCGTCGATGGTCTCCATGTCGCCGTCGTAGATCGCATCGAGGAAGGCCGGGATGAGTTTCTTCGTGGCCGCCTCGTACTCCTCCCGGGTGATCTGGGTGTAGGGCATCTGCGGATAGGTGAAGTTACCCTGCGGCAGGAACGAGGCGGTCTTGAGCCGACCGGCGTAGTCGGTCAGGATGTCCCCGATCTGGTCGCCCTCGGACTCGGGGTCGAAGGACAGGGTCACCGAGACGGAGTTGTCCGACCAGTACTTCTGCGCCAGCGCGGCCAGCTCGGCCTTCTCCCGTAGTGACACGTCCTTCTCCGAGCGGCGGGCCGCGGACTTGACCGGGAAGAAGATCACCGTGGTGCCGGTCGGGTCCTCACTGGCCGGCTCCACCCGGTACCCGGCGGCCTGGAACAGGGTGACCAGCGGGTCCTCGTTGCGGAACCGGATCGCCCGGTCGAAGTAGGTCCCGCCCGGGGCCCAGTGCACCCCCGGGGAGACCCCGGCCACGATGGACACGGTCCCGCTGGGCTTGACGGTGGTGGTGCGGATGGACTCGCGCACGGCGAGCTTCTCGGACAACTCCGCGTCCCAGGACCGGACCGCCCGGTAACCCTCATCCATCCACTCCACCAGCACCTCGGTGCTGTGGTTGTCCACGAAGTCGGCGATCCCCGACATCGAGGTGCCCACCCGGCGGTTGCGTTGCATCACGGCGTTGGTGCGCTCCCAGTGGGTGGGCAGCAGCGTGACGATCTTGCCGTAGAGGAAGGCAACCTTGAGGGTGGCCAGGAAGTCCTCCTTGGACTCCGCGCGGGAGGGGAAGGACTCCACCAGGGTGCAGCACTCGAAGGACTCCAGGGGCTGCTCGGCGCAGGGGTTGTAGCCCATCACCCGGTGGTCCTTGTGGTCGGCCGGGTCGGCCAGGCGACCGTAGGCGCGCGTGGTGTCCAACCAGATCACACCGGGCTCACCGTTGCGGGAGATCGCCTCGGTGACGCCGGACAGGTCATCGCCGGAGTTGACCACCACGGAGTTGTTGCTCATCCAGGCCCAGCCAGGTGCCTGCGCGTCGTAGGAGTTGCGCTCGGGGAAGACCTCGGGGTTCTTCAGGTTGAGGAAGTCCGGGTCGTCCAGTTCCCCGAGCAGGATCTCGGCGGAGCGGCGCACGTTGCCGGCCACCACGCACACACCGATCAGGTTGCCGATGTCGGCGATGTCCCGGGTGGTCAGGGCCTGGCCGCCGCGGCCGTGCAGCACGCCCCGGATCGCGGTGTGCAGCCGGTGCAGCGGCGCCGGCCCCGCGGCGGTGCCGCCGAAGGTCCTGATCGGTGCGCCCTTGGGGCGGATCCGGGCGTAGTCCATCGCCGGGAGCTCGGTGCCCTTGAGGTAGGCGTCGATCACCATCGCGGTGGAGTCCACCCAGCCCTCGCGGGTGTCGGGGATGGTGAACACCGGGGTGCCGGCCTCCACCACCGGGCGCAGTGCACGTCCGTCGGCGTCGATCTCCAGGCCGGTGGCCGAGTCGTGCACAGTGGGGTCGGCGATGGTGAAGCCCTTCTTGGCCCCGCGGGTGTCGAAGCCCACCCCGACCCCGAGCATCGAGGCCTCCATCAGGAACGTGAACGGCGCCGAGGGGTCCTGCTCGGTCATGTCCTCGGTGGACACGAACGCGCAGTTCTGCAGCGGGGCCGAGTTGCCCACCTCGTTGACCAGCGGGGTACCCATCACCCACAGGCCCCGGCCCGGCGGGGTCCACTTGAGCTGGAACAGCCGCTCGTAGGCGTCCTGGGCCATCTCCTGGGCCTCCGCCTCGTCCCAGGGCAGGCGCTGGGAAATGTAGTGGTCCTTGAGGATGGAGAACATGCCCTCGACAACCCGGCTGCACACCTCGTGCCAGCGTTCCTTGGTGCCGTCCTCCCGCTGGCGCGAATAGGTCCGCAGAAAGGTGATCTCACCCAGGGAGTTGCCGGCGGCGTCGGCATAGCCCCACGGCACCTGCCGAGTGGCGTAGGAGTCGACGAACGTGGACGGGAGTTGGAAGGAGAACATCAGGTGAGTTGCTTTCTTCGGTGTGGCTGGGGCGGCTGGGGCGTGAACGACATCAATGTAATTCGCTGGATGACCAACGCTACACCTAGTAGTCAGGGATCGGAACGACCACCAGATCTTGTGTTCGGCGTGTCGGCGTGTTCTCCGTCGGCGTGTCGCTCCACAGCGGCCGGAGCGGGTGCGAACCCGACCTGGCTGGCCCCCCGGCGAAGGGTGGCCAGCACCAGCGGACCGATCACCACGATGCCCACCACCGTGGTGATCGCGCGCCCGATCTCCCACACCAGTGAGGTGGTCACCGCGTAGACGAGGAACCGGTGGATGTTCTCCCCCGTCGCCGCCCCGGGAACGAAGGAGAGTTCGGTGCCCAGGCCGAGTTGGAAGGGCCAGAAGGAGAAGTTCATCGCCAACCCGTACCCGACCGAGGCGATCACGGCGTACCCGGCGAGCATGGCCACCTCCCACCGTCCGCGCACCCCGCGGGGCAACAGACCCGCACCCATCGCCACCCAGGAGGCGGCCAGCATCTGGTAGGGCAACCAGGGCCCGACCCCGCCCGTGAGCAGCGCCGAGGCGAACAGCGTGGTGGAGCCCAGCGCGAACCCGAAGCCGGGGCCCAGCACCCGCCCACCCAGCACCAGCGGCAGGAAGACGGTCTCGATCCCGGCGGTGCCGCCGGCCAGTGGTCGTAGCACCACCCCCACGGCAGAGAGCAGGCCCAGCAGCGCGACCGCCTTCACCCCGATGCCCCCGTCGGCCAGCGCCACCAGCAACACCACCAGCACCAGGCTCAGCACCAGACCGAGCGCGATCGGGACATGATCGACCTGGATGAATCCCTCGGTCATCACCAACGGCCAACCGAAGATGACCAGGCCGACCGCGGTGGCGGCGGCCAGCACCACGATGGTCCGGGGCCGCAGGGGCACGGCCGGGGTAGCGTCCGGACCCCGGCTCATGCCCGCGCCTCCAGTGCCCGGCGCACCTCGGCCACGGTCAGGTAGCCCAGCGGGTGCAGGATCTTCGCGGTCTGCGGGGCCAAGGTGGGCGAGGCGACCAGGATCTCCCGCGCCGGGCCATCGGCCACCACCTGTCCCTGCGCCAACGTCACCACCCGGTGGGCGCAGCGGGCCACGAACTCCACGTCGTGACTGGTCAGGACGACGGCGTGGCCGGCCCGGGCACGAGCGGTGAGCACCCGGGCCAGCGCTTCCTTGGCGCCGTAGTCCAGGCCGCGGGTCGGTTCGTCCAGGAGCAGCACCGGCGGATCGGCGGCCAGTTGGACCGCGAGCGCCAGCGCCAGCCGTCCGCCCTCGGACAGGTCCGCGGGGTTGGTGGACCTGTCCAGGCCGGGAACGATCCGGTCGAGCAGGTCCGCGGTGGTACCGTCGGCCGCCCCGGCATCGGTATCGGCTGCGGCGCATTCGGCGGCCACCGACTGGTGGTAGAGCAGGTGTGCCGGCGTCTGGGGCACCAGGGCCACATGGCGGCGGGCCCGGGCCGCCGGCAACGCGGCCGGGTCCGGTGTTCCCGCTGCGCGGAGCAGGTTCACCCGTCCGCCCGAGCGTGACCCGGTGCCCTGCAACGCCCAGAGCAGGGAGGACTTGCCGGAACCGTTGCGACCCATGACCGCCAGGACCTCACCGGCATGCAGGGTCAGGTCGAGGTCGTGCACCGCGGTGACGTCTCCGTAGGTGACGCTCAGGCCGCGCGCGCGCAGCAGCCCCTGCCCGGGTGCACCGCCGGTTCCCGGTCCGCCTGCGTCGTCGTCGGTGGTTCTGGCCGGCCGCCGCGATCGGGGCGAGCCGGTGCTGCCGGGTTCCCGCGCGCCGTCGCCGACCGGCGGCCCCAGCCGTGCGCGCAGCGGCCCGGCACGCCGGCGCGCGTCCCGCACCGACAGCGGCACCGGGTCCCACCCCGCGAGGCGACCCAGTTCCACCACCGGAGGCGCACTGTGACTGGCGGCCAGGACCGACCCGGGCTCCCCGTAGGTGACCGTGCCGCCGGGGTGGACCTCGAGCACGGAGTCGGCGAACTGAATCACCCGCTCCAACCGGTGCTCGGCCAGCAGCACGGTGACGCCCAGATCGTGCACCAACCGGGTCAGGGCCGCCAGCACCTCCTCGGCCGCACCGGGGTCCAGCGCGGAGGTCGGCTCGTCGAGCACGAGGATCCGCGGTTGGGCCGTCATCACCGCGCCGATGGCCACCCGCTGCTGCTCCCCGCCGGACAACTCGGTCAGCGCCCGGTCCCGCAGCGGGGCCAGCGCGAGCAGGTCCAGGACCTCCTCGACCCGCTTGCGCATCACCGGGCGGGGCAGGCCGAGTTGTTCCAGGGCGAAGGCCAGTTCCTCCTCGACGGTATCGGTGACGAAGCCCAGCAGCGGGTCCTGGGTGACGACCCCGACCAGATCGGCCAGGTCACGCGGAAGGTGCGTCTCGGTGTCCCGCCCGTCCACGAGTACCCGGCCGGTCAGCACGCCCCCGGTGAAGTGGGGCACGCGGGCGCAGGCGGCACCGAGCAGGCTGGACTTTCCCGCCCCGGTCGCACCGGTGACCAGGCACAGTTCCCCCTCGGGGATCGCCAGGTGCACATCGCGCAGCACCGGGGTGGCCGATCCCGGGTAGACCAGGCTGACCGATTCGAAGCGGATCATCGCCCACCCCGTCCCAGCAGCGCCGGCACCACCAGCAGGAGCGCTGCGGCGATGACGCCAAGCGGCAGGCCCAACCACGTCAGCGGGTCCGGGTGCGCCCGGTCACCGGCCAGAACGACGGCGAGGCCGGCCGATGCGCTACAGGCCACCACCGCGCTCTCCCGGATCCGCCACGGAGCGGCCCGGTACCGGGTGCGCCGGACCCGGCGGGAGGCGTGGGCGGTGGTCAGCGCGCCCAGCACGGCCGCAGCCGCCAGCACCGGCAGACCCAGCCAGCCCGGCATCGTGGCGTCGAGCAGCCCGTAGGTGCCCACGCCGGCGAGCAGGACCGCCACCAGCAGGGCCAGGTTCAGCCCGGCCGAGGCCCGGCCGCGGGTGCGCGCGTAGCCACGGGAGTCCATCGAGGCGGCCAGTGCGATCGCGCGATCCATCGCGTCGGCCAGCACCGGCCGCACGTAGCCCAGCACCACCCGGGGGCCGGAGCCCTCCACGCCCCGTAGCCGCCGGGCACGCCGGACGGTGCGGGCCGAGGCGATGAGCTGGGGAGTGACCGTGACCGCGATGACCACCGCGGTGGACAGGTCGTGCAGCGCGCCGGGCAGGTGGCGCAGTACGTGCTTGGGGTTGGCCAGGGCGTTCGCGGCGCCGAAACACACGATGATCGCTGCCAGGGCGATCGCCCCGGACAACGCGTGTACCAGCCCGCGGGACTCGATCGGACCGAGCAGCGAGATGCCACTGGCCCACTCCGGCAGCGGCAGTGCCGGCAGGGGCACCAGCACCGGCCCGCCGGTGCGGATGCCGAACAGCACATGGAAGCCCAACCGCAGCACGATGACCGCCGCGGCGATGTACAGGTACAGCCGGAAGATGCGGGTCCAGGGCGCCGCCGACCTGCGCCAGAGCACCACCGCCACTACCGCCCCGGTGAGCAGCAGGACCCCCACCGGATCGCCGGTGCGGGTCAGCGCGATCACCGCCGCCCCCGCCCAGGCCCACCACGCCAGCGGCTGCAGCTCCGGAACCCGGGGGCGCACCAGCGGGGTGGGAGGGGCCGGGGCCACGGCGGTCATCGGCTCAGTGCCGCCGGCGGTTGAACCAGACGGCGGCCACGACCGCGACCGCGAGTACGGCGAGCGCCAGCACCACCCAGATGGTGGTGCCGGCCCATGCCGTGCGGTCATCGGTCGCACCGTCGTCGGTGGTGGTGTCCTCGGCCGCACCGTCGTCCTCGGCGGCCTCCTCCGACCCCGGCGCAGCGTCGTCGTCCTCCCCGCCGGTGGCGCCGTCGTCCGCGGGGACGCCGGCCCTTGAGACGCTCTCCTCGAGTGCCTCCTGCGGTGTGATCCGGGGTCCGGCGTTCCCGTCGTGGTAGCGCCAGCCGTCGATGTCCCCGGGCGCGGGATCGGTGCCATCGGCACCGGCGGTGTGGGCGACCCACTCCCCCGATGTGCCGGTCCAGTATGACCAGAAGGAGCCGTCGAATTCCTCCGGGCACGGGTCGGGCATCGCGTCGATCGCGCAGACCATCCCCGGTGTCGAGTCGGTGGCGGTGAAGCCGGCACCCTCCAGCGCCTCGCGACCGTTAGCGGGGTCCCCCGGGGCGAAGCCGACCTCGATCGTCCCGCCCAGGTCGGTGAAGTCCACCACCACGGTGACCCCGTCCGCGCCGGGCGCGGAGTCGGCGGCCGCCGGGGCATCGAGTGCGGCCGGTGCGAGAACTAGTGCGGCGGCGGCTGTGAGAGCGAGCGCGAGCCTGCGCCGGGGGCGGGTGCGTAGGGAGGACATCGGACGCCTTTCTGGCGGTCACGGCAGGGTCCTCGGCCCGCCGGGTGCGCGTGCACCGCCGGCGCCTACGGACTCCCCTCCGCAGACCACGACGGACAGAGCCACTTCTTCCGGCCCAACCCAGGTGTTCCGACTGATCGGGATGTCCCGATTCACGGTTGCGGGTCAGTGCCGGATTCACACCGGCTTCCCCTCGGTAGGGCCTGGTCCGACCATAGCCGCTTCCCGCCGCCTGCGGAACGCCGGCATCGGCACCGGGGAGTTCCGGCACTCCCCCACCCACCCGGGTGTCCCGTTCGAAGCCGGCGGTGCGAGCCCTTCCTGGCCGAGCGTGGTGGTGCCATGCTGAGGACATGGCGACGAAGATCTACACCAAGCGGGGCGATGACGGCTCCACCGGACGATTCCTGGGCGGGCGGGTGTCCAAGGCCGATCTGGTCGTGGAGACCAGCGGTGACGTCGATGAGGCGATCGCCGTGCTCGGGGTGGCCCGGGCCGGCTGCGAGGACGAGTCGCTGGCCGGACTCATCCTGTACCTGCAGCGTGAGCTGTTCGTGCTCGGGGCCGATGTGGCCACCCATCCGGAGCGGCGTGACCGGCTCGAGGAGGGCGTGTCCTTGGTGACCGAGGCCATGGTCACAGCCCTGGAGGAGATCATCGACGAGCGCCTCACCGTGCGCCCGCTCGAGCCGGTCTTCCTGGTCCCGGGCACGACGACGACGTCGGCTCACCTGGACGTGGCACGCACCGTGGTGCGCCGGGCCGAGCGGCACGCGGTCGCAGCGCTCGGGTCCGGGGCGGTCGTCGCCGAACCGGTGCTGCGCTACCTGAACCGGCTCTCCGACCTGCTGTACGTGCTCGCCCGGGACGCCAGCGGACCCGCACCCGAACCGACGAGCCGGGGCTGAGGCGGGAACTCTTCGGCGGCGGGCGGATCCGATGTTCGAGCGAGCATCCGTGCTCAGGTCAGCACCACTGTGACCTCCTCGTTCCCGGACTCCAGCACCACCTCGGCCGTCGCGCCGCCGGCTTCCACCTCGTAACGCCCGGCGAAGCCGCTGAGTTCCACCCGGCCCTGATCATCGGTGCGACCGGTGGTCGGCGTGAGCCACCAGTCCTCGCGGACCAGGGTCCGCAGCGCGTGGTAGGCGGGTTTGGGTGAGCCGTCGGCCCGGAGCAGGCCGGCGGGCGCACCGAGCCAGGCATCCGCGCCGTCACCGATGCCCCAGTAGGTGACCGAGTCGACCGCGGGGTGAGCGACGAGCGCGGTGTAGTGCGCCACGATGTCGGCGGCCTGGCGTTCCTCGCCCTCGGGCGTGCTGGGCCAGTCGGGGACCTGGTGATCGTTGAGGTCCTCGATGTGCTCGGGCATGAGATCACCGGAGACCAGGGTGGTCTCGGTCCAGTGCAGCGGCAGGCCGAACCTGGCGAACCGGTCGCAGGTCTCGGTCAGGAACTCCTGGCCACGGAACCCCTGATGCATATGGGACTGCAACCCGATCGCGTCGATCTGGATCCCGGCCTCGAGGACCTGCTCGATCAGATGCTCGTACTCGGGGCCGAGGTCGAAGTCGTTGAGCACCAGGTGCGGGCGCACCCCGGCGCTGCGCGCCTCCTCCACGGCCAGGCGCACCATCTCCACCCGCCCTTTCTGCGCGCACAGGCGCGAGATCGCGTTGGGCACGCCATCGGGTTCATTGGTGAACCTGGGCATGATGACCACCTCGTTGATCGCGTCCCAGGAGTCGATCAGTCCCGCGAAGTGACCGACCTCCCGGCGGATCCGGGCCCGCAGCGACTCCTCGGCCTCGGTCAGGGGCAACTGATCCACCCACGGGGCCTTGACCGTGTGCCAGACCAGGGGGTGGCCCTTCAGACGGACCTCCCGCTCGGCGAACCACCGGGCCGCGCGCAGCAACGCCTCGCGCTGGGTGTGGCCCCGCTGTGGTTCGTACCGGCCCCAGTAGAAGGGCAACGTCGCGGTGTCGAAGAGATCGAGCCAGAGGTCCTGGTAGGCAGGATCCGCATCGGCCACCTCGAAGGCGGCGCAGCCGAACCCGAATGCGTGCTGCCGTTGCTGGAGGTGGACCTCACGTCGGGCGATGGGGGTCCCGTCCGGTTCGGTGAGGCGAAGCCTCGTGGTGGTTCTGCGGTGGTCCAGGGAGACGGCGGCGCTTTCTCGTTGGTTGAGGGACATCGGGTTTCCTTTCGAGGGCATGGCGGACGGGGGCGAGCGGGGGCGGGCGGCCCGTGCACCGGGCCCGGGTTCGGCTGGTGGACTGCCTGTCAGCCCTTGATCGAGCCGAGCATGATGCCGGAGACGAAATAGCGCTGCACGAACGGGTAGACGCACACGATCGGGATGATCGTCAGGATCATCGTCACCGCCTGGATGTTGGCCGAGATCGCCGCGGTGGTGCTGCCCGCCATTGCCGCCCCCTCACTCGTTGCCGAGGATGCCCCTGCGATGAGGTTGCGCAGGAACAAGGTCACCGGGAACAGGTCCTGCCTGTCCAGGTAGAGGAAGGCGGCGAACCAGTCGTTCCAGAGCGCCACCGAGTAGAACAGCGTCATCGTGGCCAGGACCGCCTTGGACAGCGGAAGCACGATACGGGTGAAGATCCCGAACCAGCCCAGCCCATCGATCTGTGCGGCCTCGTCGAGTTCGGTGGGTTGGTTCTCGAAGAAGGACTTCATCACCAGCAGGTTGAACACCGAGATGGCACCGGGGATCACCATCGCCCACATGGTGTTCTTCATCCCCAGCGCCGTGATGAGTACGTAGTTGGGGATGATGCCCCCGTTGAAGAACATCGTGAAGATCGTGAGCCCGATCAGGAAGTTCCGGCCGCGCAGATGTTTCTTGGAGAGCACGTAGGCGAACACGGTCGTCAACGCCATCGCGATGGTGGTGCCCACCACGGTGTACACCACCGTGTTGCGGTAGGAGTTCCAGAACAGGTCGTTCTGAGCCACTGCCCGGTAGGTGTCGGTGTTGAATCCGACCGGCCAGAAGCTCACCATCCCGGCGTTGACCGCACCGGCACTGGAGAAGGACTGTGCGAGCACGGTGATGAACGGGTACAGCATCAGCATGGAGATCAGGATCAGCACACCGTTGTTGGCCCAGGTGAAGATCCGGTACGCACGGGTGTCGCTGGGGCCGACCGGCTTTCCGGACCCGCTCGGTGTGGCTGTGATCGCGCGCTGGGTCACCACAGGCTTGCTCCTACCAGTCGACGGGAAATGAGGTTCGCGCTGACGACCATGACCAAGCCGATGATCGCCTGGAACAGTCCGATCGCAGCGGCATAACTGAAATTGCTGGAGACCAGGCCGACGCGGTAGAGATAGGTGGAGATGACGTCGGCAGTGGAATAGGTCAACGGGTTGTAGAGCAGGAGCACCTTCTCGAATCCGACGTTGAGGAACGTGCCGATGTTGAGGATCAGCAGGGTGACCATCATCGGGCGGATCCCGGGCAGGGTCACGTGCCAGGTCTGCCGGAGCCGGTTCGCCCCGTCGATCCGCGCCGCTTCGTACAGGGAGGAATCGACCGTGGTCAGCGCGGCCAGGTACAGGATCGTGCCCCAGCCCACGGTCTGCCAGACCTCCGAGCCGACGTAGATGGTGCGGAACCACTCCGCCCGTTGCAGGAACGGGATGGCCTCACCGCCGAACGCCTCGATCACCTGGTTCACGGTGCCCTGCAGGGAGAGCAGTTGCATCACCATGCCCACCACGATCACCACCGAGAGGAAGTGCGGCAGGTAGGAGATCGACTGGATCACCCGTTTGAAGGTGCGCTTGCGGACCTCGTTGAGCATCAGCGCCAGCACGATCGGCAGCGGGAAGCACACCACTAGCGTGAGCAGCCCGAGGATCGCGGTGTTGGCGAAGACGTTCCAGAAGTTGGGATCGGCGATGAACATGCGTACGTACTGCAGGCCCACCCACTCGTCCCCGAGGATGCTGCCCCCGGGCCGGAACCGGCGGAAGGCGATGGCGTTGCCCACCATCGGCATGTACCGGAAGATCAGCAGGAAGATCACGGGCACCAGGGCCATGGCGTACAGCACCCAGTCGCGCCGAAGTGCCTTGCTCCAGGGCACCTTCGTGGACTTCTTCGTTGGCGCCAGCCAGGACCGTGGTCCGCGTCGGGGACGCCACGAGCGTTCCTGTCCCACCGGTGCTCCGTCGCCCACCAGCACCTCGCCACCGGGTGCCGGGCCGGCTGTGCGAACTGAACTCATCTGTTAGTCCTTCACCAGAGTTGACCGAGGTCGGTGGGCCGGCGGCGTGGTGCCGCCGGCCCACCGGCAAACGGTGCGTGTCAGCCCGCGTTCTCGGCGTTCTCGCGGGCCTCGTTGACGAGGTCCTCGTAACTGGAGAGCCCCTGGGACTCCAACTGGCCCAGGAACGCGTCCCACTCGGACAGGTCACGCTGGCCGATGATGAACGCCAGGGTCGCGGTGTCCACGGTGTCCTTCAGGGGGGTACCCCACAGCGCGGCCTGCTCCAGTTGCGCCTCGGTCAGCGGGGCGTTCGGGAACGGGTCGCGTGGGGTGCGGGTGGACAGCACCGTGTCGATGTAGTCCACGAACTCCGGGGCGTTGTAGGACTCCTTCAGCGCCCGGGACTCGGTCGAGCCGGCGAGCACGTCGTTGCTGAAGCCGAGGTCGCCGATGTCGGTCTCGGCGCCGACGTTGATGTTGAAGGACTCCAGGGAGTACTCGGGGTTCAGCGTGATGGTGCCGTCGTCGTCCTTGGTGTAGTGCTCACCCTCGATGCCCCACTGCAGCATCTCGCGGGCCTCGGGGTTGTAGTACAGCCAGTCGACGAAGTGCAACAGGTCGCAGAAGTTCTCATCCTCGGCCGCGTGTGAGGACAGCATGAACCCGTTCCAGAAGTTGCGCGGCTCCACGACTTGCCCGGCGGGGCCGCCGGGCGGGGCGATCTGGGTGAGTTCGTAGTCGGTGACGCCGGCCGCATCGAGGGCTTGGGCGAACTCCTGCACGGTGCCGGAAGCACCCGAGGCAGCGAACACCTGCTCCGATGCGAACTTCTCCGTGACCGTGCCCATGCCGTCGTTGGCGTCGGTCAGCGATTCGGTGTCCAGCAGCCCGTCGTCGGCCAGGTCGTGGAAGTAGGTGACCATCTCCCGGTATCCGTCGGTGGTGGGAGCGTAGACGAACTCATCGGCGTCCTCGTCGAACCACATCCCGGTGCCGAACCCCCAGCCCGCTACGGTCCCGAAGGCGTGCGAGGCGTAGTTCCACATCGAGTGACCCTCGAATCCGTCAGCGAGAGGCCGGCTGTCCGGATAGGCCTCCTTGATCAACTCCAGGCCCTCGCGCAGGTCCGCCCAGGTCTCCGGCGCCGGAGCGCCCACCTCGTCGAAGATGTCCTGGCGGATGATGAGCGTGAAGACCGGGACGGAGACCTCCTGCAGCCCCGGCGTCATGTAGTACCTGCCGTCGGCCTGGCGCAGGTTCTCCACCATGTCTTCCAGTTCCCACTCCTGCACGTACTTGGTGAAGTTGGGCATGTAGTCGGAGTAGTCGCTCAACGGGACCACGGCACCGGAGGCCGCGTACTGGCGCTCGTCGCCGGTGTAGATGAGCGGGATGATCTGCGGCGCGTCACCGGCGCTGATCAACAGGCTGCGCCGCTCCTCGGCGTCACTGAAGGACATGTTGGTCAGCTCCAGCGTCACGTTCGTGCGCTCGGCGATCTCATCGAAGAGGATCCAGTCGTCGGTGATCGGGTTCTCCGGCCAGTCGGTCCACAGCATGGAGAAGGTGACGGGCTCGGCGGCACTCCATTGCTCGTCGGCAACGCTCTCCGAGGAGCACTGAAGTCCGCCCGCGGCGGCCCCGGTGCCCTCCGCGCCCTCTCCGCTTCCCGGATCGGACGTGGTGTCGCCGTTCCCACCGCCGCACGCGGCCAGCCCGAGAACCGCGGCCAGGGTTGCGGCGCCGACTGCACTCACGCGCTTGCGCCGAAACGATGTTGCCTCTGATGACATCTGTCTCCCTCTCCTTCGAGTCAGGACCGCGGACAAGGGCCCGGGGCCTGGTGTGGAATGCCGGATCGGGCAAGCCTCGATCCGGCGGTCTCCGGCACCTGCGCCGGTGACGTTCTGTACGGCGTCGATTCTGCGCGCGTTCGGTAGCCCTCTCTCGCATCGTTGGGATCGCACGTGATTAATCGATCAAGCACGTAGAGTGTGGCATGAGGGGGCGCCCCCGTCAATGCGCCTCGGAAAATCTGCGACAATCGGCGCTCGGAGGTTCACCATGGTCACCATGAGCGATATCGCTCAGCGCACCGGCGTCACGGTGGCGACCGTCTCGAACGCGTTGACCAACCGCGGCCGGGTGTCCCCCGAGACCCGCGCCAGGATCCACCTGGTCGCCGAGGAACTCGGGTACCAGGTCAACCTGACCGCTCGCCACCTCCGCGTCGGGCGCTCGAACGCGATCGCCTTCATCGCGCCGAGTTTCCACGACTACTTCAGTGATATCGCTGATGAACTGGCCATCCACGTCGAGGCCACCGGCCGGCATCTGGTGCTGGAACGCACCAGCGCGCGCACCGAGAGCGAGTTGGAAGCGGTCGCCCTGCCCCGGCTGCGGATGTTCGACGGCGTAGTGCTGTCCACCGTCGGCCTCAGCCATGAGGACATCGAGAAGGCCCGCCACCGGGTTCCACTGGTGTTGCTCGGTGAGCGGACGATGCCGAGGTCGGTCGATCACATCCGGCTCGCCAACGAGGACGGCGCCCGGCTGGCCACCGCACACATGCTCGCCAACGGCGCGCGCCGCGTCATCGTGCTGGGCGGTTCGGCGCAGGAGGACGCCGGGATCTCCTCCTCCCGGCGCGCCGGGTGGGAGGCCGCCCATGCCGAGGCCGGTCTCGCCGTCGACCCCCGGTTGATCGTGCCGTTGGGCGACTACACGATGCACGACGCCCGGGAGGCGATGCGCGACGTGCTCGGTGAGGGCCTGGCCTTCGACGCGGTCTTCGCCGTCACGGACATGCTCGCGCTGGGCGCGATGTCGGCGCTCTGGGATCACGGCGTGAGCATCCCCGATCGCGCCCAGGTGGCCGGCTTCGACAACCTCGCGATCTCGGACTACCTACATCCGGGCCTGACCAGCATCGATCCCAACCACGAGTTCGTCACCGGTGAGGCGATGCGGCTCCTGGAGCAGCGCATCGCCGGGGACGAGGTGCCCGCGGAACACATCGTCAGCCCGGTGTCCCTGATGGTGCGTGGCTCCACCCGTTGACGGCCCTGTTGCGGTCGCAAGACCCGGATCGGTGGCTACCCAGCGCGGCGGTCAGCCCAGCCCAGTCGTGGGCGTGCCCGCACCCAGGAGTCGCCGGTAGACCCGCTCCCAGCCTTGCGCGGTGGCCCGCCAGGTGCGGCGCAGCGCCAGTTCGCGGCCCTGTTGTCCCAGCGCGGCAGCGCGGTCCGGATCGGTGAGCATCCCTGCGATCGCATCGGCCCAGTGCTGCGGGTCGCGGCTGGGCACGATCAGGCCGGTGACGCCGTCGTGGACCGCCTCGCGCAGCCCCCCGGCGCCGGAGGCGATCACCGGGACCCCGCATGCCGAGGCCTCCAGCGCGGTGAGCCCGTAACTCTCGGAGTGCGAGGGCACCAGCACCGCACGAGCGGTGGCGAAGCAGCGTGCGAGCCGGGCCCGGGCGACCGCGCCGTTGAACTGCAACCGGCTCGCCACGCCGAGCTCGGCGGCGAGGGCCCGCAACTCCTCGTCATAGCCGGGGTAGGCGCCCGAGGGCGCTCCGAGCACGTGCAGGTCCGGTCGGATCTGCGCAGGCAGCAGAGCCAGGGCGCGGATCGCCAGGTCCACGCCCTTGAGCGGTTCGAGGCGGGCTGCCAGCACCAGGGTGGAGCGAGGCTCGCCCTCGATGGGGTGGAACAGTTCCACATCCACCCCCGGCGGCACCACGAACACCCGCTCGCCGTCGGCGCCCAGGCGGCCGGTGACGGTGGCGGCCTCGGCGTGGCTGACCGCGAGCACGGCGTCGCTGGTCTTCGCTAGGTGACGTTCGCCGTCGATCCTCCCGGGACCCTCCGGTGGTTCACCCTCGCCGAGCGGGCGCCCGTTGGGCGCGGCAATGGAGTGGTAGGTCTGCACGTGCGGGCGGCCATGGTCGACGGCGAGGGGCTGGGCGGCCATCCCGGAGAACCAGTGGTGGGAGTGCACGATGTCCCAGTCGCTCCACTGCGCGGCCAGCGCCGCACCGAAAGGGGCGATGAAGTCCTCGTGCTCACGTTTGCCGGCCGGGGCGGGCGGGCCGGCGGTGAGGTGATGGACCACCACGCCGCTGGGCAACTCGAGGCGGTCCGGCAGATCCGCGGCGGCCCGTCGGGTGAAGATCTCCACCTGGTGTCCCAGGCCCGCGAGCGCGTCGGCGCTGTGCCGCAGCATCACGTTCATGCCCCCGGCGTCGCCGGACCCGACGTCGGCCAACGGCGAGGTGTGCAGGCTGATCAGCGCAAGCCGCAGCGCTCCGGACGGCATGTGTTCAGATTATGCCTGCCCACCACGGCTTCGGCCCAATCGGGGCGGTTCCACAGACCTCCGGGAGACCTCCGGGCGGGTCCACGTGGGAGCAGAACAAGAAGGCCGGATCCAGGTGGATCCGGCCTTCTCGAGGGGTGGAGGTGGCGGGAATTGAACCCGCGTCCGACAGTGAGGACCCAGGGCTTCTCCGAGTGCAGTCTGCTATCGATTTTCTCGGCCCCAGCGCTCACGCAGACAAGTCGCTGACAGGCCCAGTCACCTGAGTGTCCCAGTAGCCCCGGTGACGAGGACTACCAGCAGTGGCTCTCTAGTCGACGCCAGGATCCGGGACGAGAGCTAGCCCGGGCTGACGGACTTCAGGACTCGCTCAGGCGGCGAGTGCGAAGTCGGTGCGCTTGGAATCAGCACCTATTGGTTTGCAAGGAGCGTTGACGAGATGACCTTGCATCCTCGACTCGCTTCCCCTGGAACGACAACCGTCGTCGAAACCGATCACCCCCTGTGGAATTGTTCTGCACCGACCAGTGCGCAAGCGCGGGCCAGCGGCACCAGTCTAGAGGGATAACCACGGGGGCGGCGAACCTATTCCCGCGCGCGGGCCCTGGCGGGACTACCAACCCCCGCCACCACCGCCGCCGGCGCCGCCACCGGCGAAGCCTCCGCCGGAGATGGCGGAACCACCGGTGCCGGCGGAGACCACGGCCGCGTCGGCGGCCGAGGAGAAGGAGGCCATCGACGCACCGAGGGCACCGGCCCAGGACGCCGAGCCCAGAGCCGGCCCGGAGTACCAATCCGGCTCGGGCACCGGCCCGCCGCTGCGGGCGATGTCCTCAAAGACCTTTGCCCAGCGGTCGGTCACCTCGAAGGCGATCGCGAAGGGCAGGTAGCGGGAGAAGATGTCCTCGTCCTCCTCGAACCGCAACTGGTTCGCCTCCGCGGTCTCCAGGTACTTCTTGAAGCCCAGCGACTGCACCAGCACCGCGGTTCCGGACGCCGTGCGCGCCGGGGCGTAGGAGGCGGCTACGGCCACCGCGACCGCAGTGGCGATGACCGGGAGCCCCAGCACGCCCAGTCCGAGGGTGAATGCCAGGACGAGGCCCAGCCCGATTCCGACGACGAAGAGGCCGATGGCGGCCAGCCACCAGCGCATGCGCACCTGGGCCGGGGAGGTGCGGAACCAGCCGCGCTCGGTCACCTCCGCATACAGGTCCTGCTGCAACTGCGAGCGCATCGCGGAGAACTCCCCGGCGATCTCCCGCAACTCCACCGTGCGCTCCTGGCCGGGGAAGAGCGTGGTGAGTACGTCGCGCTCATAGGCGAGCAGATCCGGATGGTTCAACTCGGGGGCACGCTCGGGGCGGGTCAGTCGCCACTGCTGGGCCTCGTCGTCGCCTGCGTACTCCTCGATCCGGAAGTATCCACGCACAGCCAGGTCCACGATGGTGGCGGTGACATCGTGGGGATCGGCGACCTCATCGGCCAGTGTGCCCATCTCCCCCGGGCGCACCCCGGCCGGGGGTTGGAACTGCACCGCGATCGGGCCGCCGCGGCGCGGACCCACGGCCTCGTCGTCGGGCTCGGTTGCGGTGGCGCCGGGGGCAGTTGCGCCAGCCCCGGCAGCCCCGTGATGGCCGGCACCGTCATCACGGGTACCGCCATCGCCGCCATCGCCACCCAGGCGTGCGGTGCCACTCGTGCGTGCCGGGGTGAGGCCGGGCGTCACGCCCATGTACTGCTCATCGCGTCCGCGCCCGCGTGCCACGAGCACCACGAGGCCGACGCCGAACAGAGTGGCCCCGGCCGCGCCCAGCCCGGTGGCGCGGGTCAGTCCGATCGTGTTGGCGAAGGTGTGCCGGGTGGTCAGGATCGGCTGGGCGCCACCGAAGGTGCCGGCGGGAAACTGCACCGCCACCGACATCGGCTGACCGGGATGCAACAGTCCCTGATGCAACTCGGCCCCCTCGGCGCCGACCACCGTGGCCGAGCACTCGATGTCCGAGCCAGGGTCCCCGGCCCAGCAGGCCGCCTCCTCGGGCGCTTCGGTGGCGGACACGGTGATGCGGATCTGCGCGAGCGGCACCTCGAAGTCCTGGCCGATCACCTGCCAGTAGATCTCGTCCTGCCCCTGGTCCCCCACTCCGGAGACCGCGATCCCGTCCACCCGATAGGTCAGCGTGTAGCGCTGCAGGCCGGTGATCTCGACGTCCTCATCACCGATGTAGACCGCGACGGCGTTCTCGGCGTCCTCCACCCGCACGTCGGCGGGAGCTCCCGAGGGCGAAATGGCCTCGAAGCCGGAGTACTCCAGCACCCGGTAGTGGTCCGGGTCGTCGTCGATGGGTTGGCGGTCCACGAAGGTCAGATAGGGACCGTGGGCCTCCTCGGCACCGAAGTCGAACTCGAGATCGACCTGCACCTGCGCCACGCCGTCGGCATCGAACTGGGCATCGACCTCGTAGCGGGTGATGGACCACTCGTCCCCGGCGGCATGGGCCGGCGGGGCGAACAGAGCCGGGATGGCCAGCACGGCGGCGCCTAGCAGGGTGAGGATCCACACGCGCGTCCGCACGCGCGCCGGACCACGGCCGGCCGCACGTGACAGAGCAACCCGCGTCACGGCGTCGGGCACGTCAGCGGCTCTGCCGCAGACTCATCGCACGCTCGGCCTCGCGGGCATCCTGCTTCTCCCGGAGCGCGTGCCTCTTGTCCCACTCGCGCTTTCCGCGGGCCAGGGCGATCTCGACCTTGGCCCGGCCGCGCAGGAAGTACAGCCTCAAGGGCACGATGGTGTGGCCCTTCTCCCGTGTCTTGGCGGCCAGTTTGTCGATCTGCTCGCGGTGCAGCAGGAGTTTCCGGCGACGGCGAGGGGCGTGGTTGGTCCAGGTGCCTTGGGCGTACTCGGCGATGTGCACGCCCTCCAGCCAGGCCTCGCCGCGGTCGACGTTCACCCAGCCGTCGGTGAGCGAGGCCCGCCCGGCACGCAGCGCCTTGACCTCGGTGCCGGTCAGGGCAATGCCTGCTTCGAAGGTTTCGTCGATGTGGAAGTCATGCCGCGCGCGGCGGTTGCTGGCGATGAGGGTGCGCTCGTCCGCAGGGTCCTTGGCCTTCTTCTTGGCGCCCTTGTTCTTGCTGCTCATCGCTGCCTCACCTCCGCCCGCTTCTCCGGCTTGGTCAGGCTAGTCCACCGACCGACGCCGTGCGAAACCCATAACAGGGCCCGCAGCCCGCCCACCGCCCGCCACCGCTACCGGTCGCCGGCGCCGCAGCCCGCCACCCGCCGCCGCTACCGGTCGCCGCTACCGGTCGGCGAGGGCGAGCCTGCGCTCCGAGGGCGAGCCACACAGCACTCGCCCTGGGCTGGGCGACTCGGCCTCGGCCCAGGTCTGCGACGGCCGTCGGCGAGGCAGAGCGGCGGGGCGGGTTTCCTGGGTCAGGGCAGCATCGACATTGGGTTGATGGTGGAGCCGTTACGCCAGATCTCGTAGTGCACGTGGCAGCCGGTCACGGCCCCGGTGAGCCCGGTGTAACCGATGACCTGCCCCTGGGAGACCCGCTGTCCCTGGCTGACGGCGAATCGGGACAGGTGGTTGGTCACGGTCACGTAGGAGTTCCCGCCGATCACACCATGGTTGATCATCACCTGGTTGCCGTGCGTGCCATTGCCACGCGCGGGCCGCACCGCCACCACGGTGCCGGCGGCCGTCGCGCGCTGTGCCTCACCGCAGTGGGAGCGCAGGTCAACGCCACGATGGAAGAAGCGCCCGCCCGTGATCGGGTAGATGCGGTAGCCGTAACTGGACGTCACGTGCCACGTGCCGGTCACGGGGCGGATGAAGATCTGGTTCGAGGAGGAACCACCCGAACTGGACGAGCCACCGGAACTGGACGAACCGCCCGAGGAGCCACCAGAGCCGGAACCGCCCCCGGACGAACCGGAACTGCGGCTGGATTGTTGCTGCTGGCGCTCCCGCTCGGCCCGCTCACGCTCCTGGCGCTCCCGCTCGGCCCGCTCCCGCTCCTGACGCTCCCGCTCCTGACGCTCTCGCTCGATCCGTCGCTGCCGCTCCCGCTCGGCGGCCTCCGCAGCCTGTATCTCAGCGATCTCGGAGGCCAGGGCCTCGTTCTCAGCCTCCAGGTTGGCCTGCTCGGACTCGAACTGCTCGGACAGATCCTCCAATTCGGCCGCACGGGCCTCCTGGTCGGCCTTCAGCCCTTCGATCTCCACCACCAGGTCCTGGGCCTCCTGGCGGGCGACGTCGGCGGCGGCCACGGCCTCCTGGGCCTCCACGTGCAGGTCGTCGATCCGGGCTTCCACCGCCTCCAGCCGGACCTGGCGGTTGCGGTTCACGGCCGAGAGGTTCTCCAGGTCCACCAGTGCCTGGTTCTGGGTACGCATCGCCGAGTTCATCACCGAGTACTGGTTGGCGAACTCCGAGGGGCTGGAGGCATCGAGCACCACAGTGATCGCGCTGATCCCCGGCCCGCCGCGGTAGGTGGACCGGGCTACCTCCCCCATCGCTGATTCGGTGCCGACGATCTCCTCCTCACCCGTGGCGATCTCCGCGCTCAGATCCGCCTGCTGGGCCTGGGCCACCTCAAGGCGGCCCTGGACCGAATCCCGGTGCCGCTCGGCTGCGGCCAGTTCCTCGTTGGCCTGCACCAGTTCGGCTTCGGCGATGGGCAGACGGCGGTTGATCGAGTCCAGTTCCAGGTAGGTCTCGGCCAGGTCCACGTTGGTGCCCTCCAGGGCGGAGGTGACCTCTTCGTGCTCGCGCTGGTTCTCCTGCTGCTGCTGCTCCAGTTCCGATCGGGAGTCGCGCAGTTCGCCGAGCCGGTCCGCCTGGGCGGGCACGGCGAAGGCCAGCGCCCCCACCACCACAGCCAGCCACATGGCCAGCATCCGGGCGGAGATCCCCCGCACCCGGGTGGGCCACTGCGCTACCCGGGCGCGGAACGCCGTCAACGGGCCTGCGGCGCTCGGGCTCGAGCCGCTCGGGCTCGGGGTATCCGCTTTCGAGGTCTTCGGAACGGGAGAACTCAACTGCGCAGACATCTCACACCTTCGTGTATCGGTTCAGGCTGACCAGTGAACTGACGGCGGCAAGGAGAATCCCGATCCCAACCAGCAACGGCGCGATCGTCCACACATCCGGAGTACCCACGAAGTTCACCCAGACGAACGACTCGGCCAACCACCCCTCGATCAGGTAGTTCGCGCCCAGCCACAACCCACTGATCGCCAGCGCTGCCCCAGCCAGTGCGGCGATGGCGCCTTCGAGCATGAAAGGCAGTTGGATGAAGAAGTTCGAGGCGCCCACCAGGCGCATGATCGAGGTCTCCTTGGACCTGCTCATCGCCGAGAGCCGGATCGTGGTGGTGATCAGCAGCACCGCGGTCAGCGTCATGACGCCGGCAAGCCCGGCGGCCAGGGCGGTGACCCGGTTCAGGACCAGGAACAGCGGCTCCAGGATGGCGCGCTGATCCACCACCGACTCCACCCCGGCCCGGCCCGAGACCTCATCGGCCACCACCTGGTACTGCTCCGGGTCATGCAGGGACACCCGGTAGGACATCTGCATCTGGTCCGCCGAGACGCGGCTGGCCCAGTCCTGCTCACCGAACTGATCCTGGAAGGCCTCGTGGGCCTCCTCCTTGGTCTCGGTGTACACCTCCTGCACGTACGGGCTCAACGCCTCCGACTCCAACACGCCGAGGACCTCGTCGGCCTGCTCATCGGACACCTCGCCGGAGGCGCAGGTAGGCACCGAGGAGGACTCCGGGCACAGGAACACCGAGACCTCTACGGCGTCGTACCAGTCGTCCTTCATGTTGGCGATCTGCATCTGCAACAGCACGGCCGCGCCCACGAAGGTCAGTGACACGAAGGTCACCAGCATCACCGACACGGCCATCGCCAGGTTCGCGCGCAGACCCTGGAAACACTGGGAGAGAACGAATCGGAGTCTCATTTAACGCTCCGCCCCGTAGACGCCTCTGGCCTGGTCGCGCACCATCTGCCCATCGACCAGTTCCACGACTCGTTTACGCATCTGGTCCACGATCTCGTCGTCGTGGGTGGCCATCACGATCGTGGTGCCGGTCCGGTTGATCCGGTCCAGCAGCCGCATGATCCCCACCGAGGTGGAGGGGTCCAGATTCCCGGTCGGCTCGTCGGCCAGCAGGATCGCCGGCCGGTTCACGAACGCCCGCGCGATCGCCACCCGCTGCTGCTCCCCACCGGACAACTCGGTCGGCAGACGTCGTTCCTTGCCGGCCAGGCCGACCAGTTCGAGGGTTTCGGGCACCGTGGACATCACGTGGTGACGGGGTTTACCGATCACCTGCAGCGCCAGCGCCACGTTCTCGAACACGGTCTTGGACTGCAGCAACCGGAAGTCCTGGAAGACCGTGCCGATGGTGCGGCGCAGGTGCGGGACCTTCCATTGGGAGATCTTGGACAGGTCCCTGCCTGCGACGAATACCTTGCCGTTGGTGGGGCGTTCCTCGCGCAGCACCAGGCGTAGGAACGTCGACTTGCCCGAGCCGGAGGCACCCACGAGGAACAGGAACTCCCCGCGCTCGACCTCCAGTTCGATTCGGTCCAGTGCAGGCCGAGCCCCGCGGGCGTAAACCTTGGAGACCTTCTGGAAACGGATCACGAGGGCAATTCCGGCCAGTCTCGACAGTAGGGCAAACCGGGGGAAGCGTTATACCTGGCCATTGGCACCATAGGAAGGGCCCGCGCCACATCGACGGATGACACGCCGGGCTGGCCCCAGCAATGCCCCACTCCGGGCCGTAGATGGCCTCCGATCAGCGAAAACGCTCGACGGCGTGAGGCACCTCACCCCCAGCCGTAGCCGACGTCGCAACTCAAGCCGCCGAAGTCAGCATTAGTCGGCCGAGGCAGCCGGTTGAGCCGAACAATGCTGGCTTCGACGGGCCGGGGGGGGCGGGGGGGCAGGGGGGTGGGGGTGAGGGTGAGGCCGGTGGGGCCGGGGGGTGGGGGTGGGCCGTTAACTCAGGCGTTGGCGGCGGAGGCCGCGGCTGCCGTTTGGGTGTTCTTGCGCCAGCGGATGCCGGCGTCGATGAATCCGTCGATGTCGCCGTCAAACACCGATGACGGGTTGCCCGCCTCGTGCTCGGTGCGCAGATCCTTGACCATCTGGTACGGCTGCAGCACGTAGGAGCGCATCTGATCCCCCCAGGAGGCCTTGACGTCCCCGGCCATCGCCTTCTGGGCGGCGTTCTCCTCCTGCTGACGCTGCAGCAACAGCCGGGACTGCAGCACCCGCAGCGCCGCGGCCCGGTTCTGGATCTGGGACTTCTCGTTCTGCATCGACACCACGATCCCGGTGGGGATGTGCGTCATCCGGACCGCGGAGTCGGTGGTGTTCACGCTCTGCCCACCCGGGCCGGAGGAGCGGTAGACGTCCACCTTGATCTCGTTCTCGGGGATATCGATGTGGTCGGTCTTCTCGATCAGCGGGATCACTTCGACCGCGGCGAAGGAGGTCTGGCGTCGTCCCTGGTTGTCGAACGGGGAGATCCGGACCAGCCGGTGGGTGCCTGCTTCCACCGACAAGGTGCCGTAGGCGTAGGGAACCTTCACCTCGAAAGTGGCCGACTTCAGCCCCGCCTCCTCGGCGTAGGAGGTGTCCAGCACCGCAGTGGGATAACCCTTGCGTTCGGCCCAGCGCAGGTACATGCGCATGAGCATCTCGGCGAAATCGGCCGCGTCCACACCGCCGGCCCCGGCGCGGATGGTGATGACCGCTTCGCGCTGGTCGTACTCCCCGGACAACAGTGTGCGGATCTCGAGCTCGGACAGCGTGTCTCTGATCGCGGTCAGTTCGGCCTCGGCCTCGGCGAGGGTGTCGGCGTCGGCCTCCTCCTCGGCCAGTTCCACCAAAGCCCCCAGGTCGTCGATCCGGGTCTCCAACTTGGTCATCCGCTCCAGTTCCCCCTGGGCGTAGGAGAGCTGACTGGTCACGGCCTGGGCCTTGTCCTGGTCGTCCCACAGGTCCGGGGCCGTGGCCTGCTCGGACAAGTCGGCGATCCGGGCGCGCAGGGCGTCCGGATCGCTCACCGCCTCGATCGAGGCGAGCGTAGAGCGGAGGTCGGCGATCTCGCTGGGAAAGTCAGTGGCCACACCTCGAGGTTACGCGATCAGCACCCCCGCGGCACCCATCCCACCGCAGGTTCACCCCGGCGGACGCGGCCGGCGGGTTCGGCCGTGCGGCTACTTCGACGGTGCCGCTAGTTCGGCCAGGATCCGCTCGTCGACTGCTCGCCGTGCGTTCAGGTGCGCGCGCCGGTCGTAGTCGAACCGGGAGTAACTGAGTTCACCACCTTGGTCCACGTAACTCGCCGCCGTGTCGTGATCGGTGAGGTCGCGCAGCAACTGCAGGGCCCGATGGTCATCCATCCCCTGGGTGAACACCCGGTACCGCACCGACGGCCAGGCCGTCCCGTCCGGCGCCGGGTACACGATGGAGGCGTCCCCACCGGGGAACGCCCCGCCCGCGCAGGTGTCGGCGAACGGATCGAGGGAACCGAGCGAGAACTGGGTGTTCCAGAAGTTGAAGCCCCAGTGCAGGAAACCGGGCGCCCGGTTCACGAACAACTGCCGGCCGAGGACCCGGTTGCGCACCGAGGGCATCGCGATGAACCGGTTGGCCACGTCGGTGTGCTGGGAGACGCAGTAGTAGACGAAGGGGTTCATCCCCGCGGCGCGAAACGGTTCCACGGAATCGGTGGCCACGATCGGGATGGCGACGGCATCGACGAAGTCGAAGTCGCTGAGGGCGTCGGCCACGTCCGCACCGGCGAGCAGGTCGTGGACCACCTCCCGGGCCGCGAGGTAAGTGTCGCGGTCTGCCGGGTGCGGCTCATCGCTGATGTGCCACAGCACTGATCCCTCCGGCCACTCCTGGTCCAGGTAGGCGCGCAGCGCCGGCAGCAGTTGCTCCAGCAGACCTCGGTACCGCGGGTCGGTGGCCGGCACGTGCCAGCCGAAACGGTGCTCCCGACCACTGGGGGTGTCCACGTAGATCGCCGGAGTCGCCTTCGCCCCCCACTGGGTGAACAGATGCGCGATCTCGACGGTGGTGATGCCGTGCTTGCGACACAACGCCAGCCACCGACCCAGACGGGAGAAGTCGAAGGCGTACCCGTTGCCGTCGTCGGCGATACCGACGAGTTGCACCGGAGTCCGGGTGCCACCCACGGCCGTGTCCAGGGGCGGCGTCCAGGTCGGAGTGAGCAGGGAGGTCACGCGCATCCGTGCAGCGGCGCCGATGAACGCCTCCAGGCGCTCCCAGTGCTCGGCACCGAAGGCCTCGACCCCGTAGTAGTCGGCCAGGCAATCAGCATGGAGCCAATGGGTGTTGATGATGTCCAAGGCCGGTAGGTCCACCGGGTGCACCTGCACGGGCACATCGACCTGGTACAGCACCTGGGAGTCGGACTCCCGCACGATCCGCACGCCCACGGTGCGCGAACCTGCGTGCTCGGCCTCGTCGATGCGGACGTCGAACCAGAGGGCACCCCAGGACGCGGTCAACGGCCGCACCAGGGCACCGTCCGGAAGTGGCTTGAGCAGGTCCGGGTACAACCCCGGCGCGTCTCGCAGGTACCCGGCATCGTGTCCGTCGAAGGCCGCCAACGTCACCGGGACCAGCTCGACCGTGCTCACAACGGTGAACGGAGCGGACGCGTCGTCCACCTCGACCCGGATGCGGTCCCCGCCACCACTGCCATGGGCGGGCGGAAGGTAGGCCACTTGGAACGAGAGGGTCTCCCCGAGGAACCCGCATAGTTCGTCCTGCGCGGCAGCCGGTGGCACGTCGTCGGGGAACACCTTGGTCAACGCATCGGCGCGGACGAAGGTCCAGTCCGGTCTGGGGTAGGGGTGGGTGCGCCGGATCGACCCGGTCATCGCTGCCTCGGTCCTATCTGCCTCGGTCATAACTGCCACCGTATGGGCTCGCAAAAGGAAGCGGCGACAACCGGCCCGTGCGGCGGGGCGTCGCCCCGGATCCCAGCCTCAGCGCAGCCGGCGCCCCAGCACGCGGCTGTAGGCGTCCAGACCGCCGCGCACCACCTTGCTCACCCGGGTGTCCCCGGGCCCGCCGAGCAGTCGTGCCACCGAGACCGGCAGGTTGGACCCACCGACGGTGCGCAGGTGGGAGAACCGGTCGAACCCGAACTTGCCGTGATGGTGACCGATTCCGGAGGCACCCACACCACCGAACGGGGTGCCCGGCACCACATTGGTGAGGGCGAAGTCGTTGCGGGCCACGCCTCCGGAACGAGTGCGGGCTACGAAGGTGCGGAAGTCGCCGTCGTCCGGACCGAACCACGTCGCCACCAAGGGCGCCGGCCGCTCGGCAAGGTCATCCAGGACCCGGTCCAGGTCCCGGTAGGGCTGAACCTGCAGCACCGGACCGAAGACCTCTTCGGTGTCGATGCGCATCTTCTGGGTCACGTTCAGCACCACGGTGGGTGAGATCAGCCGGGCCGCGCGCATCGCGTCGGTGCCCTCGGCGTCGGATCGCACCGATCCGATCACCTGGGCGCCGTGGTTCTCGGCGTCGGCCAGCAGGTCCTCGATCCGCTCATGTGACTCCTCGTTGATGATCGTGGTGACCTCCCCCCGCTCGAACAATTCCGGCAGGTCCCGGCCCCAGGTGTTGAACACCTCCTGCACGAACGTCCGGGTGGCCTCCTCCGGCACGTACACCCGCTCCGGACACAGGCAGGTCTGTCCGCCGTTGATCAGGCGGGCGCGGGCCACCCGCTCGGCGGCGCGGCGCAGTCGCTTGCGGTCGGCGGCGGTGTGCTCGGAGATCACCACCGGGTTCTTCCCGCCCAACTCCAGCGTGACCGGGGTCAGGTTCGCCGCGGCCGCAGCCATCACCTGCGCGCCGGTGGCCGCCGAACCCGTGAACAGCAGGTGGTCCAGGTCCAGAGCGGCGAAGTCCTTGGAGACCTGGACGTCCCCGGTGAGCACCGCGACCTCCTCGACGTCGAAAGCGTCATGGATTGCGTTGGCGAACACCCCGGCGGTCTGGGGCACCTCCTCCGACATTTTGATCATCACCCGGTTGCCCGCCGCCAGCGCGCTGACTGCGGGAACCGCGGAGAAGTTGATCGGGTAGTTCCACACCCCCATGACCCCCACCACGCCCAGCGGGGAGGGTTGGATCCAGGCGGGCATCCCGGCCAGGCGCAGCGCGGCCGAGCCCACCCGGCTGCCAGCCGGGCGCCGGCGCATCCACCGCCCCAGGCCCGCGCGCAGCGTCTCAGCCTCCATGGCGAAGGCGGTGACGTCGGCCACCAGCGACAGGATCGGGGGCCGGTTGCCGAAGTCGGCCGAGATCGCCTCGGCGAGTTCGTCGGAGTGGGAGACCACAGCGCGGGCGAACCGGTCGATCCGCTCTCGCCGGGTGGCCGCATCGGGGGGACCGTCACGGTGGAAGGCCTTTCGCTGCAGGCGTAGCACCTCCGACATCGGGTGAGAGGTAGTGGTGGCGCTCATCGTCCCAGCCTGCCTCTTTCGGCGGCGAAGTGCCAATGGCGCCCGGCAGGCAGTAGGCCCACCGGGCGGGCCATGCCTCGGCGAGGAATACTGGGGGCCGATTGTGTCCAGCAAGGAAAGGAGCATCATGGACCTGACCGGCAAGAAGATCATCGTGACCGGGGGCGCCCGGGGCATGGGTGCGGCCACCGTCGCCGCCTACGTGGAGGCGGGCGCCACCGTCGTGGCGATGGACGTGCTCGACGACGAGGGCCACGCGGTCGCCGAGTCCGCCACCCAGACCGGCCCCGGCTCGGCGAGTTACCGGAACCTCGATGTGTCGAACAAGGGCAGGGTGGACATCGTGTTCGCCGAGGCGGTCGAGCAGATGGGCGGGTTGGACGTGCTGGCCCACCCGGCCGCGATCCAGCGCTCGGCGACCGCGGAGAACACGCCGGTGTCGGACTGGGATCTGATGTTCGCGGTGAACGTGCGCGGGACGATGCTCACCAACGCCGCAGCGCACCGGCACATGAAGGGCACCGGCGGATCAATCATCAACTTCGGGTCGATCTCGGGCCTGCGTGCGGAGATCTCGGCCCCGGCCTACTCCGCGTCGAAGGGCGCAGTGCACTCCTGGACCCGCACCGCCGCCGGATCGTGGGGCAAGGACAACATCCGGGTGAACGCCATCCTGCCCGCGATCGCCACCCCGATGTACGACGAGGCGATTGCCCGGCTCGATCATGACGGGCGCACCGCGCACTATTGGCAGAACGAGGAATCCATCGCCCTGGGCCAGAAGTACGGCGATCCCAAGGAGGACCTCGGGCCGGTGATGGTGTTCCTGGCCTCCGACGGCTCCCGGTTCATCACCGGCCAACTCATCCCGGTCGACGGCGGTCAAGCCTCCGTTCGTTGACGATGCGGCCCGCAGAGGGCCTTGTGATCGTGGCCGGGCACTCCGGCAGCGGCCGACGACGACACAGCGCCATCGCGGCCGGTTCACCTGTCCTGGGGCCGCTCCACTCCTCGGGCTGCTCCACGGTCAGGCGCGGTAGACCTCGACCCCGGCCACACGGGTCGCCACCACCTCATCACCGTCCCACTCGATGGTGTCGGCGCCGCGAGTGGCCCGTTCAGCCAGGCCGAGGATCGTGGCGGGGTTGGTGGTGGCCATGCGCAGGATGTCACCGCGTTCGAAGGGCAGGTGCCGACGCATCCAGGCCACACCGTGCCGCAGGGAATGCCCCGATCCGGCCAGCAGGTGCGTTCCGGCCAAGGTCAGGCGACCGTCGTCGTGCACGGTGACGTTCCCGCCCACCGGGGTCCGATAGGCCCCGGGAGCGACTCCGGCCAGGGCGACCGAGTCGGAGGTGAGGACCGTGCGCTCGAGTCCCTTGGCGCGGATGAACGCGGTGAGAGTGTCGGTGGGCAGGTGATGTCCGTCCGGGATCACCATCGCGATGAGCCGGTCCTGGGCAAGCTGGGCCCAGATGTGGTTCGGGTGGCGCGGCAACACCGGGTAGGTGCCGTTGCCCAGATGGGTGCTCAGGGTGGCGCCGGCCCGTGCGGCGTCGTGAATGTCCACGGGTTCGGCGGCGCTGTGCCCTAGAGACACACGCACTCCGCGCTCGATGGCCCCGGCGATGTAGTCCAGAGTTCCGGTGCGCTCGGGGGCGAGCGTGACGATCCGCACCAGGCCCCGCGCCACCTGTTGCCAACGGTCCAGTTCACCCAGGTCCGGGTCGCGCAGATTGTCAGCGTCGTGCGCTCCCCGGGGTCCGTCATCGGGTGCCAGGTACGGGCCTTCGACGTGCACCCCGGCGATGCTGTGGGCAATCAGCGGATCGGTTCTCCGGGCAGCGGCGATCTGGGCCAGGCAATGCTCGATCTTGTCCGCACCGGCGGTGATCACCGTGGGCAGATAGGTGGTGACCCCCTGCGTCCACAGCGCCCGGGTGAGGTCGACGATCGTCTGGGGCGTGACGTCGTCGGCGTTCACGTCATGGCCGGCGTACCCGTTGATCTGCAGATCGATCAGGCCGGCGGTGCGTTCGGTGGGCGGCATGGGCTCAGTGTGAGCGGGCACTGCGCCGTCAGTTCGTCCCGACGCGCTGGGCCGGGAAATCAGCAGGCAAGGAGCCCGCTGCGTCCTCGTCCAGGAACAGATGGGCGCTGGCGTGGGTGCGCAGCGCGCTGGCCGGCAGTGCGGGCGTGATGGGGCCGGTGAGCGCAGCGGCGACCGAAGCGGCCTTGGGCTCGCCCAGTACGGTGCCTACGATGACGCCACCGTGCATGATCGCCGGTACCGTCAGGGTCAGCGCATGGGTGGGGACCTCATCGAGGGTGGCGAAGAGTCCCTCATCGACCTGCTGCTGACGGGAGGCGTGCGCCAGGGCGATCTCGCGGACCAGCGTCGGGTCGTTGAAGTCGGTGTCACCGGGCTCGTTGAACGCCAGATGGCCGTTCACGCCGATGCCCAGGCAGACCAGGTCGATCGGGCCTGCCTCGAGTGCCTGGGTGTAACGCTCGATCTCGGCCGCCGCTTCGCCATCGGTACGGATGCGGTCCAGGCCGGGCTGGGCCTGCTCCGGCAGCCGATCGGCGAGCCACTGGCCAAAGGCGGCCGGGTGATGCGGGTCCAAGCCCAGGTAGTCATCCAGGTGCATCGAGGTCACCTTCGACCAGTCGATCCCTTCGGATGCACCCAGGGTGGCGATGGTCGCCTCCTGGGACGGGGCGCTGGCGAATATCACCCTGGCCCGGCCACGCTTTGCCAGCGCCTCGCGCAACACCTCGGCCGCGACCTGCCCAGCGTGGGCACCGGCCTGCTCGGCAGTGGGCGCGATACCGACATTGATCTCGGTGGGAACATTCACACTGGCGGACATGCCTTGGTCTCTCTTCGGTAGGATAGTTCTGCAAGCGATTGCATCAATGTAGCCAACTCAAGGCCGGTTAGGCAAACACCAACGGTGACAACCGTTGATCGTCACCACAAACCAGCCCGTGCACCGTCACGCCCCCAGCAACGAAGGTGAGGCACCCGTCATGTCCGAGGCAGCACGACACGCAGCCGAGCAAGCCCGTACCCACCTGCAGACATTGATCCTGCCGTACTGGCTCTCTCACGGAATCGATGAGGAACTCGGTGGTTTCTTCACCTGTTTCGACAACCGGGGCCGCCAGCGGGTCTCCACGGACAAGTTCACCTGGTCCCAGGGTCGGTTCGTGTGGCTACTCGCGCGTGCAGCGGGGTTGGCGCACCGCGGCATGCTGGATGCCGATCCCGCTGACCTCCTCGGCCACGCTGAGCGCGGTGCGCAGTTCCTTCTCGATCATGCTGTGTTGCCTGAGGGAACCACACACTTCGTGGTCGGGCGGGACGGGGGCCCCGCACAGTCGCCGGATCAGCCCGAACGCAGCGTCTACGCCGACTGGTTCGTCGTGATGGGCCTGTCCGAACTAGCGGCCCAGACCGGTGACCGGCGTTGGCTGGATCGGGCACTGCCGGTGTTGGAGCGGTCCCGATCGGATCACTTTTCCGGTACCGCACCCACTCCTCCGTATGAGGTTCCGGCCGGCCACAGCGCCTACGGCCCGCGGATGATCCTGGCCAATACGTTGCTCGTCGCCGCCCAGGCAGCCGCGGCGCTGGGTATTCACGACCATCTGCGCGAGTACCTGGCCGCAGCAATCCAGGACGTGCTGTGGCACCGGCTCGACGACGGCATCTTTACCGAGATGCCGGGGCCGGACCCTGAGGGCCTAGTGACCCGTCACCGGGTCCCCGGACACGCCATCGAGGGCATTTGGGTACTGCTTGAGTCGTTGGACCTGCTGGAGGACGGTCGGGACCGCGGGCCCTTGCTCCAATCGGTCGTGGCGATGTGCGAGTTGGGCTGGGACCCCCAGCATGGCGGGATCTTGCGCTACACCGATGCGACCGGGCCGAGCAAGCCCACGGGGAGTGCCGGTGGTAGCGCTTATGAGGAGTTGGTCCGCAGCACGTGGTCGACCAAATTGTGGTGGGTCCACTCCGAGGCCGCCGCCACTACGGCGATCGCAGCGTTCCAGTTCGGGTACGCGGCGGCTCGTCCCTGGTTCGATCGGATCTGGGACTACACGATGAACACCTTCCCCGGCGGAGCGGAGGGTGCGGAATGGATCCAGATCCGCGATCGCGCCGGGTTGCCGATGGACCAGGTGGTGGCGCTACCGGTGAAGGACCCTTTCCACATCACCCGGAACCTGATGCAGATCATGCAGGTGGGCTGAACCTCACACCGGGGCGCTGCCACGACCTCACCCCGGGGGCGCCGCCACGGTGCCGCGCCGCTGCAGTTCGCCTTTGAGGGTAATGCTGCGGGCACGCTCTCCGGCGACGACCCGGTTCAGCAACGCCACGGCCTGGGCGCCCAACTCCACCATCGGAGCCGCGACCGTGGTCAGGGACGGGGTCATCGTCTGGGCTAACAGGACATCGTCACATCCGACAATGCTGCGGTCATGCGGAACCCGCTCCCCCTCGTCGTTGAGACCGGCGATGATGCCGGCCGCCATCAAGTCATCGAAGGCGATGATCGCTGTCGCCCCGGAATCGATTAACTCCCGGGCCGCGGCACGACCATCCCGGAACTGGGCCTCCAGCGGACCCACTTCCACCAGGGCCACATCCTCGTGGTGAGCCCAGGAGCGCACCGCCTCAGCCCGGCGGTCTGCCGCCCACGAACCGACGGGACCCAACACCAGCGCAAATCGGTGGTGACCCACGTCGCGGAGATGGTTGGCAGCCTCATGCAGCGCATCGGTGTTGTCGCAGACGACCGATGGAAGGCCCCGAACCAGCCGGTTGACCACCACGCTGGGAATCCCAGCGAGCATCGAGCGAAGTCGATTCGTCGGCAGTCGCGGCGAAGCGACGATCAGCCCGTCGACCTGGGGACGAATCCTGCTGACCAGATCCTCCTCGGCAGTGGCACTGCGCTCGGAGTCGATCAGAATGACCTCTGCGTCATGCTCGGCCGCGGCATGCTGGACTGCGCGCACCAGGGGTGGAAAGAACGGGTTGGTAATGTCCGGAACCAGCAAGCCGAAGAGACCCGTACGCCCGGTCGCCAGCCCGCGGGCTGCCCGGTTGGGCGCGTAACCCAGTTCCTTGGCTTTGGCGAGCACCTGCTCGCGCACACTCGTCTTGACCAGGTCCGGGCGTGAGAACGCGCGCGAGACGGTCGACGCCGAGATGCCCAGTTCTGCGGCGATCGAATAGATCGTCACCCGCCTCATCACACGCCTCCTCATCCGCTGCCTTCCCGAGGGCACACGTTAGCGCCTCTGCCGCATGGTGAGGGGGCAATCGATGCTCACGCGCCAGGTAGGACGCCGACTGCTGCCTTCCGGTCGGTTGACAAGGGCCTACAGCGACCCCATACTCGACCGGAAAAGGCTTTCTGTAACTGCGGGATACCCGTCGTCCAACCCACCAGGGGTCGGAACGGACGCCGACCACGGATGCCGAATACCGTTCGCGAAAAATCACTGTGATTCCATTGGCGAGATATCGTGAGCGCATTCTTCTCCCTGCCTTGAACCCATTCCGCCACCCGGGAGAGGCCCATTTACCGCCCTGTTGAGACCAAACTGTTACGCCGATTTGTTGCCTGGCAACCGGCTTCCTCGATAAGGTAAACGCAACCGGTTGCATGCCGCGCTATTCGACACGTTCAGCCAATGATGGAGGACCCATGAAGCGTTCGAAGTTCATTACCGCCACTGCCGCCCTGGGAGGCGCCGCACTGCTCCTCGCCGCATGCGGAAGTGGCGGGGACGATACTCCCGTAGGTGTGCCCGATGACCCGGAGGACGTCTCCGGCAGCATCACCGTGTGGACCTATCCGCTGAGCACGGTGGACTCCCTCGGCTGGTGGGAGCCCCACGTCGAGACCTTCAACGAGCAGTACCCCGATGTCGAGGTCGAGATCGTCATGCAGGCCTTCCAGAACCGTGAGGAAGCCCTGGTCACCGCGATCGCGGGGAACAACGCCCCGGACGTGGTCTACTTCAACCCCGACTTCATCCCGCAGTACGCCGAAGAAGATCTGCTGCTACCCCTGGATGACCTGCGCGATGACTGGGACAGCGCCTTCATCGACTCCTCCTTGGAGGCCATGACGTGGGATGACACGCTCTACGGTGCGCCCTTGCTGATGCAGATCATGACCTCGTACTGCAACACCGAGGTGATGGACGAAGCCGGCGTGGAGACCTGCCCCACCACGTGGGATGAACTCCGCGACGCAGCACCTCAGATCCACGACGCCGGTTACTACCCCACCCACTACGCCGGGACGGGCACTCTGAACCACTCCTACTACTTGTACCTGTGGCAGGCCGGCGGCGAGGTCCTCAACGAGGATCTCACGGCAGCAGCGTTCAACAGCCCCGAGGGCCTCGAAGCGCTGGAATTCCTCAAGGAAATGGCTGATGAGGGCTGGCTCCCGGCCGAACCGCTGAGCGTCAGCGAAACCTTCGAACAGAGCGAAGCCGGTCAGGGCAACGTCGGCTACATCATGGGCGCGAACCTCGGTGAGCACCGCACCACGCTGGACTCCGAGATCAAGGAGATTGTTCCGCCCATGAGCCACGTGGAACAGGTCGCCTCCGGTTCGGTGGGAGCATGGTCGATCTTCAACACCACCGACTCCCCCGAAGCCGCTCAGGCGTTCGTGCACTTCCTGTCCGACGAGGAGTTCATTGCGGAGTTCATCTCCGACTCCGGATTCCTGCCGCCGCGCGAGGACGTGGATGCCGATGCGATCTTCGCCGACGACCCCCAGACCGCCGAGGGTGCGCAGTACCTCGATACGGTCCGCACCGGTGTGATGCACCCGCAGGCACGCGAGATGATTGACACCATCCGCCCGCACATCCAGTCGGTGCTCCTGCAGGGAGCCGATCCGCAGGATGCGCTGGACGCCGCCGAGCAGGAGGTCAACGCCCTGCTGGAGCGGGCCGGCTGACAACCAGTCATGTGTCGCGTGGTTCGGGATCGCTGGCTGACCAGTTGACCCCGAACCACGCGGTGCTGATGTGAAAGGCATTCCTGATATGGCAGCAATCGTCTCCGCAGTGGACCAACGGCCAACCACCGACCCCCCGCAGCGCAAGCGGATCCCGCTGTGGCGGTCCAAGGGCGCCATGGTCGCGTATGTCTTCATTCTTCCGTACGTTCTCTTCTTCACCGTTTTCAGGATTGCCCCTGCCGTTTACGGCACGGTATTGAGTTTCGGTGACTACAGCCTTTCCGGGGCTTTCACTTTGGAGGGCCTGGACAACTACCGACGGCTATTCGCTGACTCCCTGTTCTGGAACGCGCTGCGGGTCACGGGAATCTATGCAGCAATCGCGATCCCGGTCACCGTCGCAATCTCACTTGCAATGGCGCAACTGTGTAACCGCGTGTTGCGTGGAATGTCATTCTTCCGGTCGATCTTCTTCCTGCCCGTGGTCACCTCCCCGGTGTTGGCCGGGATCGTGTTCATCTGGATCTTCAGCGGCGGTGGCCCGATCAACTCCGGGCTCAGCGTTTTCGGGCTCAACGTGGGCAATTGGCTGCAGAGCAGCGCTCTGGTTCTCCCGGCCCTGGCACTGGTCAGCGCCTGGCTGAACTTCGGCTACAACATGCTGATCCTGCTGGCCGGAATGCTGGCCATTCCAGGGGACTACTACGAGGCAGCCGAACTCGATGGAGCCTCAGCCTGGCAACGATTCCGCAAGATTACTCTGCCCCTGCTCAAACCCGCCCTGTTCTTCGTGCTGATCCTGGAGACGGTGAAGTCCTTCCAGGCTTTCGACACGATTTATGTGATGACCGGAGGCGGCCCGGTCCGCGCCAGTTACACGCTGACCTACATGATCTTCGACCAGGGCTTCGGATACTTCGACTTCGGATACGCCAGTGCCGTGGGCGTGGTGTTGCTGATCATCACCTTGATCTTCTCTCTCATCCAACGGCGCATCCTCGGGAGGGACAACTGATGGCTGGAACATTGACGCAGCCCACCGTGACGGATGTCCGCGCCGAACGGAAGTTGCGCCGCAAACCTTCCGGTCGCGGCACCTATGTGGTGCTCGCGCTGGCCGCGCTGATCACCGTCTTCCCGTTCTATGCGATGGTGATCATCTCGCTCCAACCCGGCGTTCCGATCAGCATCCCGGACTCGTTGTTCCCGGCATCGGTGTCGCTGGATTCGTATCGCGAGGCGCTGAACAGCCAGAGCATCCCGCAGTGGGCGTGGAACTCGGCCGTCTATTCGGTCGTCTCCGTGGTTCTGGTGCTGCTCTTTGCCTCGATGGCCGGGTACGCCTTCGCAAAGAAGCGGTTCCTGGGCCGCGAAATGATCTTCTGGGTCTTCATCGCGATGTTGATGATCCCCTACCACCTGACAATCATTCCGCAGTACATCATCGTCGGAGAACTGGGCGGGCTGAACACGATGTGGGGCATGATCGTTCCCACGATCGCCAATGCCCAAGCAATGTTCCTCATGCGGCAGTTCATCAAGGACGTCCCGGATGAGATCATTGACGCCGCGCGGATCGATGGGGCCGGTGAGTTTCGTATCTACTGGTCGGTTGTCATGCCGCAGACCAAACCGATCCTCGCCACTCTCGGTACCTTCGTATTCTTGTGGCACTGGAACGACTTTCTCTGGCCGCTGGTGTCCCAGCAGTCCCCGGGCAATTACGTGCTCACCGTCGGGCTGAACACGCTTCAAGAGCAGCAGGTGCCGCTGGCGACGCTGATGGCCTCGGCAGTCGTGACATTCATCCCCGCACTGTTGGTGTTCATCTTCCTGCAGCGCTACTTCGTGCGTGGCGTGATGATGTCCGGCATCAAGTGACGTGAACAAGATCGCCCCGGCGGGCAACGAGGAACTTCGAGGCTGGTGGCGCCGCCACCTAGGTGCCCAACCCGACCCACATGGCCACTGGCGCACCACGGAGCACCCTGGGCGCCCCGGCCTCGGGGTGCCCGGAACGTTCCGGACACTGTCGCTTCGCTCTCACGGCAGCACACTCGACTGCGAACTCTTCCAACCCGAGGGCGGCGCAGAGGGCGCGGTTGTTATCGTGCCGTTCTACGACACACCCTCGGTGTTCGGCTTCGAGTCGGCGCGCACCCGCAGGAGCGGGAGACTTCCGCGCTATCCCTTGGGCCCGGCCCTGGCACGAGCAGGGTTGTCGGTGCTCGCCGTGCCGTGGTGGTTCGAGACCGACGCGGCCGACGACGACGCGGCTGCTGCCGCGACGAGCCTCGCCGAGCGCTATGGTCCCCCGGCTGCCCGGCACGCCCGGGCGCTGCCGATGACCGCCTTGGGACGCAGCATCGGTGACCTCATGCTCGCCGTGCACGCCGTCCTCCGGGAGGGCCTGGCCGACCCTGACCGGTTGGGCGTGTTCGGCCACTCGTTGGGCGGCAAACTGGCCCTGCATCTTGGTGCCCTTGACCCGCAAGTTGACGCGGTCGCCTGCCACGAACCGGGCCTCGGCTTCGCCTTCTCCAACTGGAGCGACCCGTGGTACCTGGGCGCCGAGATCCCTGAGAACCGCGATCAGGACCAGATCGTCGGGCTTGTTGCCCCTCGCCCACTGCTCCTGATCGGCGGGGGCGACTCCGATGGCGAGCACAACTATCACCTGGTCGAGGGTGCGACTGGAGCCTGGCCGGAGGGACCCGAGCCCCAACTGCTGTTCCACAACAACGGCCACATCATGCCAGCCCATGTGCTGGCGGCGTGCACGGCATGGCTACACGAGCGCCTCACTCGCCCCTAAGGACACCTCTCCCGACGCGCGGCCCTGGGCGCAGGCCGTGGCCGTTGTCACCACTAGGCGGTGGCTTGCCGCTCGCCCACTGCCCCTCGCCGACGCCGGTCCGACGGTAAAGACGACGGCCACCAGGTCGACGACGTCGCCCACCTTCGGGAGAAGGGAGTCGTAGGGCCGTGTTACACCACGATGGGTGCAACCCGCTCCCCCTGCTTCGTCTTAGTTGCGTACGACTGCTGAATTGAGTGAGCCCTGGCCTGACTTTGAGGATCAGCCAGGCCTCGTCGTTACCGCGGCATCCGTCTCAGAAGTCGGCGCATTGTCCCGTGGTGGGCCCGTCGACGTCGTTGACTGTTCCTCCGTCGATCGGAACTGCGGCGTTGTCCTGGCAGGCCAGTGGTCCGCGGATCCGATTGCCGCTGACGATCGCTGGTTCGGGGTGCTCACCCCCAGTCAGTTCCACCGGGCCGCGGATCTCATTGTCGGAGATCCTGACTCCTCCGGCGACGTCCTGGATGGTGACCGGGCCTCGCAGGTCACTGTCAACGACCTGCACCTGATCGGCACCGGACACTTCCACCGGCCCGCGGACAATGGAGTCGGACATGATCACCGCCGCTTCGGCTGTGACCTGCATGCCCCCGTTTATGGTCGCGTCCTCGAGGCAAACAGTGCCACTATCGATGACCAACCCACCATCGCGGGTGCCGCTGATCGTTTCCTCACAGCCGGGTTCCGCCCCGTCGATGACCATGCTGTACACGTTGGTCTGGTCGGCAAAGTACAGCGTCCCGTCCTCGGTGATGGCCGAGTACCGGATCCCCGTAGGCCCAAAGGTCCTGAACTCACCGTCGGCGGGGTCGAAGGTGTACAAGCGGCCACCGGCGTTGCCATACATCATGGCGTTACCGGGGTGCAGGTTCATCTCACTGATCCGTCCCCAGATATTCGAGCCGGATAGCCCTGTTGCGACACTTCTGACGAGATCATGTCCATCCGGGTCGTACTCCAACAGCGCGCCGGTATCGGCCATCGCCCAGAGTTGGCCGTCGGCGTCGAAGGCGAGGCTGTGGAGGTACTCGGCCCCGTCGACAGGTGTTGAGACCAGCAGGTCCTGCGCTTCTACGTCCCACACGAACAATTCGGCGGGGCCATCAGCCGGGTCGCTGTCCAGGCCACCGTGCACTCCGGTCCCGCCGTAGACGAGCCCATCACGGTAGGCCAAGGCCGTGACGCTGTGATCTGGTACAACGTCCTCGTGTATCTGCTGCTCACCGCCGTCGGGGTCGAACAGCACCAAGGCTCCTCCGAGCTCACCGTAATTGGGAACGGTTCCGGCGGCCGCCAGGTCACCGGCGGCGATGAGGGCGGAGGTGCGATCCTGTCCTGCCGTACGACCGACAGTGAACAGATGTGCAGGGTTAGTACCCCAGTCCCACTCCGAGAACGCGTCCCCGGTGTAGTAGGAAGCGCCGGGATAGGCTCCCACAACGAGTGAGTCACCCACCGTCGCGAGTGCGTCGGCCTGCCCGGGTCCGTTGAGAGGTTCCATCGCACCGGTGGCGTGATCGACGCGGGCCATCACTCCGGAACTGAGGTAGGCACCGGTGTAGGGGTTACCGTCTGGGCCGATATCCATCGATTGGATAGTGGCGGGCGCTCCTTGGATATCGGATTCGACGACCTCACCGTGCTGGTCCTCCAGGTTGAACACCCAAACCGCCCCGTCCTCACGGATGCCCAGGAGCGAGGTCCCGGGATATTCGGGCCTGTCCAACTCCAGCAGATGCAAGGAGCGAGTATCGGTGAGTTCGCCGCTCAACTCCGACTCGCCCCAGCCGATGGAGAAGTCGGAACGGGAGTCGATGTCGAAGCCGCGCACCTCGGAGCCGTCGATGTAATAGAACGCACCATCGTGGTTGTCCTCGGTCCAGGTGCCCAGGCTGTCGACGTCGGTGCAGCACCATTCTCCGGCTTCCAGGTCATAGACCGCCATACTCGAGTCCCCACCGGGCGAGTACCCCACGAATACGAGATCGTCATGGCGGACCATGCGGTTGAGGAAATCGGCGTTGTCGGTGATGTCGGCAGGAAGGTCCAAACGGGAGATCTCCCCGGTGTCGACGTCGACCTCGTTCAGCGTGGGGTTTGTCCCCGTACCGACCCAGAGGTTGCCGCCAACCTCCTCAAAGCCCCAGGCGTAGGACGATTCCTCATCGACCGTTCCGTAGTCATGGATGTCGCCGCTATCCAGGTCGTACGAGTAGACCTTGGCGTCCGGGTAGGTGGAGCCGTAGAGCATTCCGTCATGGATGAGCAGCGAACGCAGCATCTCCTCACCGACCACCCGGGTGGCCAACTCGGTAAGGTCACCGGTGTGCGGGTCGTAACTCCACAGCGTCCCGTCATTCGGTGAGCGCACGCTGAGGTAGACCATATCGTCGCTGTCGTCGATGGCGATCGCGGACGCCATGGCGTATTCGGAGAACTCGTGGCGGTCCAGCGCCTCTCCGGTGCCCAGGTCGACCATGCTCAGACTCACCGGGTTCCCGTCGTTGAACAGGAATCCCACGGGAGTTCCATCGTCGAGGACGGTGGCCTCAGCCATCCGCACGTTCGGGGTATGCATCGCTACACCGTGGTCGGTGATGTCCAGTGGGACCTGGTGTGTCAACTCAACCTGGTCGGTGTAGAAACTGGAGACCGAGTTCTGGAGTGAATAGATGAGGATCCCGGCGCTTACGGCCTCCTCCGGTGCGGTGCCGTTCAGGGAAACCCGGACCCACTCCTCTGCTGGCAGGTCTCGGAAATGATCACTGCTCTGGGCTACCTGCTCACCGTCTGCATCGTAGAAGTACAAGTACATCGACGGAGTGCCGTATTCGACCCAGACGTGGTAGGACGCCTCATACTCCTCCCCGCCGGTGATGTCGATCGGGTCACTGAGCAGGCCGTACGCAACATCGTCCTCAGGACTGTCCATCCAGAAACTGTGCTCGCCGTCGTAGGCAACGTCGTCAACCACCCTGCCTTCGCCGTCTCCAGCGGCACCGAACCGCATTTCCCATCCTGGGATATCACCGTCGAGCACCGGGTCTTCGAAACTGTGATTCGTGACCTGGAGTTCCTCGCCCGGGAGCCCTTGAGTAGGGGCGAGTGCCCCAGCAGACGCCACGGGCACTGCGAGCATCACCGCGGCACCGAGCGCGATGGCCGCACGTGATCTGACCTTGGTTCGTTGGCTTCTCGGCTGCATCGCCGTTGTCACGTCCGTTCTTGAGGAGTCTTTCGGTTGAAGCGTTCCTCCGCTGCGCGGGGGCCGGGCGATGGTCATTCGACCAACTCCGCGCACTGGCCGCCGGTCGGCCCACTCACGGTGTTCTGTCCGCCCTGGGGCGTTCGCGCGTTCTCCGTGCAGGAAAGCGGGCCGGAGATCTCATTGCCCTCCAACGCCACGGTGCCGGTGCTCTCCTGAATCTTGACCGGACCGTTGAAGGTCGAGTCCTCGATCACGACGTCTTGAGCGCCGGAGGCGTTGAACGGCCCGTTCAGCGATGAGTTCTCCATGTACACCGAGGCACCGTCATCCACTGTGAGTGGTCCCCGCAGCGTGGCATCAACGATGCACGTGGTGTCCTCGTCCAACGTCAACGGGCCGTTGTGCGTGCCTGTGATGGTCTCATCACAGGCAGGCGCCGTAGCGTTGAGTGCGTAGACGTTAGTGCTGCCTGCGAAGTAGATCTGGCCGGTCCCGTCGACTGCGGACTCTCGCACACCGCCGTCGACGATCGTCTCGACCTCGTGGTCGTCCGGGTTGATCCGGAACAGTGAGGAACCGGCATTGCCGTACACCCAGCCGTCGTGCTCGTAGAGCGAGGTGGTCCTGCCCCAGTTGTTACCCGTGGCCAGTCCGGTCTCGATACGGTCGAGCACTTCACCGGTTTCTGGGTCGGCAGTGAAGACCAGGCCTGTATTGGTCAATGCCCAGACCAGCCCCGAGGAGTCGACGGTGACTTGGTTGATGATGCTGACGTCCTCATCGATGACCTCACTGGAGATCAATGCGGCGCTGTCGACATCCCACAGGAAGAACTCTGCTGCATCGGCCACCGGCGAACTGTCGATACCCCCGTGGATCGAGGTGCCCCCGTACAGCACACCGTCGTGGTGGGCCAGCGAAACGATCGACTGACCTTCAACGACGTCGCGATGGAAATCGTAGTCGCCGGTGCGCGGGTCCACGACCGTGAGTGCACCGCCAACCTGGCCGTAGTCGGGCACGCTGCCCACCGCGATCTGCTCGTCCATGGAGGCCATGGCGAAGATGCGGTCCTGGTAGTACGGGGCGCCGCGGTCCAGGTGCAGCACTTCTTGCGCCTGCCCCCACTGCCAACCATCGGCGACCGGGCCGATGTGCACACCTGCACCCGGGTAGGAACTGACCACGAGTTGATCGTCGTGGGTGATGATCGCATCACCTTGTTTGGGCCCGCGGATGTGGTCGATCTCCCCCGTCTGCGGATCGATCCGGCTCATCGCACCGCTGCTGAGGTAGGCACCCATGTAGACCGCCCCGTCGGGGCCCACACCCATCGAGTGTGCCCCGGCCGGGGACCCCAGCACATCAGCATGGACCAGTTCACCCTCCTGGGACTCCACGTGGTAGTGCCACACCTCACCATCGGTGTTGATTCCGGTCACGATCGGCCCGTCCTCGCCGTCGACTGCGGTCAGGGCATAGGTGCCCACGGCCTCGGACATCTCCTGCCACAGCCAGGAATCCTCGAACCCGGTGGAGAACGTGGTCTCGCTCTCCACATCGAATCCGGTCAGCACATCATCGACCAAGAAGTACACCTTGCCGTCGATCACGTCGGAAACCGGCGTATCGAAAGTCCCCTCGATGACCTCATCGAGCCACCGCTCCTCCTCTAGGTGATATACGGCCATGTCAAACCCGCCGCGCGGGGACAACCGCACGAACACATGGTCATCGCGGTGTTCCAGACCGATGAACCAGTCGGCGTTGTCCATGACGTGGTCCGGGGGGAACATCTCGGTGGTCTCCCCGGTGTCGGGGTCCAGACGGAACAGATGTGGCACGGGGCCGGTGCCGGCCCAGACCTCGCCATCGACCAGTCCCAGGGAGAACACATAGGCGGCATCATCGGTCAGGCTGCCGTAATCGTGCAGTTCACCGGTGTTGGTGTCATACCCCATCACCATGGCATCGGGGTACGTGCCGAAATACAGCACGCCCTTCTCATCGATCGCCCCGTCGTACAGCACCCGCTGACCTTGCAGATCGACATCCAGATTCGTGATCTCCTCGGACTCCGGATCGAACTGGAACAGCCCCGCATAGGAACCGGTGCGGGCAGTGAAGTAGACCTGCCCATCATCAGCCTGGGTCAAGAACCCACCGAGTTCGTAATCCTCCAGCGTCTGGGCATGCAACCGCTCCCCGGTATTGGGATCCACCACGCTAAAGGTGGCCGGCTCACCGTTCGAAAGCGCATACACCACCTCGGCCCCATCGCTGTCCACACCGAACTCACCGCTACGGACGTTCGTGGTGAAGATGGCCGGCCCCACCTCCTCGACCTCGAAGTCCGGATGATCAGTTAGTTCCGCCCGCAGTGGGTCGGCATGGGCCATCCCGCCCATCAACGTAGCCAACAGGCCTACCGAGGCCCCGGCTGCAACGAGCCGACGCCGCGTCGGGCCCGGGACCGGAAGGATCGATTTCGTCATTGAGCCTCCTACCTCATCGCGCCCGGCTGTCATCGCACGAGCCACCACACAGAGCCCTACGCCCTGAACGCCAGCGACCCACCCACCGGGCCCGACCTCCAGCCGAAACCCGGACCCGGAACCCCAAACACGGGCCCGGTCCAACGGTACGAGCACTGACAGTGGTCCAGCACCTTTCCATGCAATCGCTTGCACGTCAAACCCCCCGCGTCACCGGAACCGAGGGCCCACCGGGTCCCGGCCGAGGCAAGGTGCCGGCCTACGCGCGGTTTCTGATCGGCCATCGGTCGGTTGACAGCCGATCGCGACCATCGGTAGGTTTCCATTTGCAAGCGATTGCAAGCGAGCAGGTCCAGCCGTCGACGATGTCATCGGCGCGATCTGCTTCACCACGGCGGTGAACGCGGAATGGAGAAACCATGCGACGACGCATCCTGACATCCGTGGCGGCTATTGCCGCCCTGGGGCTCTTGGCGCCGGCGGCAGGCGCCGATGTGGCCGGCCCCGATCAACTCCTTGATGAGACCAGCGAGAACCTGGTGGCCAACCACAGTTTCGAGGAACGCGACGATGAGGGTTGGCCGTCGAACTGGCATCCTATGTGGGCTACCTCGGTCGAGGCGTTCTGGGCAGATGACACCCGGGCCAGCGATGGGTCGTGGAGCATGCGGGTGTTGGATGAGAGCACCGAACGCGGGTATGCGCTGCGCTCGGACTCTATCGACGTCCAGGAGGGCGAAACCTATGAACTGGCCCTGGACGTGTACGTCAACTCCGGCACACTCCAGCCGTCGGTCATCTTCCTCGACGACGACGGCGAGCGCCTCTCACTTGAATACGAACACGTGTCTCCCACGCCTGGCTCGTGGGCGCGCTACTACGTTGACGTCGCAGCCCCCGAAGGTGCCACCCAGGGGCAGGTACTGATCGACACCACCATTGGCGGGGTTTCTGATGGCTGGGTGGACAACGTCTCTTTCAGGCCCAGCGAAAGCGATGAGACCGCCGGGGTCGAAGAGCCACTGGGCGAGCCGATTCTAGGCGTGACCAATGCCGGAGCCGGATTCACCCAGGACGCGAACGGGCGCAACATCGGCCTCGTCGTCGCCGGAGGCTCACCTTCGCAGTTCAGCGCGGTCGACATTCTCACAGGTGAACTCCTGACCACCGAGGTGGTCGAGGGCAGCACTCTCACCTGGGCCTACGCCACCGCGCCCGATCGCAGGGTGTACATCGCCACCTCCTCCGGACAGGTCTACGTCTTCGATCCCGATGACCTGAGTTTCGAGCAGTTCGCCGCACAACCCCTGGGAGAGACGTACTTCTGGGATGCCGACACCGACGAGGACGGGACCGTCTACTTCGGGACCTACCCAGGTGGAAAGGTGCTCTCCTACGACCCCGCATCGGATGAATGGCAGGACTTCGGCCAGCAGGTTGAAGACAACTCTTACGTGCGTAGCATCGCGGTGGGCGATGGTGAGATCTTCGCTGGTGGTGGAACTACGCCGGCCTTGACCAGGCTCGATATCGCGAGCGGTGATGCGACCGAGATGGCGTTGCCGGCGGGTTACAACGACCAAGAGTTTGCCTACGACGTCGACCTGGCGCAGGACAAACTTCTCGTCAGGATCACGCCCTCGAACGACATCCTGGTCTACGACCTGCAGACCGAGGAGTGGATCGACACCATCGAGAACGGTGTCGGCCTGGCCGCCTCACCTCCCGTGTCGACGACCGACTCCGGGGTGGAGCGCACCGAGGTGCTCATCCCGTTCGTCGGTGGCGGCATGATCGCTTACGACCTGCAGACACAGGAACGGCGCGACATCTCGATGGATCTTGGCGGCGCATCGACCCGGGGCTGGGCGATCCAAGAGGTCGACCTGGACGGGTTTCCTGGTGAGTCCCTCGTGACCGCCACCAGTAGCGCGGAATTCCACGTCTGGAACCCTGAAACCGGAGAGACCAGAAGCACAGCCAGTGATGCCGTCGGCACTCCATTCCAGATCCGTTCCCTTGCCACGGGCCCGGAGGGGGACGTGTGGGTGGGCGGCTACGCTTCTCCCCCCGGTGTCAGCAGGGTCGATGCCGACACCGGCGAACACGAACAACTGCCGATGTCCGGTCAGGTCGAGGGAATGATCGCCCACAACGACTACCTCGTGATCGGCACCTATCCCGGTGCGCGACTGCGCACGTATGACACCGGTGAGGACTGGGACTTCGGTTCCAATCCGGATGACGGGGTCGTGATCGGCCACGGACAGGACAGGCCGGTTGGTTACGCCTCGTCCGGCGAGGTGGTCGTGGTCGGGTCGGTACCGGACTATGGCCACCTCGGTGGCGGACTTTCCATCCTCAACCCGGATACCGGCGACTTTGAGGTCATTGAAGAGCCGATCGAGGACCAGAGTGTGCTCAATCTGGCCTATCGGGACGGAATGTTCTACGGCGGAACCGGCATCTGGGGTGGCCTGGGTGTTGAACCGACGACCTCGGAGGGACGGTTGTTCACGTTCGACCCTCAGAGTCATGAAGTCATTGACTACGGGGTACCCGTACCGGGCGAGCAGAACGTTTCCGGTCTGACGTTCGACGACGAGGGCTACTTGTGGGGCATGACCGCCAACACGATCTTCCAAGTCGATGTCGCCACGATGGAGGTGGTCCGCAGCCAGCGCTACTTCAACGCCGACGACTCCGCAGCGTACTGGACCACGAGGGACCTGTTCTGGAACGACGGCACCCTGGTGGGCGTCACCGCTGGCAGACTCTTCGAACTCGACCCGGAAACCTGGCGGCTCACGACCGTGCAGACCGGCCTGCAGAACCTCGCGATCGACCGGAACGGAAGCTACTACTATAACCGCGGTGGTTCGCTGTACCGGTGGGTGCCCGACGGCGGTGGTGGCGGTACGAGTACACCGGTGCAGCAGGTGCAGATCGTACAGACCGATCTGGCCGCCTACATCGAAGCCGGCGACATTGCCGGGCCGATCGCCCATCAACTGTCCAACGCCTTGGACCAGGCCGCGCAGCACCTGGAGGGAGACCGCCCCGACCCTGCCGCGCAGACGCTGGAGCGGGTCACCCAACATCTAGAGAACCCTAAGGAACCTGACACCCTCAGCGAGCAGGCTCAAACCGACCTGCTCGTCCAGGTCCTGTCGGTGCTGGATCAGGTGGGGTGATCGATCGGAATACAGGGCTTGACCGCATGAAGCGTGGTGGCGCGAGCCGGAGCGGTGCGCGCCACCACGCGCAGATCCGATTTCGATGACAGGAGATCGCATGTCATGGCAAGACAGCACTGCGCACCGAATCCCGCGCCCCGTGCGCCGCGGATTGGTCGCTACCGCCGGCACGGCACTGGCCGTGGGCCTGGCGTTCGCACCAGCCTCCGCCACCCCTGGCTCAGCCGGGGCCAGCACCTCAGGGGGTCAGACCACCGACCTGGGGGTGGCGATGCACTCGGTCAACGTGCGGCTGTCCGGAGTCGGCGAACTCGCCGACGGCACGCCGGTGGGCTATCTGTTCTCCGACGGTGAGCCGGTCAGTTTCAACATGGTGGACCTGCGTGATGGGGAACTGTTGGACCGGCACTACATGGAGCCGTACTCCGTGGCCTCAGCAATTGATGTGGCCGAGGATGGCACAGTGCATCTCAGCGTCCGTGGACCCAACGACGGCACCTTGTGGCGTTATGCGCCCGAGACCGGGGAGTTGACCGAACTCGCCTCCGGTGTCGCCGGTGAGCAGATGCTCCGCACACTCGACTCCCACGGTTCCACCCTTTACGGGGCCACCTACCCGAACGCGAACCTCTTCGCCCTGGACCGGGACACCGATGAGATCACCGAGTTCGGGCGCACCATCCCCGAGGGAGACTATGCCTGGGGGCTACACGCCGACGACGATGAGGTGTGGGTCGGTGGCGGCACGCCGGCGCAACTCATCTCGATCGACCCCGCCGGAGGGGAGACCACGACGATCGATCTCCCCGAGCCGGTCGCCCAAAGCGGCGAGTTCATTCAGCGCGTCGAGCGCTACGAGGACCTCCGGCTCATCTCCCACCGCGTCGTGAATGGCGCCACCGCCCACGTTCACGACGGTGAGGAGTGGATCGACTCCCTGCCTGTTGCCGGGATGTGGCACTACACCACGGAGACCGCTGACGGCGCGTTCTACTACCTCGACAGCGACGACGTTGCCTGGGGTTACGACATCGACGCGCGTGAAGCATTCGACATCGGACTGCAGGATTCTGCGATCGCCGAGGAGATCGGGCAGACCAGCCAGGTCTTCCTGGCCGACCTCGGCCTGGCGGAGTTCCCCGGCAGCACCCTGATCGGTGTACGCGCCGACGGTCAGATCTGGCGCTACAACGTGGAGACCGGACACGGCGATGTCGTGGCCTCCGACGCCGAGGGCGCACCGGTGACGATCATGTCCCTCGCCCCCGGTGGCGATGGCCAGGTCTACGTCGGTGCCTACCTGAGCCCGGGCGTGATGGCCAGCATCGACCCCGGGACCAACACCGTCACCCAGTTGGACGGACCGGAGCAGGCGGACTCGATCACCGCCCATGACGACCTCACGGTCATCGGGACCTACCCGAACGCCGAGTTCTACACCGCCGAGGCCGGCGAGACCTGGGAGTGGGGCACGAACCCGCGCCATGTCCTCACACTCGGCCGGGACGCAACCGGCCAGGACCGCCCGCGGCACATGATCAGCGCGGGCGACGTTGTCGCTGCCGGCACAATCCCCAATTACGGCGAGTTGGGCGGAGCGCTCACCTTGTTCGACCCGGTGACCGGAGAGTCCGAGACCCACCGTGACGTAGTCGAGGACCAGAGCGTCACCGACCTTGCTTACGCCGATGGTGTTGTCTACGGCGGCACGTCGATCCACGGTGGACTTGACTCGACACCCACGCAGGAGGCCGCAGAGATCTTCGCGTGGGACGTGCAGGACGGCCTGATCTCCTCGAGCGCGGTTCCCGGAGCCGAAGTCGTGCACAGCATCGAGTTCGACGGCGATGGCCGGCTGTGGGCCATGACGGACGCCGGGGACCTTGTTGAGTACGACACCGTCGAACACGAGATCACCGCCGTGATCGACTCCGGGATCGCCCACTCCAACATCTGGGGAACTGCGGGCGCTCTCACCCACAACGCCGCAGACGGTCACATCTACGGCAATGCCGGTGGTCGGCTCTTCCAGTTCGACCCTGCTCGGGGTCAGGTGGAAGTGCTGGTCTCCTCCGGCGTCCAACGCTCCACGGTTGCCGATTCCGATGTGTTCTACGCCAATGACACCAACGTCTTCCGCTACCACCTCACAGCGGATGAACCGGTGTGCGATCAGACCATCGAAGGCACGCACCGCGGAGCGCTGCAATTACGGGAGGGCACCACCTGCATCACCGATGCCGACCTTGCCGGCCCGATCACCGTGGCCGAGGGCGCCTCTGTCGTCCTGACCGACTCCACCACTCGGGGCCCGCTGCGCAGCGCCGGAGCAGTTGACGTGCACCTTCGGGGCAACGACATCGCCGGCGGCGTGCACATCACCGGCTCCACCGGTGGGGTCCGACTGGAAGGCAATCAGATCGCCGGGCCGCTGAACTGTTCCGGAAACGACGAGACGCCCGTGGGTGGCCAGAATCAGGTGCAGGGGCCGGTCTCCGGTCAGTGCGCGAGCGTGTTGGACTGAAGCCCGAGTGGGCCGGATCGGGGCTGAGCCGGGCCAGGCTTCGGCTCAGCCCCGATGGGCTGCGGGCTCCTTGACGCCCGCAGACCTCTCACGCCGCGTCGGGCCGAAGCTCTCACGCGAGGCCGTGCCGGTGCTTGAGGCCGAAGCGGCGCCGGGATGGCAGGGCCCACTGCGGCCCGGGTATTCAGCGGCTCGGGCATCCCGTGACCGTTTCCAGCGCCCGCGCACACCGGGTTGCAGATGCGGGTGTCCGGCGCCCGGCGGTGTGGGAAAGTCGAGGCCATGACGCACAGGATCGTGGTGATAGGAGCCGACGCTGCCGGTATGGCCGCAGCTCACCAGGCGTTGCGAGCGGCCCGGCGGACCGGCCGCGAGGTCTCGATCGTGGCCTACGAGGCCACATCGCACACCTCCTACAGCGCATGCGGCCTGCCCTACTTGGTGGCCGGGCAAGTGGACTCCCAGGACGCGCTGGTCGCGCGGACCGCAGAGCAGCACCGCGCGGCCGGGATCGACCTGCGGATGGGCACGCGGGTGACCGCCGTCGACCTCGATGCACGGACCCTGACGGTGCAAGGCCACCACGGAGTTGAGGAGACCGGCTACGACGATCTCGTCATCGCCACGGGCGCTGCACCGGTCGTGCCGGACTGGGCTCAGGATGAGGACGGCGACCCGCTGCCGGGGACGGGCGCGGTGTCCACGCTCGACGATGGCCGGGAGTGGCTGGACCGGATGGCGGCGGGCGGTGACGTGATCGTTGCCGGCGGTGGCTACATCGGCCTGGAGATGGTCGAGGCAGCGCTGGCGCGCGGACACCGGTGCACACTCCTGACTCGCGGTCGGTTCATGCACACTCTCGACTCGGAAATGCGCCAACGGCTCGTCGATACCATGCGCAAGGCAGGGGCGGACGTCCGCGAGGGGGCCGAGGTGACCGGACTGGACGTTGAGGCCGGCCGCGTCACCGGAGCGCGGACCGCCGACGGGCAGCATGTGCCGGGCGAACTGGTGGTGCTTGCGATGGGCCTGTCTCCCCGAACCGAACTGGTCTCCGGGCAGGTGCCGCTGGGCCGTCGGGGTGGGCTGCTGCCCGACTCTCGGGGCCGCGTCGACCCTGCGCGCGGGGTGTGGGCTGCCGGCGACTGCTGCGAGGTGCACCACCGGCTCCTGGACGAACCCCACTTCTTGCCACTGGGCACGCATGCCAACAAATTGGGCCGGGCGCTGGGGGACAACCTCGCTGACCCTGACAGCCGGCTCACCTTCGATGGAGCCCTCGGCACAGCGATTACCCGCTTCGTCGGCGGTGACCAGTACCTCGAGATTGCGATGACGGGCCTGACCGAGGAGGTTGCGGGCGAGGCGGGGCTGGATGTCCTCGCCGCCACGCTCGAGGGCACTACGGCGTCGGGCTACATGCCGGAGGCCGAGCCGATCGCGATCAAGGTGGTGGCGGAACGCAGCACGCGGCGGTTGCTCGGCGCCCAGATCGTGGGCGGCCACGGGGCGGGTAAACGCATCGATGCGGCAGCCGCCACGCTCTGGTTGGGTGGCACCGTCGACGATCTGGCATGGATGGACCTGGCCTACGCGCCTCCCTTCGCCACTGCGTGGGAAGTGCTCTCAGTCGCTGCCCGGCGCGTTGCCGAGCGGCTCTGACCAACGCCACGGGTGCGGCTGATCCGTCATGGTCGCCAAGTGGTCGAGCGGCGGGCGACCTGGAAAACCGCCTCAACCTCGCGTGCGTTGAAGCGTGCCGGTAGACCCGCCAGGTACCGGCTGATGCGCCTGCGGGGCACCACGACGACGCGGCCGTCCACGGGCTGACGCTTCACGGTCAGGCCCCGCCGCGCGCCTACAACGGCAACGACTCCCACGGCATCGACAGGGAACCCGACTTGCTCGCTCAGCAGCCGTGCCGCTCGCCGCGCCTCGTGGCGGCTGTTGCGGATGTAGGGCACACGTTGCCCGTTGACCATGAACGTGTTGCCGCCCACCCAGACCGAGGCGTGCGGATGGTTCTTCGTGTTGACTGTGAACACGCCGGTCGGGCCGATCACGACATGGTCGATGTCCGAGCCGCGCTCCCCGACAGGCACGGCGTGAAGGACACGCCACTGCCCGCCGAGCAGGGAAAGTTGCTCGGCTACGGCTTGTTCGCCGTCGGCGCCGATACGCCAAGACCTTTCCTGCGTTTTCGCTCCCACGAAGCGGGCAAGCCAATGCCGCACGCGACCCTGCGCCTCGCGCTCGGCAAGAGCGCACTCTCGGGCTGCGGCTCCGGGCTGGTTGGCGCTGAGGTCCCACCCGGGCGGCGGTGCCGAGTAGTGGGCTGACGCGACGATCGCCGCACTTGCCGGATATGGGTCCCAGGTTGGCACAGATGACAATGGCGCAGGCGCGGGCGGATAGGGCTCCCGCCGCACGGGCTGTGAGATCGGCACCGCGGCCTGAGCGCTCCGCCCCTGGTGCTCTGCGAGTGCCGCCTTGAGCAACGTCAGATCGGCCAGCGTATCGGAGTGATATCTGCCCGTGTTCAGGTCGAGATACCCGAGGTCTGCACCGTCCGGCGTAGCGACGTAGAGACGGTCATGGCCATAGCGAGCCCACCGCCGGACGATCCACTTCGTCATGTACCCTTCCCCCGCCAGCGACAGCGCAGCGCCATGGCGACCCGGGCATTCTGCGGCGTCGTCATCGTCCTTACACGGACAAGAGGCACTCTTCGTCATGCGTAGATTACTGTCCGATCGGGCCGCGAAGGCCGTTTCGGCAACTCGAGGTGCACTGCTACGCGATCGCAGCCACTCTCACGCCCCGTACAGTCCGGAGGCCGCCCGGGTAAACCGCACCTGTCCGTCCCGCACGGTCACCAGGCCGGGTGAGCGGGCCGCCAACTCCTCGTTTGCGCCGGGGGCGTATTGCCGGCTGTTGTACTCCAGGTGCGGCCAGGTCACCTGCAGCGCGCTGGCCAGGCCGATGGAGTGCTCGAGAGCCGCGCCGGTGGTGGTCAGGTCCTGGATGACGACCTGCAACCCGCGCGATCGGGCGATGGCGTAGGTCGCCATCGCGTGGCTCTGCCCCTTGGAGGCCTTGATCACCACACCCGACCATCCCCGGTCCACCAGGTCATCGAGTTGGCTCAGCCGGGAATACCCCTCATCCATCAGAAGCGGGGTCCGCCTGGCCAGCGCCTTCATCTGCTCCGCGTCGGGGGCGACATCGCGAGGGAAGGGCTGCTCGAGGTAGGTGACCGCGGCGGCAGCCCGGGGAGCCAGGGTCTCGAGCTCATCGAGCATCTGATCCAGTTCAGCGACGGTGCCGTAGGCCTCGTTGGGGTCGATGGACAGGGTCACATCATCCCTGGCCGCGCTCCCGACTCGGTACACCGCTGCGATCCGCTCAGCATCGGCCGACGGGGACCCCTGCAACTTGAGTTTCAGATCCTTGATGCCCTCCGCCGCCATCCAGGAGTTGAGGCTGCGCGCGCCTGGCTCGGCCCCGGCCGCGGCATCGGTCAATGGGTCCCCGACCCCAAGGACGTGCTGCACCGGAATGGCATTCCGCGGCTGGCCCAAGTGGTCTCCCGGGTAGGTACCGGGCAGCCCTGCCCAACCCAGGTCCTCGTTCAGGTACTCATCAGAATACATCTCGTAGACGGACCGTCCGGCCGCTCGGGACCAGGCATCGTGAACCGCGTTGTCGACCGCCGCCAGGGCCAGCAGTCCGGCCAATCGCGGTATCGGAGGCGATCCGGCGGAGCGTGCGGCCAGCGTCAGTGTCTCATCCAGGCGGTGATAGATCGGGCGCCAGATGTCGAAGGGGTCGCCGCCCACTCCGGCCAGTACCTGGTCGGCGAAGGTGTGCACCAGCCCTCGCAGAACGTCGTCGCGTGCCTCGATGTCGGGACCGGGGACTTCGGCTCCCCTACTCGGCCATGCCCAGGGCACCGAGAGCATGCTCGCCCCGAGCCCGGTGGCTGCGCGCCCGTCCCGCGTCTGGACATCCAGGTGCACCGCCGCGGCGGTGAAGTGGGTCATCGGTCGCCCGGAGATGACGAACGGCGGATCGAGCGCCACATCGACGAACTCCACCCGGAAGTCCACCGGGCGGACGTCGCTCGCGCGGGCCTGTCCCATCAGGAGAGCCGATCGTAGATCTCGGCGGTCACCTCGTGCTGGAGTTGGTCGCCCCGCAGGAACCGTTCGATCTCGGCGACCACGGTGGCTCCCTGGGCGAACCGGGCCTCAATGGTTCCGCCGGCCACATGGGGGGTGAGCAGCACGTTGGGCAGTCCGAACAACGGGCTGTCAGAGGGCAGCGGCTCGGCATCGAAGACGTCCAGGCCCGCATTGATCCGTCCGGAGGTAAGTTCTGCGATCAGGGCCGCCTCATCAGTGATGGCCGAGCGTGCGGTGTTGATGAAGGTGGCACCATCGCGCAAGAGTCGGAGGGTCTCGGCGCCGATCAGGCCGCGGGTCTGGGGAGTGACCGGGGCGTGTGCCGCGACCACGTCGCTGGTGGCGAATAACTCGTCCAGCTCCACCAACTGCACGCCCAGGGCCTGGGCGTCCTCGGCGGAGACATAGGGGTCATAGGCACTGATGCGCTGCACTCCCAGGCCCCGGAGCATCCGGGCGTAATGGCGTCCGGTGCGGCTCAGCCCCACGATGCCGATGTGCTGGGCCTGGATGCTCCTGCCCAGCATGCCGGTGCCACCGGTGACCCAGTCGCGGGTGGTCTGCAGGCCGCGGTCATGGGTGTGCAGGTTCCGCAGCAGCGCGAGGGTCAAGGTCAGTGCCATCTCGGCGACCGGAAGCGCCATCGCCGCGGCCCCGCCCTGGGCCACCCGCAGCCCGCTGTCCAACACGGACTTGGGGAACAGTCCTCGGATGGTGCCGGCGGTGTGCACGGCCAGACGCAGCCGGGACCCGTGTACCAGTGCGGGGTCGAAGGGCTCAGTGCTCCAGGAGGTGACCAGTACGTCGGTGGTGTCGGCCACGTCGCTGGGCAGCGCCATCTTCCCCTCGCCCTCGGCGAACCTCACCGTTCCAAGTCGTTTGAGCGCGTCTGTGGTGGCGATGTCGAAGAGTTTGGCGTACTCGTCGGGTCGGATGGCGACGTAGATCTGAGGATCGTTGGGCATGACTCCTCTTCCGGTGGTCGTGGACTCCACCAGCCTAACCCGATCCGTGCAAGCGCTTGCACTCGACTCGCGAGAATCCCTGGAACCATCGAGGCCTGGACACCGTGCGCAGGAGCCCGGGGTACTGGGCACCATGAGGGCATCAGCCCCTGGTCAACGCGCTGGGACGAGCGCAGGCGCGCGGAGGCCGACGGCGAGGTGGTGGCAGCCGCACGCGCGAGGGCCCGCCGAGCCCCCTGACGGACCTGACCCAGCGACGCCTGTACAACCACGTGGTGAACCTGGCTGCGATGGAACTGCACGCCAGCCTGGCGTTCAGGGCGGGGTGGACATGGTGGCCGAGCAAGGAGCAGCCATGGCCATGAGCCAGGGTGAAGCAGCCGTGCCTGCCAACCCGCAGATCGCAGTCGGCCTTCTTGACGTGCAAGCGCTTGCAGGCAACACTGGACCTCGTACTTCTTCCCCCTGTCAAGGATTAAGGTCATGCGCGTCGGCTTCGTCGGCACCGAGAACTCCCACGTCAAGCACTTCATCCGTTTGCTCAACCTCGAGGACCGTCACCCCGGTCACCGCGCTGTGGCCTTGGCCGGTGGCCGCAGCGAGCACAACATCAAACTTGCCGAGTACGGCGGTCTGGACGTCATCGTCGAGGAGCCCACCGACCTGCTCGGTCACGTCGATGCCGCCATCGTGTGCAACCGGGACGGTGGCCTGCACCGCAGCGCCGCCGAGCCTCTGCTACGCGCCGGGCTACCGGTGCTGGTGGACAAGCCGCTGGCCACGACGATCGAGGATGCCGCAGCGCTGCTGGACGTTGCTCAGGACAGCGGCAGCACCCTGGTCTCCGCTTCGGCGCTGCGGTTCGTTCCGGAAATTTCCCAGTTCACCACCGACCACGCCGAGCATGGCCCGCTGCGCCATGTGCACGTCGTAGGCCCGGCCGACCCGGACAGCGAATACGCCGGCCTGTTCTTCTACGGCATCCACCACGTCGAAACCGCGTGTGAGATCCTGGGCAACCCGGTGCTACGACCCGGCGACCTGAGGGTGCAGGCCAGTCGCGAGGGTGACACCGTCTGGGCCAGCACGACCATCGGTCGCACCGTCGTGACCTTCACGTTCGTGGTGCCGCAGGACGATGGCCGCGTGCCCTTCCACGCCACCGCCATCCACACCCGCGGCGTGATCGCCAGCGAACTCAGTTTGGGACCGGACTACAACGCCCCGGCGCTGGATTCGTTCGTCGAGGCGGCCCAGGCAGGCCAACCCACGTTGAGCGCCGAGCAACTTCTGTCCCCCGTCGTCGTCCTGACCGCTATCAACGAGGCCCTGGAGGGCGCCCGATGAGCACCGGCTCCGACAACCTCGCTATCGGCGTGATCGGCCTAGGCATCATCGGCCGCCAACACGTGGAACGATTCACGGCTGCCGATACCCCGGTGTCCCTCGCTGGCGTCTTTGACACCAACGCAGCCCTGGTCCAGGAGTTCGCCCGGACCCACGACGTGCCCGGGGTGAGCAGCGTGGAGGAACTCCTCGCCCTGGAGGACATGGATGCAGTGGTGATCGCGGTCCCGTCGGGTCTGCACCGCGACCTGACTATCGCCGCCCTACAAGCCGGCAAACACGTGCTGTTGGAGAAGCCGATCGACATCTCCGTGGCGGCGGCCGATGAGATCCTGCAGGCCGCCCGCACCTCGGGCAAGGTGCTCTCAGTGGTCAGCCAGCGCCGGTTCGCCCCGGCCAACCAGTACATCAAACAACTCATCGACGACGGCGGGCTGGGACGCATCACCTCGGCGGCCATCGAGGTGCCGCTGTGGCGCACCCAGGAGTACTACGACTCCGCCGGTTGGCGCGGCACCTGGGCGATGGATGGCGGCGGGGCTCTGATGAACCAGGGGGTGCACCTGGTGGACCTGGCGCTGTGGCTGCTAGGAGACGTTGAGGAGGTCTACGCCCACACCGGGCTGCTCGCCCACGAGCGGATCGAGGTCGAGGACACCGTGACCATCACCGCCCGGTTGCAGAGCGGAGCGTTCATGACGTTCCTGGCCACGACTGCGGCGCACTCACCGCCGCAGATCCGGGTCAACATCATGGGTGACCGTGGCACGATCGTGACGGTCAAGGAGGAGGTCACCCATTTCCAGACCGTCGACGGCGCCCAGGAACCCGACCTGGAAGTGCTGCCGCTGGAGGAGAGCGAACTGTCCGAAACCGAGCACCTGCAGCACCGCCAACTGCTGGACTTCGTCCAAGCGGTCCGCAATGACGCACCCGCGCTGGTCACCCCGGAGCAGGCCCGCAACGCCGTGGCCTTCATCGAGGCGGTGTACGAATCCGGGCGCACCGGACAGCCAGTCCGGCCGGCGCCGCTGCCGCAGTAATTCGCGCTCTCTGCGCTCATCGTGCTGCCCGGGCTCCCTGCCGCAGGAGCCCGGGCAGTGCCGTTACCGGCTCATCGTTTCCAGCCAACCCGGTCAGGAAGCGGCGGGGGCCGGGCCCGTGGACTTGCGGACCAGCAGTTCGGTGCTCAACCACCGCACTCCGCTGCTGGCGTTCGGATCCGGTTCCGCCAGGGCGATCGTCAGCGCCGACTCACCCATCTTGCGCAACGGCAGCCGCACCGTGGTCAGCGCCGGGGTCAGATCCCGGGCCACATCGATGTCGTTGAACCCAGCCACGGAAACATCGCCGGGCACGTCCTTGCCGTGGTCGCGTAGCCAGGCCATCGCACCCATGGCCATCTGGTCAGCCGAACCGACCAGCGCCGTGATCGCCGGATGGTCGGCCAGCAGTTCACCCGCCCCGCCGTAGGCGTCGTCGCGGGTGGCCGCCCCGTGCCGCACGGTCAGGGCGCCACCAGCGCTTTCGACGACGTGCCGTAACCCATCGAGCCGTTCCACTGTGGAGCCGACGTTGGCCGGACCAGCCAGGACCCCCACGTGGCGGTGTCCAAGATCCACCAGATGCTCGGCCAGGGCACGGGCACCGGCAGTATTGTCCACTCGCACGTTGTCCACATTGGCGATCGGAGTACCGATCGAGACCACCCGACCGCCGCTGGCCAGGTAAGAGGAGGCCCGCGCCGACACCCGGCGGCGGTAGTCCTCATCGGCCAATCCCGACCCCGCCAGGATGACCACCGCGGCCCGGTGTGCCTGCAGCATCTTGAAGTAGGCCAGTTCCTGTTCCACGTCACGCTCGGTCTGGCAGATCGCCACTAGCAGTTGCCTGCGCGTCGCCACTTCATGAATACCGTTGATCATCTGCGAGAAGTAGGGGTCACCGACGTCTCCGGCGAGCACCCCGATCATCCCGGTATTGCCACGCAACAGGCCTTGAGCCTGGGCGTTGGGGACGTAGTCGAGTTCGGCGGCAGCGACTTCGACCCGCCGCCGTAACTCCGGCAGGACCGGATAGGTGCTGCCGGACAGGACTCGGGATGCCGTGGGAACCGAGACGCCCGCCCGTTTGGCGACATCCTTGAGGTTTACGGACATGCAGGGATTCTAATCCGCAATAGACACCCGGGAAGTAGTCGTGAGCACCAGCCGCTAAACAAAGAAAATCACGCCAGCGGGACGCGGGGCCGCGCTACTGCCGCATGACTCTTACCGACCTCATCGCTCGGCTAGTCAAACGACGAAGACTGGTGGCATCCGATGCCAACGGACATGGTCGCCGTGCCGACGAGAAATGTCGTTCTGAGTGAGCATCAGCACAACTTCGTTGAGTCACTGCTGAACGCCAGTGACGTGCTGCGCGAAGGTCTTGGGCTCTTGGGGCGCGAGCATACCGAGGAGGAAGCCAAGATCGCAGTCCTGCACCAAGCGGCCAAGCAAGCAGGTCGGATCTTCCGTCGGGGCGTTTCGGGGGTTTATCGTCGGGTCGCGGATGGTCAAGGCGCGCGGTTGGACCTCCTTCCACTTTCGCTGGCACGGGGACGCCTTCACCGACGGGCAGGTCATCGACACCCTCACCCCACGCAGCGGCCGCAGCAGCGAAAACGACACCAACGTGCGCACTGAGCCGACCTGGACCGGGAGGAGCACCCGGAATCGCTGAGCGCAGAGTACGGAGTTGGTGGATCATCTTCTGGATGCTCAGTGCGGTGCTCGCGACCTTTTCGCACTCGAATCACGCACTAACGAAATGAGCCAACTCGAGTTAGACGCCCTTGCCGACGTCTAACTCGAGTGACGTAACTGGTATTTGGGCTCAGTGGACTTTCACTTCGGTGCCACGGGACCTGGTACGAAGGACGGTGGGGAGGAAACCACGGCTGATGCCGACCCTCGCCACCGTCCGTCGTATTTCACCTAATTCTGTGTCCCTTGCACCGACCGGACGGTGACGGTGGCACTGTCGTGGGCGGCATCCGCGACTGATGCCTCGACTGTTGACTCCAGGGTCACGTCGCCGTCCGTATTCGGCTGAGTCGCAAATCGGATCTGCAATGTCAGAGTTTCATTTGCTTGCAAGACTGGGATTGTCCATGTCAGCGCCTGCTCATCAAAACTCGTGCCGGATGGCGCACGTACATCAAGTAGTTCGACCCCCGCGGGCTCTTCGAGGTCGTGGATCACCGTGACGTCTTCGACGTCCAGATCGCTGGTGACTTCCACCGTGAAGGTTACCGGGGGACCACCCATCCCGGACGGGGACCGCCCTTGTACGGTCACACCCAATTCAGCAGACTCTTCGCCGAGGAGGTCCATTCGGAACAACTCGGCGCCGCGGGTGTAATACAGAGAGCCATAGCGGTCAGTTGCCAAGTGCGAGATACCACCGGAGGCGAGTTGGTTCACGCTCCAATCCTCAGTATTCACCTCGTGCAAGGCGCCCCCGGTCACCACGTAAAGCCGGTCTTCGACAAAGGTAAGGCCGCGCCCAACCCAGTATGCGCTGCCCTGATTGCCATTGAACAACTCCTCGACCCTCGTAATTTCGCGACTTTCGGGGTCAAAAGTGAACAAGTGGTCAGCGGTTAAGCCCCACAACGTGCCGTCCGCGTCGAAAGCGAGTTTCGACACCACATGCTGACCCGGTACGGGCACCTCACGGTGCACCACTTCACCAGCAGCAACGTCCCACATGAAGAGTTCACCAGAATCAGTCACAGGGTCTATTCCGAGGCCGCCGAAGATTGAGGTGCCACCGTAAAGATAACCATCCTGGTGCGCAAGTGTCACTGGGCTTTGCGCACCGGCCAATCCTTCGTGCACTTCAAGGTCGTCAGTCTCGGTGTCCCAAATCGTCAAGGCGCCTTCCAGTTGACCGGACACGGCCACAGTGCCGACCGCCACCGTGGTCTCGTCGATGCTCGCTATCGCGACCGGGCGATCCTGCCGGTTGCCGATCGGCACCGGACTCGAGGGGTTACCCGGCGAGTTCCACGGCTCCGAGGGGTCGACGCGATACATCCGTGCGTTCGGGTATAGACCCAAGATCAATTCATCACCATGAATGCCCATGCCTTCGATCTGACTCATCCCGGGCAGCAACTCGGTTTCGCCGGTGTCGACATCGACGCGGGCCATACCAGGCGGTGACAGGTACCCGCCGGCATAAACGTCACCAAGCGGACCGGATCCAAGTGCACGCAACTCGATCGGCACGCCGGCGGCGTCAGCCCGCACGTGCGTGTTCTCACCCGTCTCGGGATTGTAGAGGTACATGTCACCGCGGAAGTGCGAGGATACGAGGCTATGGCCAGGGAATCCATCCACGCCCAATTCGAGCCATTCGGTACCGCGGTTGTCGAACGCCACATCCTCAATCACCTGATAGTCGCGTGCGATGGTGTCATAAGCGATTATCCCTCCTTGACCGGCGAAATAGACCACACCGTCCTCGTCAGGTGGAGACACTTGGAATGCGGCAGAGCCGGTGATCTCATGGACCACTTCAAAACCATCGTATGGGTCGACCACCAGCGTCACTCCGGCCGGGTTCACCCGCGCGAACACCAATCCATTCTCGTAACTGACGTTGTAAATCTCGTCCTGCCCGCCAAGTTGGTCCAATTCCACATCGAGACTGATCCCTGTCTCGCGGTCGAACTGCACCAAGTGCGCCTGTGGCGAGGTGCCCGCATAGATGTGTGCCTCGCTCGCGGCCACATCACGGACATAACCCACGCCTTCCACCGCCTGACCGTGGTCCGCGAACTGATCAGCCTCCGGGTCGTATTCAAACACCCGCCCGCCCGGGTAGGTGCCTCCAAACACGTGACCATTGTCATCAACATCGACGCCGAAAAGATGAGTTTCGCCAGGAATGGCAGTTCCCAGAGACACCACCTCGTCCGTCCCAGGGCGATACCGATAGAGTTCCCCGGACGTCCGTTGGGTACCGATGTAGACATCACCGTTGGGCGCGACCTTCGAACCCCAAGATGCGGTGACCCCATCTAAAGGCTGACTGAAACGCCGCTGACCAGTGCGCACGTCCACCACCGAGGCCATCGCTGGTTCACCGTTAGCTACATAGACGGCTTCCGGCCTGTCATCCGGAGCGGTTGTAAAACTCACCATCGGCGACGTCACACCCTCGATAGGCGTGCCGAGGCTTACCTCCGTATACTCGTCAATCGGCGCAGCGCCAACCGACGCCGCCCCGCCGGCTACCAGAGCAACCGCCAGCGACAGGACAGACAGCCCCATCCACGTTGTGGATCGAGCATTTGTGCTATGCGACACTGTGCCTTCAATACGGCCGTATCTCATGGCTCTCCTCCCAAGGACGTCCGTGTCCTTGTTTGCAATCGGTTGCATGGCAGGTTAGGAGATCCCCCTTCCAAAGTCAAGGTTTTAGCGGGACATGGAGTCTCGTCGAAATGTTGACCATCGTGCGGTCACCCCATTAGGCTGAGAAAGCCTTTTCTGCTGAGTGTTTCGCGCCGCAGTTATCTCAACGAAGGAGCAATGGTGACCACTCCACCACATGCCGGTCCGGCCACGGAGATCCACCCCGCCACTGAGGCCGAGTTGGAGGACTATCTGTCCACCCCGCTGCCCGGGGTGGGCGAGGCGCTGCAGGCCACCGGCGGTGACGTGGTGTTGTTGGGTGCCGGTGGCAAGATCGGGCCGACGATGGCGATGATGGCCCGGCGTGCCCTGGATGAGGTGGGCTCGGATGCCCGGGTGGTCGCGGTTTCCCGGTTTTCCGATCCCGAGGTGCGCCAGCGGCTGAGCGAGGCCGGCATCGTGGTGCAGTCCGCGGACCTGTCCGAACCGGAGAACTACGCGGCCCTGCCCGATGCCGCGGCGATGATCTATCTGGCGGCGATGAAGTTCGGCACCACCGGCGCCGAGCACCAGACGTGGTGGTCCAACGCGGCGATGCCCGCCTTGGTAGCCGACCGCTACCGGGGGGTGCCCTCGGTGGTCTACTCCACCGGCAACGTCTACCCGCTGCGTCCGTTATCTGCCGGTGGGTCCACCGAGGACGACGCCCCCGAACCGGTGGGTGAGTACGCCCAGTCCTGCCTGGCTCGTGAGCGCATCTTCTCCCACGCCGCGCACACCTGGAACACCCCGGTGACCATCTTCCGGCTCAACTATGCCTGCGAGTTGCGCTACGGCGTCATCGCCGACCTCGCCACCCAGATCGCCGATGGTGAGCCCATCGACGTCACCATGCCCGCGGTCAACGTGGTCTGGCAGCAAGATGCCACCGCCTGGGCGCTACGGTCGGTGGAACTGGCCGGCACTCCCCCGCACATCCTCAACGCCACCGGCCCCGAGACCGTCTCGGTGCGCCGCCTGGCTACCTGGCTGGCCGCCGCAATGGGCACCGAGGTGCAGTTCACCGGAACCGAGTCCACCGATGCCCTGCTCTCCGACGCCAGTCACTGCCACGATCTGTACGGCTACCCCACGGTCCCGATGCGCCGCGTGGTGGAGATGGTGGCCCGGTGGGTGACCGAGGGCGGGCGGCAACTGGGCAAGGCCACCAAGTTCCAGCAGCGAGAGGGCAAATTCTGATGAGCACCGACCTGGCCGCACGACTGGGCTCCGGGGTGGTCATCCCAGCCCACCCGTTGGCCCTGGACGAATCCGGCAGCCTCGACCTGACCGCCCAGCGCGCCCTGACCAGGTATTACCTCGATGCCGGCGCCCACGGCCTGGCCGTGGCGGTACACACCACCCAGTTCGAACTGCACCACGACCCCGCCATGCTCACACAGGTGTGGCACCTGGCCGCCGAGACCGCCGCGAACCACCCCTCCGAACCGATCATGGTCGCCGGCCTCACCGGAGACACCCCGGCAGCAGTCGCCGAAGCACAAATCGCCAAGGACCTGGGCTACCACGCGGCCCTGCTCAGCCCGTGGGGCATGAGCAACACCAGTGAACAGACCCTGCTGGAACGAGCCGCCGCCGTCGCTGAGGTGATGCCGGTGATCGGCTTCTACCTCCAACCCGCAGTGGGCGGGGCCCTGCTGAGCCGGGATTACTGGCGCGCCCTGTTCGACATCGAAGCGGTCGTGGGAGTCAAGACCGCCCCGTTCAACCGGTACTGCACCGGCGATGTTGCCCAAACCCTCCTGGAGCATGACCGCTGGGACCAGATAGCGCTTCTGACCGGCAACGACGACGCGATCGTGCATGACCTGATCACCCCCTACCAGCGCACCATCAATGGACAACAACGCCAAATCCGCGCCACCGGCGGCCTACTCGGCCAATGGGCCGTGGGAACCCGCGCCGCAGCCCACCAGGTCACCAAAGCCAACCAAGCCGTCACCGCCGGCCAAGTGCCCCTGGAACTGCTCGCTGAAGCATCAGACATGGTCGAGATCAACCACGCCGTCTTCGACGTCGACCACAACTTCGCCGGATGCGTCCCCGGCGTCAACGAAGTACTACACCAACAAGGCCTGATCCCCACCACCACCACCCTGGGCACCGACACACTCTCCCCCGGGCAAACCGAGAAGATCACCCACGTCCGACAACGCTACCCGGACCTGCTCGACGAGAACTTCATCGCCACCAACCGGGACGCCTGGCTAGCCTAAACACCACGACCAGCATGCACACCTGCTCCGAACCGACCCGTAATCCTCGCCAGTGGCGCAACCACCAGGAGCGTCGATTCGGCCCGACGTCAGCGCAATTCGGGTCGACCAGTTCACGCTTTATCACTTCGCTGCAATTCTCATTGCCTCGCTCGGAAGCGCTACCCTCGAGCGGACGGGAGTAGGAGGGGCAAATGAAGGACCGAGAAACTGGACCGGCGTTCGAAGATGTCACGATAGGGGTGATCGGCGCGGAGAATTTCATCAACCGCATCTCCGCTGTCGCGCGCACCGAGGCCCGCGCCCCCTATCGACTCATGGCGGCCTCCGACAACACGGGTGCCGGTGTGCGAGGGGAAGCGCTACGAATCGCCGAGAACGTCGATGTGCTGCTGTTCTCCGGGCCATTGCCCTACGACCTCGCCACCTCGGGCGGGTCATTGCCGGTCCCGGCGACCTTCATCCCCACCGGTGGCGTCGCGCTGCCGACCGCCTTGCTGCGTGGCGCCCTGAGCGGAACGGTCGACACCGCCCGCGTCAGCATCGACTCGGTGACCACTCGGGAGGTCCGCGAGACCTATTCCGAACTCGGTGTGGAGATGACGAACGTACATGTCATCGAGTACCACGAGTCGGTCTCACCCGAGCAGTTCCTGGATTTCCATGTAGCAGGCTACGAGGCGGGCGACACCAGCGGCGCGATCACCACCGTCCCCTGGGTCACCGAAACGTTGACCGAGGCCGGAATCCCGAACCTCATCATGGCGCCCGCACCGTTGACGATGCGCAACGCCCTGCGCACCGCCAGGCTGCTCGGCAGCGGCGCCCGGATGGAAGACTCCCGGATCGCGATCGTGATCGTGCGACTGCCCGCCTCCGCCCTGCCGAACCGGACGAGTTCGAGCAATTTCTGGTTCCAGGAACTCAAACTCTCGCTGCACCGCACGCTGCTCCATGACGCCCGTCGGATGGACGCAGCCGTGCTCCAACGTGACGAGCAGAGTTTCCTCATCATCACCACCATGGGCTCACTCCGCGCCGGCACCGACGATCTGCAGCGCGCACCCTTCCTCGCAAACATTTCGAACGCGCTGGGTATCGAGGCCGAGGTAGGGATCGGGTTGGGACGCACCACGGTCGAGGCGGAGGAACATGCCCAGGCCGCGGTCAACCGCTCCGCCGAACAACCCGGGGATCGCGCCTTCCTCATCGGGCCGAACGGAGGGCCGATCTCCCTAGCTGCCTCCGGGGCCGGTCCGGCGCCGGAGCAGGCGCCGGCCACCACCCAGCACGACAGGACGCTGCGCAGCATCGTGCAAGCCCTGGATGCTCAGGGCGACGCCAATCGCGTCGTGGACGCCGAGCGGATCGCCAAACTCCAGGGGGTCACGCTCCGCACCGCACGCCGCACCCTGCACACTCTGGTCGACGCCGGCCTCGCCTGGCCGATGCCCCCAGCGCGGCAACAGAAGGTGGGCCGACCCCCGGTGCGGTATCAACTTCTGGATGAGCGGCTCGAGTCCTGATTATTGAGCGTCTCCGAAACTCTTGATTCGGACTTGCCTAAATAGCCTCTGATCGTGCAGGCTATGCCCTGTGACCTCAGAAGATCGCAATGACGCACCAGCCTTGACCCTGTTGAGCCACAGCCAGTCGAACGGTGAGGACGTACCCTGGGCCGCCTATGCCCGCGAGGTTCTGTCCCACGCCGGCATGAGTTACGGACTCGCCGATTCTCCCGATGCCTTACGCCCAGGAGGCGTGGTGCTCGTCACCGAACCGGTTCACGGTGAGCCCGCCCGGGCACTGGCGACCTGGGTGCGGGACGGAGGAGCAATGGTCATCACCGGCGAGCCCGGCGATCTGGCCAACGTCGCCGGGGTGGCCCGCGCAGTACCCGCAGCGCCGGGACTGGTCACCTGTGGCCAAGGCTGGGCCCAGCGCCCCCCGCGCCCGGTGCGAGCATTGCGCGGGCACGCCCTGCACCCGGACGAGCACGCCGAGGTGCTGGCGACGTTCGAAGATGGCAGCGCGGCGATCACGCGGTCCACCGCCGGTGCGGGAATGGTCCTCACCTTCGGGGTGGACCTGTGGTACTCCATCTGCCGGATCCAGCAGGGCTACCCGGTGAGGGGAGACGGGGCCCCCTCCTCCGATGGCACCGCGCCCATCGACGACGACATCCTCAAGGCCGAGGACGGTCTGGCCCTGGACCTCGAAGAGGATCGTGCCATGCCCCCCGGTGAGCCGGGCCTACCCTCGGACTACACCCATACCTATCCCCCGCCGTCGGCCGTCCCGATCTTCGACCAGCCGCATGCGGACTGGTGGCGATCCCTGCTGCTCCAAGCGCTGTGGCAAGGCACGGCGCACACCGGGGCGGGCCTGGCGTGGCTCGACTACTGGCCGGCCGGCATCGACGCGATCGCACACATGTCACACGACGCCGATGGCAATGACCCGGCCGACGGGCGCGCCGCACTCGAGGCGTTCGCCGCCGCCGGCGTCAAAGTGACGTGGCACCAGGTCTACCCGGGCGGCTATGGCCAGGAGGTGCTCACCGACATCACCGACGCCGGACATGAGCAGTCCCTGCACTACAACGCGATGGCGGACTCCGACCTGGCCCACTGGGGGTGGCCGCAACTACGCGCCCAGTACGCCTGGGCACAGGCGATCAGCGGACGCGAAGACATCGTGTCCAACAAGAACCATTACACCCGCTGGGAGGGCTGGACGGAGTTCTACACGTGGTGCGAGCGGGTGGGGATTCAGATCGATTCCTCCCGCGGGCCCAGCAAGCAGGGCACCATCGGCTTCCCGTTCGGCACCGCCCATGTGTCCTTCCCGCTGCGGCCGGCAGGCCACGATGAGGCGTTCCATGACGTGCTGAACCTTCCCTTGCACACCCAGGATCTCGCGTGGGCGGGCCACATCTCGGTCCGAGATGTCATTCTCGATGGTGCGCAGGACCAGCACGGCGTGGCCCACTTCCTGTTCCACGGGCCGCACCTGCGCAAACGCCCATTGACCACGCAAGCCTGTGTCGAGGTCGCCGAGGCGGCACGCGAGCGCGGGATGCCATGGTGGACGGCCGAGGAGATCAACACCTGGGAGCGCACCCGCCGTGACGTGCGCGTGCACGTCGAGCGCGTCCACCAGGGTTGGCAGGTGCGCGCCCACACGCCCAGCGCCGTTCCCGGTGCCGCGCTCATTCTGGCCCTACCCGAAGGCGTACAACCCGACACCGAGGATGTGCGGGTGCGGACTGTGCAGCGGCACGGCCACCAGTTCGTGGAGTTGGGCGTCGACCTACCCGTGGGCCACAGTTCCTGGCTGCTGCGCTCATGACTCTGCTGGGGACCCACCGGGCCGATATCACGCCACCCGGACCCACGTCCTTGGCCGGGTACGCGAGCCGAGCGGCGCTCGGGCCGGCCGAGACGGTACTGAGCCCGTTGCAGTTGCGAACCTTCGTCCTGGGCGCGCGCAACGAGTCACCCGTGGTGATCGTCGGGGCCGACCTGCTGTGGTGGAGCGACGAACTGGTCCGGACGCTGCGCACGCAGGTCCGCGCCCACTTCGACATCCCCGAGCAGAACCTGGTGCTACACGCAACACACACCCACTCCGGGCCGCAGACGTGCCGGTACATGACGCCCTCCCTCGGGACGGTGGATCCGAACTACGTCGATCACCTCCGCCGGACAACCCTGGCCAGTATCGAAGCAGCTCTGGGCGAACGCACACCTGTACGCATCGAGATCGGGCGTGCCATGGCAGACGTGAGCGTGAACAGACGCTGGGCACGCACGGCCGGGCAGTTGCCGAGCACACCGATCGATCGGGAACTGACTGCGGTGCGGTTCGTCGACGAGGCCGGGCAGAGCGTAGCAGCGTTCGTGCACTTCGCCTGCCATCCCGTGGTGCATCACGGGCACGCATTCAGTTCGGACTTTCCCGGTGCACTCACCACCGAACTGGAGTCCGACATCGCACCGGTGGTGATGTATCTGCAGGGCTGCTGCGGCGACGTCAACCCCGACCGGTACGGTCCCGCTGGGTCGTTCCACGACGGGGGGCAACCCGAGATCGACCGGATGGGCCAGGACCTGGCCGGCACGGCTCGGCTCGCCTTCGGAGCAGCACAGGATGCCGGACGCCCACGGGTCAATTTGAGCCGAGCGCAGGTGGACCTGCCCCTCCAGGACCGCATCGCGGTGAGTGGTTTGCGGCGCCTGGCCGCAAACGATGACTACATCGGTGAGTGGGCCCGGTTGATGTTGGACCACCCCGACCGGTACACGCGTACACCCTTCCTCGACATGGTCCGGGTAGACCTCAGCGAGCGCCTGCGATTGCTGGCGATGCCGGCTGAGCCATTCAGCCTCTTCGGGCTCCATGCCAAGAGGGTCAGCGGACACACCTGCCTCCCGATGGGCTACACCGACGGGATGACGACCTACCTGATGGGCGCGGGTGAGCACGCAGAAGGCGGCTATGAGCCCGAGGAGGCCCCGTTCTACATGGGCATGCCGGCAGCCCTGGCCCCGTCGGTGGAGAGCGTTGTGCTCGAGGCGATCACCGACATGGTGGCCGGACCGGCACTGCAGCGCCCTGCTGCTCCGCAATCCGTCACCAACTCGTGACCAACAAGATCTTGACCCCTCGGACTAGCCGACATAGTGTCGGTTCCCTAAAGCAGTTTCGGACAGTCCCAATTATCTTGGGATCGTATCAAGGAGGATAACGATGCAACCCCCACCCACCACCACAAAGCGCTCGGTGCGCCGGACTGTCGGCACCGTTGCGGCCACCAGTGCCGCCGCGCTGGTACTGGCCGGATGCAACCTGTTCGGCAACGGCGGCTCGGGTATCGATGAGGGCGGCGGTGACAACGGAGAGTCGGCTGAGCAGGGCGGTCATATCACGGTCCACGCCACCAACTTCGCCCACATCGACCCCCAGTCGATCACGTTCGGCATGTGGCTGGTTCAGAAGGGTCTGCTGGAGGGCCTGGTGCTGCAGACCCCTGATGGCACCGATGTGCGCCCGGCTGTGGCCGAGGATTGGGAGGTCAGCGAGGACGGACTGACCCACACCTTCCACCTGCGGGACGCCAACTGGTCCAACGGCGACCCGATCACCGCCGAGGACTTCGTGCGCACCTATGAGCGACTCCTCGATCCCGACCGTGGACCGGGCGGGGTCACCACCGAAGCATCCTCCTACCAGGCCACCCTCGGCATCCTCAACGCCACCGGATACAGTTCCGGCGCCGTGGAGGACTTCGAGGAGGTCGGCATCGAGGCTCTGGACGAGTCCACGCTGGAATTTACCCTGGAAGCACCTAACCCCGGCTTCGTGATGGGTCTGACCCACCCCTCCATGTTGCCGCTGCATCCGGAAGCCATCGACGGCGACGAGAACTGGCAGCAGCCGGAGAACTGGCGCGGCAACGGCCCCTACAACCTGGTGGACTGGGTCTCGAACTCCTCGATGCGCCTGGAGCGTAACCCCGAGTACTGGGACAACGAGAACGTCGCCCTGGACAGCATCGACGTCCAACTCATCGAACAGGGCTCGATCACCACCACAGTCCCTTACGAGAGCGGCGAGGTAGACATCCAGGGACTCGGGGAGCCCGCCGACATCGCGCGTTTCATGAACGACCCGGAACTGAGCGAGCACGTCAACCTGCTGGAGAATTCCGGAACCACCTACCTTGCCCGGCTGCACAGCAGGAACACGCTGCTGGAAGACCCCCAGATTCGCTCCGCGCTGAGTCTGGGCATAGGCCGGGATGAGATCGCGGGGATCTCCGAGACCACCGAACCCGCATCGACGCTGGTCAGCCCGATCGTGCCGGACTGGAGCGAGGACATCGCCGCCCACGATCCGATGTGGGGGGATGAGGCAGTCGAGGAAGCCCAGCGACTGCTGGCCGACGCCGGCTACCCCGACGGGGAGGGATTCCCCACCCTGCACCTTCTCGCCGGATCCGACTTCGCCCAACTGGACGCGATCATCGACACCTGGCAGACCAACCTAGGGATCGACGTCGTCAAGGACGTGGTTGAGGTCGGCGTCTACGTCGAGCGACGGGCCGAACTGCACGATGAGGACTACCTCGGCTTCTGGTACGGCTCGTTCTCCGGGGTGAGCACCTGGCCCTACCAGGTCCAGCAACTGTGGGACCCGAACTTCACGCGGCAGTTCGCCCTGACCGATGAGGGCTACGAGCAGTTCTACGAGATCAACGAGGACCCCGACCTGTCCGCAACGGAACGCAACGAGCAGACCGAGAACACCCTGGCAACGATGTCGGACCCGAGCGCACAGGCTTACGCCGAACGCGTCGAGGATGCCGGGGCGACGGTCGATGAGGCCGAGCAGCAGGAGATTCTGAAGGAGGCTGCCGGGCTGCGAGAGGAAGCGGAGATCTTCATCCCGGTGGTCTGGAACTCCTCGGTGGTCATCGCCCAACCCCACGTCCAGGGCCTGGAACTCCGCGCTCAGGCTGATAGTTACTACTTCAAGGACCTGTCGGTTGATGAGGATGCGGAGTGATACTCCTGTCCGCGACATCCTGGTCAGCCGGGCGGCCCCGCCCGGCTGACCAGCGGCCGACGATGAGGAAGCAGGGGTGCCCATGGGAATGATCGGATTCATCGGTCGCCGGCTGGTCCGCATGTTCCTGTCGCTGATCGCGGTGTCGATGCTGGCCTTCACGCTGTTGCAGATGGCCCCGGGCAACTTCGCGGACATCCAACGAGCCAGTTCCGGGGCGACCGGTATGGCCGGGGAGCAGATGCAGGCCGTGGCCGGTGAGTTCGCCACCCGCTACGGCGAGGACGTCCCGGCCTGGCAGCAGTACCTCATCTTCATGCGCGGGGCGCTGACGTGGAACCTGGGTCCCTCCTACCGGTACCCGGCGCAGAACGTGGAGGAACTGATCGCCCAGGGGTTCCCGGTGTCCGGTGCCCTCGCCGTGCTGGCCACGGCGTTGGCCCTGGCCATCTCCATCCCGATCGGGGTGCTCGCGGCACTGCGTCAGCGGTCCTTGTGGGACACCGGTTCGATGTTCGTGCTGACCATGGGCAACGCGCTCCCGAGTTACCTGGTCGGGGTGTTCCTGATCCTGATCTTCTCCGGCTGGTTGCGGGTGTTGCCGGCGGCCGGATGGTCGAGGCCGGAACACCTGGTGTTACCGGTCCTTGCCCTGGCCGTGGGCCCACTGGCCGTCCTGGCCCGCTATGTTCGCTCCTCAGTGCTGGACACCCTGCGGGAGGAGTATGTCACCGCAGCCCTGGCCAAGGGGGGCAAGTACCGGGTCGTGATCATCAAGCACGTCCTACGGAACTCCTTGATTCCCCTGGTGACGGTGAGCGGTCCGATGCTGGCCGCGTTGATGACCGGCACCGTCTTCATCGAGACCATGTTCCGCATCCCCGGGCTGGGTCTGGCCTTCACCCAGGCCGCGACCAGCCGGGATATGCCCTTGCTGATGGGCACCACCCTGTTCTTTGCCATCATCCTGATGGTCACCAACCTGATCGTCGACCTCGTGTACGGCCTTCTCGACCCGCGCGTACGCGCAGAAAGTGGGCGTAAGCTCCGTGGCAGTCGAAACCGCAGAAAAACAGCCATCTCCGACCCCGAAGCAGACGAAGGTCAAGGGAATAGGACCGTGGTCAAGAGCCTGGGCTAGGTACCGTCGCAACCGGCTGGCCTTCATCAGCCTGTGGGTTGTGGTGGTCATCGCACTGGTGGCAATCTTCGCTCCGGTGCTGGCTCCCTACCACCACTCCACGACGAATTACGGCCAGACCCTCGCCGGGATCGGTACCCCCGGGCATCCGCTGGGCACCGACGTGCTCGGGCGGGACATCCTGTCCCGGATGATCTTCGGATTCCGCACCGCATTGATGGTCGCCGTGGTGGCCGAGATCATCTCGGTCGTGGCAGCCCTGCTCATCGGTGTCACCGCCGGGTATCGCGGGGGCAAGATCGAGTCGCTCCTGATGGCCATCACCGACGTGATGTACGCCTTCCCGGGGTACCTGTTCGCAGTGCTGCTGGTGACGGTCTTCGGCCGCAGTTTCTGGGCGGTGATGGCCGCGATCGCGGTCGCCGGGTGGGTCACCCAGGCCCGGTTGATGCGTGCCCAGGTGATGACGATCAAGAAGCGTGAGTTCGTTGAGGCAGCCAAGGGCATGGGGGCGAAAGGCCCCACGATCGCCACCCGGTACATCTTGCCGAACGCCTTGGGTCCGCTGCTGGTCACGACAAGTTTCGCCGTACCGGCCGCGATCACCACCGAGGCGGGTCTATCGCTGCTCGGTCTGGGGATCGCCAACATGCCCTCGTGGGGGGCGATGATCAACGAGGGGGTCCGCTACGCCACGTCGATGCCGCACATGGTCCTCTCCCCCGCATTGGCGTTCGCCGTCACGTTGCTGGCCTTCACCTGGATCGGTGACGGTGTCCGCGATGCCTTCGACGTCACACAGGAGGAAGGGTGAACACACGCCCTCAGAATGCCCAGGAACCGGTCAGCCCGCTGCTGGAGGTCAAAGGCTTGCGGACTGGGTTCCGCCGGCCCGACGGCAGCACGTTCGTGGCCGCCGACGGCGTGGACTTCACCCTGGAAGAAGGGCGCGCCCTGGCGATCGTGGGGGAGTCCGGAAGCGGAAAGAGTGTCTCCGTGCGCTCGCTCCTGCGGCTGCTGCCCAAGACGGCAAAGATCCTCGACGGCGAGGTCCGCTACCGCGGTACCGATCTGCTCACCATGTCTCCCGGCGCCCTTCGCAAGGTGCGCGGGCGGGAGATCGGGATGGTCTTTCAGAACGCCATGGAGGCGCTGAACCCAACCATCGGGGTGGGCAAGCAACTCGCCGAGGCGCTCACATGGCACAAACTCTGCTCTAGACGGCAGGCCCGGTCCCGGGCGATCGAGGCCCTGCGGGATGTGGGCATCCCCGAACCGGAACATCGGGCCTCGATGTATCCCTTCCAGTTCTCCGGCGGCATGCGTCAACGCGCGATGATCGCCATGGCCATCATCTCCTCCCCCAAACTTCTCATCGCCGACGAGCCCACCACCGCTCTGGACGTGACCGTGCAGGCCCAGGTGTTGGACCTGCTGGCACAGATCAAGGAGGGTGGCACGGGGATGATCATGGTGACCCACGACCTCGGCGTGGCCCGGCGGTTCTGTGACGACGTCCTGGTGATGAACCAGGGGGAGGTCGTCGAGAAGGGCACCATCGCACAGGTCCTGGATGATCCGCAGGACTCCTACACCAAGATGCTGCTCTCGGCGACGCTGGAGGTGGGCACCGCCCGGAACACCTCCCGCACCACCGGCTCCATCACGCCGGCGGACTCCACCGAGGCGACCGGGGACGCCACCGCACAATCCGAACCGATCATCGTCGCCGAGCATATGCACAAGACGTTCCATACCGCCGGTGGGGATGTCCCGGCCGTGCAGGACGTCAGTTTCCAGATCAGGCCCGGGCGCACTCTGGGGTTGGTCGGGGAGAGCGGCAGCGGGAAGTCCACCGTAGCCCGCCTCGTGATGGGCCTGCACGGTCTGGATGAGGGCAAGGTCTCCCTCGACGGGGTGAATGTGCACTCCAAGGAGTCACACACGTTGCGCAACCGGATGCAGATGGTGTTCCAGAATCCCTACGGCTCCCTCATCCCGCAGTACACCGCCGGCACCAACATCACCGAGGCCCTGCGACTGCAGAAGATCGGCACCAAGGACGAACGTGATGACCGCGCGGCCGAGTTGCTGCGACTGGTCGGACTCTCCCCTGACGACGCGCAGCGCTACCCCCAGCAGTTCAGCGGTGGACAGCAGCAACGGATCGCAATCGCCCGGGCGTTGGCCCCGAACCCGGACGTGTTGATCTGCGATGAACCGACGTCGTCCCTGGATGTGTCCATCCAGGCCCAGATTCTGGAGTTGCTGAACGAGATCCAGGAGCGCCTGGGCGTGGCATATCTGCTCATCTCCCACAACCTGGCCGTCGTGGAGAAGATGTCCGACGCCGTCGCGGTCATGCGAAAGGGAGAGATCGTCGAGTACGGCGATCGAGAGTCCATCTTCACCAATCCCGAACACCCCTACACCCAGCAGTTGCTCGATGCCATCCTGCCCGTCAGAGCGATGGCCGCCTGACGTCCCCCCC